>CAZDWH010000084.1:0-12392 GCA_964509025.1 uncultured Rhodanobacteraceae bacterium
GATGGCAAAACGCAAAGTCGTGGTCAAGCGCCTCAACGCGATCCAGAACTTCGGCGCGATGGACGTGCTGTGCACCGACAAGACCGGCACGCTGACGCAGGACAAGGTCATCCTCGAACGCCACACCGATATTTATGGCGACGAAAACGAGAAGGTGCTCGAGTTCGCCTGGCTCAATAGCTACCACCAGACCGGCCTGCGCAACCTGCTTGACGAAGCCGTGCTCGACGCGGTGCATGATGCAGATCGCGTACAGCACTTGCACGCCGAGTACACGCTCGTCGACGAGGTGCCATTCGATTTCACGCGCCGGCGCATGTCGGTGATCGTGAAGGATCGCGCGGGCAAGCATTACATCATCGCCAAAGGCGCCGTCGCCGAGACGCTTGCCGTGTGCACGAGCGTCGCGCACGAGGAGAACTACGCGGCGCTGACGCAACAGAAGCTCGACGAAGTGAAGGCTGTTGCGCGCGACATGAACGAGGACGGCTTCCGGGCGCTCGCGCTCGGCGTGCGCGAAATCGAGATCAAGCCGGCCTATTCGCGCGAGGATGAGCGCGACCTGACGATGATGGGTTTCGTGGCCTTCCTCGATCCGCCCAAGGATTCGGCCGCTGACGCGATCCAGGCGCTCAACGCGAACGGCGTCGCGGTGAAGATCCTCACCGGCGACAACGACACGGTCACGCGCAACGTCTGCCGTCAGGTCGGCATCAATGTCGACAAGTGGCTGACCGGGCCGAAGATCGAATCGATGAGCGATGAGGAACTCACGCTCGCCACGCGCGACACGCCGGTGTTCGCGCGCTTGAATCCGCAGCAGAAGGTGCGCGTGATCCAGGCCCTGCATCGCGACGGCCACGTCGTCGGCTTCCTCGGCGATGGCATCAACGACGGCCCGGCGCTGCGCGCGGCCGACGTCGGCATCTCGGTCGACACCGCGGTCGACATCGCGAAGGAGTCGGCCGATATCATCCTACTCGAGAAGAGTCTGCTCGTGCTCGAAGAGGGCGTGATCGAAGGCCGCAAGGTGTTCGGCAACATCCTTAAGTACATCAAGATGACCGCCTCGTCGAACTTCGGCAACATGTTCTCGATGATCGGTGCGAGCCTGCTGCTGCCGTTCTTCCCGATACTGCCGGTGCAGGTGTTGCTCAACAACCTGCTCTACGACTTCTCGCAGACCGCAGTTGCCTCGGACGAGGTCGATCCGGAATATCTGGCCAAGCCGCGGCAATGGGATTTGAAGGGCATCATGCGCTTCATGTTCTACATCGGCCCGATTTCGTCGATCTTCGATTACGTGACCTTCGGGGTGCTCTGGTTCCTGGTTGGCGCGAATACGGTTGCGCACGCGAAGCTGTTCCAGACCGGCTGGTTCATCGAATCGCTGCTGTCGCAAACCCTGATCGTGCACGTCATCCGCACCGGGCGCATTCCGTTCGTGCAGAGCTGGGCGAGCCTGCCGTTGACGATTTCGGGTGTCGTGATCTGCCTCGTCGGCATCGCGCTGACGGCGTTGCCGTTCGGCGCATGGTTCGGCTTCGTGCCGCTGCCGCCAGTGTTCTGGGCCTGTCTCGTCGTCATCATCGTTGCGTACATGGTGCTGACGCAGTTGGTGAAGACTTGGATGGTTCGGCGCTTCGGTTTGATCTGACCGCTGCAAACCGCGGTTGGGCAAATGCCCGCCGCAATGCTGCGTTGCGCAAGGGCGATGCGAGTGTTTGCGCTAAGGTAGGTCTTGGTAGACGTGACGAAGACCATTCCGCAACAGCTTGGAGGGGATATGTCGAGCGTATCGAGTACGGTAGCGGGTATCGCGACGACGCCCGGAATTCTCTCCAAAGAACGCACGATCGCTGGCGCGGGCTTCAACCGCTGGCTCGTGCCACCCGCGGCACTTTGTATACATTTGTGCATCGGGATGGCTTACGGCTTCTCGGTGTTCTATCTGCCGCTGTCGAAAGCGCTCGGCATTTCCAAGGCCGTCGATTGTCCGGCCGACTTGGGTTTTTTCGCGCAAGTGTTCGCGACTGGTTGCGACTGGAAGATCTCGATGGTCAACCAGATGTACACGCTGTTCTTCATCTTTCTGGGCTCGGCTGCGGCGTTGTGGGGCGGCTGGCTCGAGCATGCGGGGCCGCGCAAGGCCGGTGTCGTCTCGGCGCTGTGCTGGTGCGGCGGTCTCACGATTTCTGCGCTTGGCGTGTACCTGCACCAGGTGTGGATGCTGTGGCTCGGCTCAGGCGTTATCGGCGGCATCGGTCTGGGCTTGGGCTACATCTCGCCGGTGTCGACGCTGATTAAATGGTTTCCCGACCGCCGCGGCATGGCCACGGGCATGGCGATCATGGGCTTCGGTGGCGGCGCGATGATCGGTTCGCCTCTCGCGACCAATCTGATGAACTATTTTTCCACGCCCGCGTCGGTCGGCGTGTGGCAGACCTTCCTCGCGATGGCCGCGATCTATCTCGTCTACATGCTGGTCGGCGCGTTCGGCTATCGCGTGCCGGCGCTTGGCTGGAAGCCCGCCGGCTGGACGCCGCCCACGCCTGATGCCGGCAAGGCGATGATCACGACCAAGCATGTGCATCTCAACACCGCATGGAAGACGCCGCAGTTCTGGCTGATCTGGGGCGTGCTTTGCCTCAACGTCAGCGCCGGCATCGGCCTGATCGGCGTCGCATCGGTGATGCTGCAGGAAATCTTCGGCGGCAGTCTCGTCGGCAAGGACGATCTCGCTTTCGGTGCGGTGCAGGCCGCGCCGGAGCTGAAGAAAGCTGCGGCGGCGGTCGGCGCGGGCTTCGTCGGCCTGCTTTCGCTGTTCAACATCGGCGGCCGCTTCTTCTGGGCCTCACTATCGGACAAACTCGGCCGCAAGATCACCTATTTCATTTTCTTCACGCTCGGCATCGCGCTGTATGCGGCCATGCCGCAGCTCGCCGGCGCGAAGGCGATGCTGCTGTTCGTGTTCGCGTTCTGCGTGATCGTCTCGATGTACGGCGGCGGTTTTGCGACGATTCCTGCCTACCTCGCCGACATGTTCGGCACGCAGATGGTCGGCGCGATCCACGGCCGCCTGCTCACCGCCTGGTCGGCGGCAGGCATCATCGGCCCGCAGATTGTTGCCTACATGCGCGAAGGCCAGCTCGCGGCGGGCGTCGCGCCCGACCACGTCTATGACAAGATCCTGCTCGTAATGGCCGGCCTGCTCGTGCTCGGTTTCATCTGTAATCTGCTGATCCGCCCGGTCGATCCGAAGTACTGCATGAGCGACGCGCAACTCGAAGCCGAGCGCAAGCTTGCGCACGAACGCGCGGCAGCATCGAGCGCGTCTGCAGCCGTGCCGGTCAGCGATGCGCCATCGAGTCCGCTGCTGGTTGGGGCGGCGTGGCTGTTCGTCGGCATTCCGCTCGCATGGGGCGTCTGGATCACGCTGCAGAAGGCGGCCGTGCTGTTCCACTGACCGCGCCGGACACGCGCCGATCGCATAAAATGCGGTGATGGCCAAGAAAATCGAAACTACGCTGGTCTCCCCGCCGCGCCGCGCAGAAAAAAATCTGCCCGCCGCGACGCGCGAAGCGGTGACGCGGGCCGTCGACGCACATCGCGCACGCGCCGGCGCGTTGCTGCCGATCCTGCACGCCGTGCAGGACGCGCTCGGTTACGTGCCCCCGGAATCGCTGCCGCTGATCGCGCATGAGTTGAACCTGTCGCGCGCCGAGGTGCACGGTGTGGTGAGTTTCTATCATCACTTCCGTTCGACGCCGCCGGGGCGGCACATCGTGCGCCTGTGCCGCGCCGAGGCGTGCCAGGCGCTCGGCGCGCGAGCGCTGGAAGCGCATGCGAAGCAGGCGCTCGGCATCGGCTTCCACGAGACGACGAGCGACGGCGCGATCACGCTGGAGCCGGTGTATTGTCTCGGCAACTGCGGCTGCGGGCCTTCGCTGCTGGTCGATCACGACGAACTGCACGGCCGCGTGACGCCGCAGGCATTCGACGAGCTCGTCGCGCGCAAGCGGGCGGCACTGGCATGAGCATGATGCCGCAGAAGATAAAAGTATACGTGCCGCGCGACGCGGCCGCGCTGGCGCTCGGTGCCGAAAGCGTGGCGAGTGCGATCGCGGCTGAAGCATCGCGACGCGGTGTCGGGATCGAACTCGTGCGCAATGGCTCGCGCGGGATGTTCTGGCTCGAGCCGTTGATCGAGGTGGTCGTTGGCGAAACTCGCGTCGCTTACGGTCCAGTCCGGCCCGATGACGTCGCGTCGTTGTTCGACGCAGGGTTTTTGAGCGGCGGCGCGCACGCGTTGCGTGTTGGCAAGGTCGACGAACTCGACTGGTTCAAACGGCAGGACCGTCTGACCTTCGCGCGCGTCGGCGTGATCGATCCGCTCAGCGTCGATGGCTACATCGCGCATGGTGGCTATCGCGGCTTGCGCAATGCGCTCGCGATGCAAGCTGCGGAAATTGTCCAGCTCGTGACCGATTCTGGTCTGCGCGGCCGTGGGGGCGCGGCGTTTCCCGCCGGCATCAAATGGAAGACCGTATACGACACATCGTCGACGGAGAAATACGTCGTCTGCAACGCCGACGAAGGTGACTCCGGGACGTTCTCCGATCGCATGCTGATGGAAGGCGATCCGTTCTGCCTGATCGAGGGCATGACGATTGCGGGCATCGCTGTGGGCGCGACGCAGGGCTATATCTATCTGCGCAGCGAGTATCCGCATGCGCATCGCGTCTTGAACGCCGCGATAGCAAATGCATACCAAGCAGGCTGGCTCGGCGCCGATATCGCGGGCGGCGGTCATCGCTTCGATCTCGAGGTGCGCCTTGGCGCCGGTGCTTACATCTGCGGCGAAGAAACCTCGTTGCTCGACAGCCTTGAAGGCAAGCGCGGTCAGGTGCGCTTCAAGCCACCGCTGCCGGCGATCAAGGGCCTGTTCGGCCAGCCGACCGTGATCAACAATGTGATCACCCTGGCCTCGGTACCAATCATCCTCGACCAGGGCGCGGAGTTTTATCGCGATTACGGTGTCGGTCGCTCGCGCGGCACGTTGCCGATCCAGCTGGCCGGGAACCTCAAGCGCACGGGTCTGGTCGAAAAAGCGTTCGGCGTGACTTTGCGCGAATTGCTTTACGACTACGGCGGCGGCTCGCTGTCGGGTCGCCCGATTCGCGCAGTGCAGGTTGGCGGTCCGCTCGGTGCCTATATGCCGGAAGCGCAATTCGATACGGTGCTCGATTACGAAGCCTTTGCCGCGGTCGGCGCGATGCTCGGCCACGGCGGCATCGTTGCCTTCGACGATACGGTCGACATGGCCGAGCAGGCGCGCTATGCGATGGAATTCTGCGCGATCGAATCCTGCGGCAAGTGCACGCCGTGCAGGATCGGGTCCACGCGGGGTGTCGAAGTGATCGATCGCATTCGCTCTGGCATCGAGCGCGACAAGAATTTCGTCTTGCTCGACGATCTGTGCCAGACCATGCGCCTGGGTTCGCTCTGCGCGATGGGTGGGCTGACGCCTGATCCGGTGCAGAGCGCGATCAAGTATTTTCCCGAAGATTTCGGGGCGAGGTGAATCATGCTGTCCATCGTCGAACTCGATCTCGGCACGCCCAAGTCGGAGGCGAAGCAATCCGTTGCGCTCAGCATCGATGGCCGCGAAATCAGCGTGCCCGTCGGCACTTCGGTGCTGCGCGCGGCGAGCGAGGCGGGCATCGAAATCCCGAAACTTTGCGCGACCGAGCTGCTCGATGCGTTTGGCTCGTGCCGCCTGTGCCTCGTGCAGATCGAGGGCATGAAGGGCTATCCTGCGTCGTGCACGACGCCGGTCGCGCAGGGCATGAAAGTGACGACGCAGAATGCCAAGCTCGGCGAAATTCGCCGCGGCGTGATGGAACTGTATCTGTCGGACTATCCGCTCGACGAAGCGCATGCCGATGTCGCCGCGCATAGCGAGCTGATGAAGATGGCAGCGTTGGTTGGCGTGAGCGAAGTGCGCTACGGTTTCGCGGGCGAAAATCACACGCAGGCGAAACGTAGCGACGGCGCACCCAACCCACTGTTCCGCGTTATCGACAACACCAATCCATATTTCAGCTTCGATGCGTCGAAGTGCATCGTCTGCTCGCGCTGCGTGCGCGCTTGCGACGAGCAGCAGGGTACGCTTGCGCTGACGATTCAGGGACGCGGCTTCGACTCGGCTGTGGTTGCGAGCCAGAACGAAGGCTTCATGGATTCCGAATGCGTCTCCTGCGGCGCCTGCGTGCAGGCCTGCCCAACCATGGCGCTGATCGAGAAATCCCTGCTCGAGCTCGGTGCCCCCGAGCGCAGCATTGTCACAACCTGCGCCTACTGCGGCGTCGGCTGCTCATTCCGCGCCGAGATGAAGGGCGAGGACGTTGTCAGGATGGTGCCAAACAAGAATGGCCAGGCCAACCACGGTCACTCCTGCGTCAAAGGTCGCTTTGCGATCGGCTATGCGACGCACAAGGACCGCATCACGACACCGATGATCCGCGCCAAGATCAGCGACCCGTGGCGCGAGGTGTCGTGGGAAGAAGCGATCGCGCACACCGCGCGCGAGTTCAAGCGCATCCAGGCCAAATACGGCCGCGATGCGATCGGCGGCATCACCTCGAGCCGTTGCACGAACGAGGAGACCTATCTCGTGCAGAAGCTCGTGCGCGCCGCGTTCGGCAACAACAATGTCGATACCTGCGCGCGCGTTTGCCATTCGCCAACGGGTTACGGGCTGAAGCAGACTCTCGGTGAATCGGCTGGCACGCAGAATTTCGATTCGGTGATGCAGGCCGACGTGATCTTCGTGATCGGCGCGAACCCGACCGACGCGCACCCGGTGTTCGCCTCGCAGATGAAACGCCGTTTGCGTCAGGGCGCCAAGCTGATCGTCGCCGACCCGCGCCGCATCGATCTCGTGCGCACGCCGCATATCGAAGCGAACTATCACCTCGCGCTGCGTCCCGGTACCAATGTCGCGCTGATCAATGCGCTTGCGCATGTGATCGTGAGCGAAGGGCTGGTCAAGGAAGACTTCGTGCGCGCGCGCTGCGAAATCGAATCATTCGAAAAGTGGCGCCGCTTTGTCGCGGAGGAGCGCAACTCGCCCGAAGCGATGGAAAGCGTCACCGGCGTGCCCGCGCGCGACCTGCGCGCGGCCGCGCGCCTGTACGCGAGCGGCGGCAATGGCGCGATCTACTACGGCCTGGGCGTGACCGAGCATTCGCAGGGCTCGACCATGGTGATGGGCATCGCCAACCTCGCGATGGCGACCGGCAATATCGGCCGCGAAGGCGTCGGCGTGAATCCTTTGCGCGGGCAGAATAATGTGCAAGGCTCCTGCGACATGGGCTCGTTCCCGCACGAGTTCCCGGGCTATCGCCATGTCGGCGACGACACGACACGCGCGCTGTTCGAGCAGGCCTGGCAGGTGCCGCTGCTGAACGAGCCGGGCCTGCGCATTCCGAACATGTTCGAGGCGGCGCTCGACGGAGAATTCAAGGGCATCTACATCGAAGGCGAGGACATCGGCCAGAGCGATCCGAACACGCAGCACGTGACTGCGGCGCTGACCGCGATGGAATGCGTTGTCGTGCAGGACCTGTTCCTCAACGAAACGGCGAAGTTCGCGCATGTGTTCCTGCCCGGCGCGACCTTCCTTGAAAAGGACGGCACCTTTACCAATGCCGAGCGCCGCGTGTCGCGCGTGCGCAAGGTGATGCAGCCCAAGGCTGTCTATGCCGATTGGGAAGTGACGCAACTGCTCGCGAACGCGATGGGTTATGCGATGAATTACGCCCATCCTTCCGAGATCATGGACGAGATCGCGCGACTGACGCCGACGTTCAATGGCATCAGCTACGCCAAGCTCGACGAACTCGGCAGCGTGCAGTGGCCATGCAACGAGCAGCACCCCGACGGCACGCCGACGATGCACATCGGCGAGTTCGTGCGCGGCAAGGGCCGCTTCATGCTGACCGAGTACGTCGCGACGGACGAGAAGGTCAATGCGAAGTATCCACTGATCCTCACCACCGGGCGTATCCTCTCGCAATACAACGTCGGCGCGCAGACACGGCGCACCGAGAACAATCGCTGGCATGCCGAGGATCTGCTCGAACTCCACCCGCAGGATGCTGAGGACCGCGGCATCGCCGAGGGCGACTGGGTCGGCATCGCGAGCCGCGCAGGCGAGACCGTGCTGCGCGCGACGCTGAGTGCGCGTATGCAGCCGGGCGTCGTCTACACCACCTTCCATTTTCCGTTCTCGGGCGCGAACGTGATCACCACCGAAAATTCAGACTGGGCCACGAATTGCCCCGAATACAAGGTGACAGCGGTGCAGGTCGCACGCGTATCGCAGCCGTCGGAGTGGCAGCAACGCTATCGCGCGTTCAGTGCGCGGCAGCAGGAATTGCTCGCAAATGCCATTCCCGAACGATAAGCCCCTGCCAGCCGGCGCCGCGCTGCGCGAGGTCGAGCGCCATCGCGCGGGTGCGGTCGCGCGCGTGCGCGACGCGATCGCCGAGGAAATTCCGGTCGCCTTGGTCTACAACGGCCGTCCACACGCGGTGATGATGGCGACGCCGGCGGACTATGAGGATTTCGCGCTCGGCTTCTCGCTGAGCGAGGCGATCGTCGACACGCCGGCGCAATGCGAAAAAGTGGAAAAAATCGAGGCACTCGCCGGCGTTGAGCTGCAGATAGCGATTCCACAGGACAAGGCCGAGAAGATCGAGCAGCGGGCGCGCGAGTTGACTGGGCGCAGCGGCTGCGGCCTCTGCGGCACGCCGACGCTCGACGCGGCCGTGCGCCATCCGCCGGCGGTTGACGATGGCGTGCGCATCGACGAAGCAGCCTTGCAACGCGCCCTCGCGGCGCTCGGCACGCGGCAGATGCTCAACGCGGCAACCGGCGCGGTGCACGCGGCGGCGTGGGCCGACGCGAATGGCGATATCGTGCTGTCGCGCGAGGACGTCGGTCGTCACAACGCGCTCGACAAGCTGATCGGCGCGCTGGCGCGGGCCGGCGTGGATGCGCGCGACGGCTTCGCGATCATCACGAGCCGTGCGAGTTTCGAGATGGTGATGAAGGCGGCGACCGTCGGCATCGGCTTTCTCGCGGCGATTTCCGCACCGACCGCGCTGGCGATCGCGCTGGCGCAGGAATGCGCGGTCACCCTGGTCGGCTTCGCCCGCGCCGATGGCTATGCCGTTTACGCCAATGCGCAACGTCTGCGCCGCACCGCACCGGCTGCAAGGAGCATCGCATCATGAGCGGCAGCGTCGATCGCCTGGTTTCGATGGCCAACGACATCGCGAATTTCTTCCACTCCGAGCCCGATCGCGCCGCAGCGGTCGACGGTGTGGCGAATCATCTCAAGCGCTTCTGGGACCCGCGCATGCGCCGCAAGATCGTTGCGCATCTCGCCGAGCACCGCGGCGAAGGCCTGAGCGAGCTGGCGCGCGCGGCGGTGGCGAAACTCGCCGCGTCCTAGAGCGGGTCGACTCGAACGAACGTTTGCTGCGCCGCAGCGCGCGTGGTTTTAGCACAAACCGAGCCGCTTGACGCTGACTCGCGCGCACGCGAGCCGCGTCTGGCCGCCTGCGAAACGCTTTATAATTCGCGTTCCGGATCGTGCCGGCAAAAACGGAATCTTCGAGCGCCATGAACGCGAAACTCGCCCCTTCGGACACCACGGTCGACGCCATCCTCGCCGAACTTACGCCGCATCTTTCCGCGGCGCAAAACCAGCAGGCGCGGGTGTTCGTCACGCAATTCTTCAAGCGCGTTTCCGAGGACGATGTCGGCGAGCGCACACCGCAAACCTGGGCGGCGCTGATCCGCGGCCTGATCGAGTTCGTCAGCGTGCGCAAGGCCGGCGCGCCGTCGGTACGCGTGTTCAACCCGAGTCTGGAAAACGACGGCTGGGAATCGCCCTACACCGTGGTGCAGATCGCGACGGCGGACATGCCGTTCCTGGTCGATTCGGTCGGCATCGCCGCGCAGCAATCGAACCTGCTGCTGCACAGCCTGATTCACCCGGTTTATTTCATCGCACGCGACGCCGGCGGACATCTGCTCAGCCTTGCGCTCGACGAATCACAGAAGGGCAAGGCCGAGTCGGTCATGCACGTTGAGGTGGACCGGATCAGCGAGCCGGGGGACCTTGAAAAGCTGCACTCGGCAATTGTGTTGGCGTTGCACGATGTAACCGCGTCCGTTGGCGATTGGGCAGCTATGCGCCAGAAGCTGCGCGACTTCGCGGAAGCGCTGCCGCAGTGGAATCTGCCGCTCGCGCCGGAAGGTCTGGCCGAGGCGCAGGAATTCCTGCGTTGGGCCGCGGACGATCATTTCACGTTCCTGGGCTATCGCGAATATCACGTCGCGAAGAAGGGCGACGACGAAGTGCTCGAAGCCTCGCCGACCTCGGGTCTCGGCATCCTGCGCAAGGTCGATCCGGCGATTCCGCCGCGTTCGCTGAAATCGCTCGTCGCACACAGCCTGCGCCAGTCGGGCAAGGCCGATACGATCATCCTGACCAAGACCAATGCGCGCTCGACCGTGCATCGCGCTGGTTACATGGACTACATCGGCGTGCTGCAGTTCGACGCCAACGGCAAGCCCGTGGCCGAGCACCGCTTCGTCGGCTTGTTCACTTCGAGCGCGTACTCGCGCCGGCCGTGGGAAATCCCGCTGGTGCGGCAGAAGTACGAGGCGGTGATGAACCGCTCGGGGCTCAAGCGTGACTCGCATTCGGGCAAGACGCTGCGCAACATCCTCGAGACACTGCCGCGCGACGAGCTGCTGCAGTCGAGCGAGGACGAACTATTCGACACGGCGAACGGCGTCATGCATCTGCAGGGCCGCGCGCGTTCGCGGCTGTTCGTGCGCACCGACAAGTACGGCCGCTTCTTCTCGTGTCTCGTGTTCATTCCGCGCGACCGGTTCACCAGCGACGTGCGCGAACGCATCGAAGCGCTGCTCAAGCGCGCGTTCAACGGCGAGCGCATCGATTCGGCGATCCAGGTCGGCGAATCGGCGCTCGCGCGCCTGCATCTCGTGATCCGGCCGAAGCCGGGCGACAAGCCGACATATGACGTCGCCGAGCTGGAAGCTGCGATCGGCCAGATCGTGCGCAACTGGCACGACGAGTTGCGCGAAATCCTCGTCAGGAAACACGGCGAGGACAAGGGCTCGCGTCTCGCCGCACGTTACGGCAAGGCCCTGCCGACCGGCTATATCGAAGACGTCACCGCGCAGGTCGCGGCGAGCGATGTCGAAGCGGCAGCGAGCCTGAAGAATGCCGACGACATCCGCATGTCGCTGTACCGCGCGCCCGGCAACGAGGGCAATCTGCGCTTCAAGTTGTTCCGCTACGGCACCCCGATCACGCTGACCGAAGTGCTGCCGATGCTCGAGAACATGGGCCTGAAAATCCTGTCCGAACATCCGTACGAGATGCATCTCGGCGACTCGATCGTGGTGATCCAGGATTTCGAAGTGCAGCCGGCGGGGCGCTTCGATTTCGATCTCGACGTCATCCGCGAGACGTTCCAGAACAGCTTCGAGCGCATCTGGCGCGGACAGACCGAGAGCGACGGCTTCAATCGCCTGATCCTCGGCGCGAACATGGATTGGCGTCAGGTCGCGATGCTGCGCGGCCTGTGCAAATACCTGCTGCAGACCGGCGTGCCGTTCTCGCAGGTCTACATGGAAGAGACGCTCAACCGCTATCCGCTGATCGCGGCGCTGTTGATCATGCTGTTCGAGGCGAAGTTCGATCCTGCGCGCGACAGCGAATCCAAGCCAGCAGTCGAGGCGGCACAAAAGCGCCTGCGCAAGGAGATCGAAACGCTGCTGCCGGAGTCGCTCGACAAGCATCACGAAGCGATCGTCGATGCGCCGGTGAATGCCTGCGCCGCATCGCGCGAAGTGCAATACAAGGCGATCACCGATGCGATCAAGCTCCTGCTCGATCAGGTATCGAGCCTCGACGACGACCGCATCCTGCGTGCCTATCTCGGCCTGATCGGATCCATGCTGCGCACGAGTTTCTTTCAGACGCCGGGCGGCAAGCATCGCGAATACATTGCGTTCAAGTTCGATCCGTCGAAGGTGCCGGATCTGCCGAAGCCGCGGCCGTTCCGCGAAATCTTCGTTTACGCCCCGCGCGTCGAAGGCGTGCATCTGCGCTTTGGCCCGGTCGCGCGAGGTGGCCTGCGCTGGTCGGATCGGCGCGAGGACTTCCGCACCGAAGTGCTCGGCCTCGTGAAGGCGCAGATGGTCAAGAACACCGTGATCGTGCCGGTCGGCTCGAAGGGCGGCTTCTTCGTCAAGCGCCCGCCGGTCGGCGGCGATCGCGA
>CAZDWH010000085.1:0-12383 GCA_964509025.1 uncultured Rhodanobacteraceae bacterium
GCCCGTATAACGGTTTAGCAAACCGCCGCCTTCAGCCACTCGGCCACCTCTCCGGGCTTGCGGAACATCAGTTTACCAGAACCGTTCATCAGCTCGCCGTGCGCTGGTGGGACTTTTGGTGGGACTCCGCGCGTTCATACACCGCGATGGCATGCTCCGCGTTGAACTGCTCCAACTTCCGAACGGCATCTTGCTTGTGTTGGGGAGTTGGATGCACGTAGCGCATCGTCATCGTTATGCTCGAATGTCCCATCAACTCCTTTAGTGTCGGTAAATCCACTCCCGCCATCGCAGAACGCGAACCGAACGTGTGGCGAAAATCGTAGAGCCGGAAATGCGGCTTGATCCTCGTCTCGCGCAGCACTCTCGCGTGTCCGTTGTGAACGGAAGTAAGGGGCCTATTCGCATCGAGCCGGTGCGGAAACACAAACGACCCTTTTGCTGCTGCGATTCTGCGCTTCAGAATCGAAATGACAGCATCCGTAAGCGGAACGTTACGCCGTGCAAATCGCGTCTTGCCGGTCGGCACAAACAGATAGCGCCCGTCGAGATGAACGTTTTCCTTTCGGATCGTGAACACCTCTTCTGGTCGCATACCAGTTTCCACGATTACGGTTGCCACATCGCGCAGTAACAGATGGGCTGCCCGCATATACGTCTGCTGTTCTTCGTGCGAAACCACTCGCATGCATCCCGGTCCTTCGGGAAGGAAGCGCACATCTGTGACCGGATTGCGCTGGATGTAACCCTGCCGAATCGCTAGATTCAGCATGACACGCAGCGCCGCCAAATCACGATTTGTTCCCGCTGGCGAAATCTGCTGTGACCGTGACACTTTGAACCGCTCCACGTGGCCCGCCGAAATCGAATCGAGATCGTGTTCCCCGAAATACGCAATAAGCGGCTTGGAGCTTACGGTGTATCGCTCGTGCGTACGCGGATGATCGCGATGCTCGTTTTCTGACCACGGCAGGAACTCTGCCTCGACGAATCTCGCGAAAGTTGGCGAAATCCGCTTGGCAACGATTCCCGCACGCCCCTCAGCCAGCTCTGCCTTGCGAATCGCTTCGGCTCGAACCGCAGCCGTTTTGTTCGTCAGTTTCGTTGATTGTTTATAGCGGCGTCCCTGAAACCAGAAGTCGTAACAGTAAAAGCCGCCACGCTTGTAAACGCTCATCACTGTCTCCTCTCGTTGGAGACAGAAACCCTGCAACCCCGCAGGTATTCGTGAACGTCGGCAGGATCATAGCGAACGCATCGCCCTACCTTCAAATACGGAATGCCGCGCCGCTGTGAGCGCCACTGCGCCAGCGTCTCCGTCGAGAGGCCGGTGAGTTCTGCGACTTCTTCCGGCGTAAGCAGATCAGGGAGCAATGTCTTCGCCATAACTGAATCCGTTTAGAACAGCGGTTCGTTCGTACCAGCCCCCTCTTCGGGATTTCGCTTTTGCCATTCGAGAACGACGATGCAGACCACCAAGGCAATGCCGACGATGACTGCCGCTCCAAGTATGGTCATTTTCATTTCGCGTTCGCCTCCCACTTTGCGGTGCCGTCGCAGTTCTTTCGCTCACAACGAAAACCCTGAAAACTGCCATCGAATATGCTCGTCCGAATCAGCCGCGCGTCAGCCCAGAACTCGGCACGGCATTTTTGGCACGTAACGAGGTACCGCTTGCGTAGGTCAGCGAGCTGCTGCCAGATGTTGTCGCGCTCGCCGCGCGCCGCAAGGTCCTTGAAGGCGTCAATGCCTGCCCGGTCACGAACGAACATCTGCACTCCACACACATCGCAGATCACGTACGGCTTGGCTTTCTTCGATTCCCGCACATCCAGTGCCCGAGCACAGATCGGGCACGGGAATCGAAGCCCCTTTGATTCTGCGGTAAGCATTACTGTTCCTCCTTGGCGGAGTCCGCGCTTTGCCCGGTCCAAATGTACACCTATACAATTGATACATAGTGTCTTACGAGGACAGAGGCATGCAATGAGCCGAAGAATTCATCCGCATAATAATGCGTGTTAACGCGACTTTGTCCGTATAATTCAGATCATGAAACGTAGAAACATTCCGCAAAAAGAAGAGAATCGACCCAAGCGGAAATCCACCCCGAAGAAGACGCTTGACAGGTTTCCAGAAGAGCCCAAGAAAAAGCGCGGTCGCCCTGGGCTCAATGCTGAACAGGTGCTGGGGACGGCGGACCACAACCGGATGCTGCTAGAGAATGTGTGGGACAGACTGCAGGGGCCGCTATTAGCAGCACAGTCTGAGGATGATGTGACAAAGGCGTTCGAGGGAGTCGACCATCATGCGCGGTACAAGTTCGTGCCGCATCTCTCGAAGCTGATCCTGCGCGTCATCCGAGAAAAACGGTTTCCGAAGCGCAGGGACGCCCAAATAAAGTTCCTGGCGGACTCGGTTGCGGCGGGAACCATGCGTAGCCCGCGCCGCTCGCGCGACATCTGCATGCACGAACGCCTGCGAACAAGGCAATTCATCATTCGGCGCGATTACTACATTGAATGTACGTGTGGCTACGAAGGACCCGCGAAGAACGGCGCTTGCCAGAAGTGCGGCACAAAGGAAACGCACATATCAATCATGAGCGATGATTACGAGTTCGGTTTCCGGTATTAGATCGCGGTTACATTACGTTACGTTATGTAACGTTACGGTTTGTGGTCCAACGCGAGATTCAATTCAACGACGTTAACTCCCGGTTCGCCCAAGAACCCAAGCTGGCGTGACTGGGTGTGAGAGCGGACCAGCGCACGCACGGCATCTGCCGATAGATGCCGTTCCCGCGCGACGCGGGGAGTCTGGAATTCGGCGGCGGCGAGGGATATCTGCGGATCAAGACCTGAAGCCGATGCGGTAACAAAATCAACGGGGATTGGCGCAGTCGGGTTGTCCTTGCGCGCTTCCTCAGTGGCGGCTTTCACGCGGTCGATCAGGGCGCGATTCGTAGGCGCTAGATTCGATCCGCCCGAATTTGCCGCATCGTATCCGTCCCCTGCAACTGAGGGACGCGCGTGGAAGTATCCCGGACCAGAGAATTGTTGCCCGAGAATCCGCGAACCTAGCACGTGGCCGTCGCGCTGAATAAGCTGGCCGTTCGCCTGGTCGCGGAACAGAAGCTGCGCGAATCCCGTCACTACGAGCGGGTAGATGATGCCCAACAGGACTGTCGTTGCGATGGTCATCAGGACTGCGGTCTTTAGGTGTTGTTTCACGCCAGACCAACTCTCGTTATCAGCAGGTCGATCAGCTTGATCCCGACGAAGGGGGCAACCAGCCCACCCAGGCCGTAGACCAAAAGGTTCCGACGAAGCAGCGCCTCCGCAGCCATGGCGCGATACTGCACGCCGCGCAGTGCGAGTGGGATAAGCGCGATGATGATCAAGGCGTTGAAGATGACAGCCGAGAGCACCGCCGATTGCGGGCTTTCGAGGCGCATGATGTTCAGCGCGTTGAGCACTGGGAATGTTCCGGCGAACATCGCCGGAATGATGGCGAAATACTTGGCAACGTCGTTGGCGATGGAGAACGTCGTCAGCGCGCCGCGCGTCATCAGCAGTTGCTTGCCGATCTCTACGATCTCGATCAACTTCGTGGGATTGGAGTCGAGGTCTACCATGTTCCCGGCTTCTTTCGCCGCCTGCGTGCCGGTATTCATGGCGACGCCGACATCGGCTTGCGCCAGGGCAGGCGCATCATTCGTACCGTCGCCCGTCATCGCCACGAGCTTACCGTCGGCTTGCTCGCGGCGGATCAAGTCCATCTTGTCCTTCGGTGTCGCCTCGGCCAGGAAGTCGTCAACGCCTGCCTCGCGCGCAATGGCGGCGGCGGTGAGCGGATTGTCGCCCGTGATCATTACGGTGCGGATGCCCATCGTCCGCAATTGATCAAAGCGGTCATGCATGCCGCCCTTAACGATGTCCTTGAGATGGATGACGCCGAGCGCGCGTCCACGGTCTGCGACGGC
The DNA here is from genome assembly GCA_964509025.1 of uncultured Rhodanobacteraceae bacterium. Taxonomy (GTDB): domain Bacteria; phylum Pseudomonadota; class Gammaproteobacteria; order Xanthomonadales; family Rhodanobacteraceae; genus Rudaea. The sequence continues at coordinate 3,986 of CAZDWH010000085.1, forward strand.
CAAAGGCGTTCCGCCGGAGCGGGCGATTTCGTTGACCATGACCTGTAACTCAGCGGAGATCGCGGAGCCGGAACTCGTCAGGTAACGCTGGATCGCGTCCACGGCCCCTTTGCGGACCTCGCGACCGTTCAGGTTGACGCCGGACATGCGCGTGTGTGCACTGAAAGGTACAAACTCGGCGTGCAGCGACGCCACATCGCGCCCACGCAGCCCGTACTTCTCTTTCGCCAGCACGACGATCGAGCGACCCTCCGGTGTCTCGTCCGCGAGCGAAGAGAGCTGCGCAGCGTCGGCCAGCTCTGCTTCCGTGATGCCCAGCGCAGGAATGAATGCCGCAGCCTGTCGATTGCCAAGCGTGATCGTCCCCGTCTTGTCGAGCAGCAGGGTATTAACGTCACCCGCTGCTTCCACGGCGCGTCCCGACATTGCCAGGACGTTGTGCTGGATAAGCCGGTCCATTCCGGCGATGCCGATTGCCGAGAGCAACCCGCCGATAGTCGTAGGGATAAGACATACCAGGAGCGATACGAGAACGAAAACGGTCTGCGGTGAGCCGGAATAGATTGCGAACGGTTGCAACGTCACGACCGCGAGTAGAAAGATGATCGTCAGTCCCGCGAGCAGGATATTCAGCGCAATCTCGTTCGGTGTCTTTTGACGTTCCGCGCCTTCGACCAGCGCAATCATGCGATCAAGGAACGTCTCGCCGGGATTCGACGTGATGCGGACCTTGATCCAGTCGGATAGGACGCGCGTACCGCCCGTCACAGCGGACCGATCACCACCCGCCTCACGGATCACCGGAGCAGATTCGCCCGTGATGGCCGATTCGTCCACGGAGGCGACGCCTTCGATGATCTCGCCGTCGCCGGGGATGAACTCTCCGGCTGCTACTTGAACGATGTCGTCCGCGCGCAGCTTCGAGCTGGCGATCTTCTCGACCGTGCCGTCAGGGAGCTGGCGATTTGCCAAAGTCTCCGAGCGTGCTTTGCGCAGCGTGTCGGCTTGCGCCTTGCCCCGCCCTTCGGCCATCGCCTCCGCAAAGTTGGCGAACAGCACGGTGAACCACAACCAGAGAGTGATCTGCAGGTTGAACCCGAACTCTGCCTTGGGCGCGCCAAAGATCAGGAATGTAGTGAGGACGCTACCGACTTCCACGACGAACATCACCGGGTTGCGCATCATCTTGCGCGGATTCAGCTTGGCCACCGAATCCACGAGCGCGCGACTTACGATCTTTGCGTCCCACAATCCGCGTTTGGTCGTACCTGCCATCAGAATGTCTTTCCTGCGTGCAGCAATAGGTGTTCGAGGATCGGCCCGAGGCTCAGAGCCGGGAAGAACGTCAGCGCGCCGACGATGATGATCACGGCGACAAGCAGCACCGTGAACAGCGGCGTCGTGACGGGAAACGTTCCCGCAGATGGCGGGACGTATTTCTTGCGTGCCAAGTTGCCGGCGATCGCGAGCATGGGAATGATGATGAAAAAGCGCCCGACGAGCGTGGCGATCCCGATCGTAACGTTGTACCAATGTGTGTTCGCGTTCAGTCCGCCGAACGCCGAGCCGTTGTTTCCCGCACCCGATGTGAATGCGTAGAGGATTTGCGAAAGTCCGTGCGGTCCGGGATTCGTGATGCTTGATGTCCCAAAGCTCGGCGCAACCGCCGAGATGCCGGTGAATATGAGGATGGTCAGCGGGAAGATAAGGACCGCGAGCATCGCCATCTTCACGTCGAAGGCTTCGATCTTCTTGCCCATGTATTCGGGTGTGCGACCAACCATCAAACCCGCGATGAATACGGTTAGCACGACGAAGATGAGGATGCCGTACATGCCCGCGCCCACGCCGCCGAAGATCACCTCGCCGAGCATGATGTTCGTAAGCGGAACAAGGCCGCCGAGCGGAGTGAACGAATCGTGCCACGAGTTGATCGCGCCGCAACTCGCATCCGTCGTCACGGTGGCGAACAGCGCAGAGTTCGCGATGCCGAAGCGTGCCTCCTTGCCTTCCATGTTGCCGCCCGGCTGCATCGCGGAGGCGCGTTGATCTACGCCGACGAACAGCGGGTTACCCTGGGCTTCGGCCCAATATGCAGTCGCAACGCCTGCGAGAAACAACACTGCCATGGCTGACCATACGGCCCAGCCGTGGCGCGGCGCGCCAGTCATCTTGCCGAGCGTGTAAGCCAGGCCAGCGGATATCGCGAAGATGGAAACAAGTTCGAGGAGGTTGGAGAGCGGCGTCGGATTCTCGAAAGGATGCGAGCTGTTCGCATTAAAGAATCCGCCGCCATTCGTGCCGAACATCTTGATGGCGACCTGGGACGCCGCCGGGCCTTGCGCGATAACCTGCTCGGTCACCTGCTTGGTCGTCGGCTTGCCGCTGGCGTCCGTTCCCTGGACGGTCTGTGGCTCGATGAGCTGTGCGTGGTCATAAGGACGGAAGTTCTGCACGACGCCCTGCGAGACCAGTGCCAGCGCAAACAGGAACGACACCGGCAACAGGACCCACAGCGTGGCCCGCGTCATGTCCACCCAGAAGTTGCCGATGGTCTCGCGTTCGCGGCGCGCGATGCCGCGAATGAACGCGATCGCGAGCGCGATGCCTACCGCCGCAGAGACAAAGTTGTGATAGGCCAGCCCGGCCATCTGGATCAGGTAGCTGACGGTCGTCTCGCCGCTGTATGCCTGCCAGTTCGTGTTGGTGGTGAACGAGGCGGCGGTGTTGAACGCAAGGTCAGGCGGCATCGCGCCGAACTTCTGCGGGTTGAGCGGCAGCAGTCCTTGTAGCCGCAGCAATCCGTACAGCACGAGCATGGAAACCAGGCTGAACCAGAGCATGGCGGCGGCGTATTCGGTCCAGGGCATCTCGTGTGCTTCGTTCACGCCCGTAAGGCGATACAGGAGCTTTTCGACCGGGCGCGCGATGGGATCGAAGAATGTGCGCTTCCGCTCGAAGACGCGCTCCATGTACCAGCCGAGCGGCTTGGTCACGGCAAGTACTGCGAGGAAGAACACGCCGATCTGGAACCAGCCGTTCGCCGTCATGTCAGAACTTCTCCGGACGAAGCAGAGCAAAGCCGAGGTAGATCATCAGGAGCGCACAGATCGCGAGCAGCACCATATTCCCCAGCGTCATCGCGTTACCTCAGGCGCTCGCACGCGCGCACGTAGCCGATTCCCAGCGCAAACAGTGCCAGCGTCAAGCCGATCATTGCGACATCCCACATTCGTCAACCTCGCTATTTCGTGCGGAACTGGCCGTCAAAGGCCAGGATCACGCCAAAGACGAGCAGGTCCTGCGCAGGTGTCAGCCGAACGCTGCTCGTCGTGCCATCGGTAAAGAAACCACCGCTCGGCCCGCGCGAATCGTCGTGCCGATATTCCAGTCGAAAAATGCCGGTCGCCTGCTTGTATGGCACGCGATACTCCAAGGTCGTCGTTACTGCTTTAACGGTCTGCCGATAACCCGTCCACCGGCCATCGCTGTCCCATGCAAATTCCGGGCGCAGAGACGCGCTCCAATGTTTTCTCTCGTCCATCACCCAATGCATCGGAAGTTGCGCGGCTGACCAGTAGGCGCGCGGTCGTGTCGCGGTCGCGACTCTCTCGGTCGAAAGCTGGTACTCGAAAGCGATGGTGACGGGGTCGCGCTTCCATTCCGCGATGCTGTCAGAGAGGAAGCGCCAGAATTCGAGTGACGTGTCGGCCTGATGCGGACCGTACATCACGGTCTGCTTCAACGTGGTGTGGTCGGTGGCCTTGTAAGCGAGTTGCGTTCCCGAACTGGGGACGCTGTTGGCGTTTCCGAGGTGCCAGTATCCATTGACGACAAAAAACGTCCCCGTCAACTTCGCGGTGAATGGATAGGCGGCGTTGACGCCGAACATGAGGTACGGCGTGTAGTCCGCTCCCCAGGGTCGCGTGTAATTGAGATTGTCTCTCGCGTAGAGCGAGTCGTAACCGATCAGGCTGCTGAAGATGCCACCCTGAATCGTTAAACCCTTGCCGATCGGGGCGAGGTAAGAAACATCCGTTGGCCCAAGGTGCCGCAGGCCATTCGCGCCCGGCAGGTTCGGCGCCGTCGCGGAGAAGCCAAAGACTTCGGAATCCTCGCCAGCTTGGACCGTCAACTCCGCGCCCCAGCGCGATTGCTCAGTCGCTGCCTTGCGGATATACGCCGCTGCCATATCTAAAGCGGGTTCGTTCAGCTTGAATGTCGTCCCGCGATTGCGGAAGAGGTGATTGGCGGGATCGTTGAAGCTGTGCAGATAGGCAAAGTCCACGAAGCCGCCGAACTGCCACGGGGTTGATTGTGCCGATGGTGCGGAAGAGGAAGTGACGCTCACCTGCGCGCGGCCATCGGCAGCGGCTCCCAAAAGCACCGCAGCGAGCGTGAACGCCATGAGGTAGCGCGCGCCTGCGGCCGCCCTGGGCTGCTCCGGGCGGGACTCACGTTGCGGAAACCTGAGTGTTTGTCTTTTCGTTCGCTCCACTTCTACGAGATACCCAATGAATTGCGGCCTTTCATCCATGCAGAAGTTGTAGAGGCACAGCAGAAGAAAGAGGATCGCCACCATTGAAACGATGACCAGGATTGCGACCGCTACCATTCGAGTTGCTCCGGGCCTACGAAACCCGACAACCCGATTAAAGCAACCGACCAATAAGAGCGCGCTAAGCGAAACCTAAAATGTTCGTAAGGGCCGCCTCAGTCGCCCGGCTCAAAGCGGTACCCGATCCGTGGCTCCGTCAGGATGTAATGCGGCTCCGCCGGGTCAGCTTCGATCTTCTTGCGCATCTGGCCGATAAACACACGCAGGTACTCAGCCTGCGTCACGTTCTCTGGTCCCCACACGGTACCGAGCAGGGTCCGATGGCTGATCACCTTGTGCGGATGCCGCGCGAAGTAAACCAGCAGATCGAACTCTTTCGGCGTTAAGTGAATCTCGCGCCCCGCGAGGCGGGCCAGGTGCCCTCCAATATCGATAACGAAATCGCCGATCTTGATGGGGGCATTTGCGTCATCGCGCGACGGCGCCCGCCGCAGATTCGCCCGGATGCGCGCGGAGAGTTCCTTCATGCCGAAGGGCTTGGTGACGTAATCGTCCGCGCCCGCGTCCAGCGCCTGGACCTTCTTACGCTCCTCGCCCTTCACCGAGAGCACGATGATCGGTGTTTGCCAGCGCTCGCGGATGCGCTTGCACAGTTCCAAACCATCCATCTCCGGCATCGCCAGATCGGTAACAACGATGTCGGGCAGCCATGCCTGTAGCAGGTCAAGAGCAGCTTTGCCGTCACCGGCAACGCGCACGTCGTAGCCTTCTGCCGCCAAGCCCGTGCGTACGACGCGCGTGATCTGCGCTTCGTCGTCAACCAGCAGGACACGGCGATGGTCCGGCATCACTTCGCCTCTTGCGTCACGATGTGGACATCGATGGGCGGCGCATCCCGCAGGAAGCGCTGGACCGCCGAGAGGTAAAGATAGCGCCCTACCCCTTTCGTCGCCGAGCGGCCGAAGATCACTTGTGTGATGTGCTCGTCGCGCACGTATCGGGCCAGCGTCGTCGCTACATCCTTGCCCTTCAGCCGCACGACTTTCGCATCCATGTTCTCGGCGAACCGGATGTTCTCGGCGAGGGAGCGCTTGTCTTCGTCGCGCGTATCTCTACCGATATCGATGTAGACCACGTAGAAATCGGCATCAATGGCATGCGCCATGCGCCCGCCGCGCGCGATCAGGTACTGTGCCGCAGGATTCGAACTGATGCACACCGCGATCCTCTCGCGGACCGCAACCTCGCTCGGCAGGCGCTCCTGTGCGCGGTAATACTGCAACGTGCGGTCTACTTCGTGCGCCACCTGGCGTAACGCGAGTTCCCGCAACGCGATCAGGTTGCCGCGCCGAAAGAAGCTGCCCAACGCGCGCTCGGCGCGCTCCAAGGGGTAGATATCACCGCGCCGCATGCGCGTCTGCAAAGCTTCGGGCGTCAGGTCGGCCATCACGATCTCGCCCGCGCGTTCGATCACCCAATCCGGCACGGTCTCGCGAACAGCGACTCCCGTGATCCGCTGGACCAGAGGCGAGATGCTTTCGACGTGCTGCACGTTGACCGTTGAGAGTACGTCGATCTTCGCGGCGAGCAGTTCGATCACGTCTTCGTAGCGCTTGCGATGCTTGCTGCCCTCAATGTTCGTGTGTGCGAGTTCGTCGATCACGACGACGGCAGGCTTACGCGCGAGGATCGCGTCAATGTCCATTTCCTCGAAGACTGTTCCCTTGTACTCGAGCTTCTTTCTCGGGACCGTCTCCATCCGCGATGCGAGTTCCACGATCGGCTTGCGCCCGTGCGTCTCGATCACGCCGACAACGACATCCTCGCCGCGACTGTGACGGCGGATCGCCTCGCTCAGCATGCTGTAGGTCTTGCCGACGCCGGGGGCGTACCCCAGCCAAAGCTTGAAAACGGCCTGCCTTTTCTCGGGCGCGGCAACTTCCAGCCATTGTTCGGGCGTGCGCTTCACGCGGTTATTGTGCGGGAACGAGGTGGGATTGTCACGGCGTTACAATGCGCGCGACGTGTCGCGCATCCTTACGAATTCTTTACGCGTTGTCGTTCTCGCCGCTATCGTTTTCGGCGTAGTCGCGCTCTTTCGCCTTGTCGTTGTCGTCAATCCGACCACCGTCGCGCTGACGTATCTCTTGGCGGTCCTCGTCATCTCAACCGTCTGGGGATTATGGGAAGCGATTGTTTTGGCGGTGGGCGCTACGCTCGCGTTCAACTTCTTTTTCCTACCCCCTGTCGGCACATTCACCATCGCTGATTCGCAAAACTGGGTCGCGCTGTTCGCTTTCCTGATCACGGCGGTCATCGCCAGCCAGCTTGCAGAACGGGCGCGGCGCGAAGCCAGAGATGCGGTGCGTCGTCGTCATGAGGTCGAGCAGCTTTACAGCTTCACGCAACACTTGCTGGTCAGCGAAACCGTGGCGGAACTGCTGAATGCACTGCCGCGGTACATCGTCGAGTGTTTCGGAGCACGAGCAGCGGCAGTGTTGGCCGTCGGACGCGGAGACGTGTACCGCTCTGGCCGCGACGAAGCGCAACTCGATACCGAGACACTGCAAAGCGTGGCGGCGCGCGGCGAACCCACCAGTAATCCCACCCGCGAAGCCAGCTTCACGCCGATGCGCTTAGGAGTGAAGACCGTCGGCGCGGTCGGCATCGCCGGTCATTCGCTCTCGCGCGAAACTCTCGAGGCCATCGGCAGTCTGACGGCCATCGGCGTCGAGCGTACGGGCGCGGTGGAATCGCTCGGGCACGCCGAGGCTGCACGCGAAGGCGAGAAGCTGCGCTCCGCGATCCTGGATTCCGTGACGCATGAGTTTCGTACGCCGCTCACGGCGATCAAAGCCTCGGCCACGACGCTGCTTGACGGCCCCGCCGTCGCTGCCGAGCAGTCGCGCGATCTATTGACCGTGATCAACGAGGAGGCTGACCGTCTCGATCATCTCGTCAGCGAAGCCACGCAGATGGCGCAGCTAGACGCAAATCAAGTCGAGTTGGAGATCGAAGCGCAGCCGATCAAAGACATCATCGAGGCGACCGTTCAGGAGATGGATGCTGGCCTGGCGCAGCACCAGGTTATCGTTGACGCGCCGTCCGATCTGCCTCAAGTTCGAGCCGATGCCGAACGCATAAAGGACGTGCTAATGCAACTTCTGGAGAACGCCGCGAAGTACGCACCGCCAGGTACCCCGATCAAGGTCACGACCGACCGCGACGGGAATGGAGTGCGCGTCAGTGTGGCTGATTCGGGCCCGGGAATCGATGATTTCGAGCAGTCGTTGATCTTCGACAAGTTCTATCGCGGGCGCGATCAGCGTTATCGGGTTCAGGGAACCGGCATGGGACTGGCAATCGCCAAGGCCATCGTGGAAGCGCACGGAGGGCAGATCGGCGTTGTTAGTCAGCCTCAGAGCGGATCGGTGTTTTGGTTCACTGTGCCCGTGGCCGTATCGCAAACACGATGAGAGTTGTTTTTGCCCGCCATTGAGTGTCTTGCGTAGCGTCTTGGGCTGAGGCTCGACATGCCACCACCGTTCCGATCCAAGCAGGAAGTCATCATCAACGCGCCGTTGGAAGCAGTATGGTCATTTAGCATGGATCTCACGAAGATACCTAAGTTCCACCCTCGGGTGATCAAGGTTGATCTTCTTTCTGGAAAGGCCTTCCGCGAGCCGGGAGCGTCATATCAATGTCACCTGTCGGGCGGGAGACATTCGTGCGTCGAAAGGGACATCGAAATCATGCCGCAGCAGAAGATCGTCACGGTATTGCCAGAGGACACATTCGGTATCAGCAAGATTCTCAGCGATTACAGGGTAGAAACGACGT
>CAZDWH010000086.1:0-12314 GCA_964509025.1 uncultured Rhodanobacteraceae bacterium
TCCAGATCCGCATTTCGCGCCAGGAAATCAGCCGCATCGTCGGCTGCTCGCGCGAGATGGTCGGCCGCGTGCTCAAGCAGCTCGAGGCGCAGGGCATGATCTCGGTGTCGGGCAAGAACATGGTCGTGTTCGACGCCAACGCCAAGGATCGCTGAGCCCGCTAGCCCGCTAGCCTGCGCGCACGCGGGAGCGCCTTGCCTGCCGCGGAGCTGCGCGCGGCTTTTGCCGCGCGCATCGGCGCGTCGGCGTAGATCATGTACACGTCCGAACGCGCATAGTGCGAGCCCGGCCGCAACGCCGACTGATGCACGAATCCGGCGGTTTCATACAGCTTGAGCGCAGGTCCGAGCCTCGAATTCGATTCGAGGAACAGCGTCGCGCCCTTGCGCCGTTTGAATTCGGCGATCGCCGCCTCGAGCAGCAGGCGTCCTGCATTGCGGCCGCGCCAGCCGGCTTCGACACCCATCTTCGACAGCTCGTACTCGCCGGGCGCGGCGTCCTTGAGCAGCGCGACGGTGCCGATCACCTCGCCGTCGACGAGCGCGAAAAAGATCGCACCACCGGGCTGCAGCACATGCGTCTCGGGCTGACCCAAAACATCTCGATCGATCGGTTCGAGCGACCAGTAGCGTTCCAGCCACTGCGCATTGATGCGATAGAAATGCTCGCGCAGCGCCGGCTTGAATGGCGCGACCTCGATCTGCGCCGCCACGAGGCGCGCGTGCTGCGCGAGTATGTCCTTCAGCACACGATCGTCGGCAAGTTCGCGCTCGAGCGCGTGCAGCGCCGCATCGAGATCGACGGCATGGCGCGCGAGCAGCGCCGCCGTCACACGGCGGATCGCGGTCCAGATCGGGCCCATCTGCGCGAGACGCCGTTCGCCCACGGACGACAGGTCGAGCAGGCTGCGTCGCGCATCGCGGCTATCCGAGCGGCGCACCAGCCATCCCGCGCGCACGAGCTTGGTCGCAAGCTGGCTCACGGCCGAATGCGTCTGGCCGATTTCGTTCGCGATCTGCGTGACCGTGCCGGGTCCCTTCACCTGGACGAAGCGCAGCACCGGAAACCAATGCGCATCGAGCTCGATGCCGAGCGCGCGATAGGCCGCGTTGGCGAGACGGTAGCAATGCTCGGACAGCGCCTTGAAGCGGCTGCCGAGCGCGAGTTCGGCTTGCGATTGCAGGAACATGGATATATCCGTCAGCACTTACGTTAGTGCTAACGTAATACAGGCGGACCTGCACTGCAAGGCCGTCGCTGCGGGCGTCGGACGAATCAGGCCTGCCCGGTGCGCGCGCGCCCGTTGTCGCGAATACGCCGCCAATAGGTCATCAGCTTGGCCGAGAGCGAGCTCGGGGCGAACTGCGGCTCCTCCACCACATGCCGGCGCGCGAGGATCGGCGCCGCCTGCATCTGCTTGTAGCGATCCAGCGCCGAAAGCAGGCTGCGGCGCAATAGTTCGCGCGACAGCGGCTTGGGCAGGAAACGGTAGATTTGCCCCTGATTGATCAGCTCGATCAGGCCGCTGCTGCCAGCGAGACCGTTGACCGCGATGGTCAGCGTCGACGGGCTGTAGCGCTTGAGCGTCTTCAGTGTGCCGATAATGTCGTCGTTGCGGCTGCTGCCAAGCTCGGCGACGACGACCGCGATTTCCTGCTCGGCGAGCACGGCCAACGCAGCCTCGACCGAAGTCGCGTATTGCACGTCGTGCTGCTCGGGCACGAGCTCGCGTACGAGGCGGAACGTCGCGGTTTCCTCGTCGATTACGAGAACCTTGTGCGCTGCTTGCGGCCCCGGAATCGCCGCTGCCGCAGCGCGCACATCGGGCATCAGCGCGATTTGCGTTGCCGCCTGCGTCGCGGTATCGGCAACCGCCATTTCCTGCATTGCGATGCGCACCGCCTGTTCGACCACGTCGAGCAGATACGGCGCCTGCCACGGCTTCTCGATGAAGCGGAAAATTTCGCTCTCGTTGACCGAGGCGACGATCGCAGTCAGGTCCGAGTACCCCGTGAGCAACAAGCGCATTGTCACCGGCGAAATCTCGCGCACCCGGCGTAACAGATCGACGCCGAGCATCAGCGGCATGCGCTGATCGCTGACCACGACGTGCACACGACGCTCGCGCACCATCTTCAATGCTTCGTGACCCGACGTCGTCGTCAGCACCTCGTAACGGCCGCGAAACAGCATGCGCAGCGAGCGCAGAATGCGCTCCTCGTCGTCGACGAACAGGACCGTGGCGCGCTCTTGGTTCATGACGGTTCGCTTCCATTGGTTGGCATGGCCGCACGAATCGGCAGCGCGATGATGAAGCGCGTGCCGACACCCGGTGTCGAAGTGGCGCGGATGCGCCCGCCGTGCTGGCCGATGATCTGGTAACAGATCGCGAGGCCCAGACCCGTGCCCTGCCCGATCGGCTTGGTCGTGAAGAACGGATCGAAGATGTGTTCGAGGTGATGCGGCTCGATGCCCTTGCCGTTGTCCTCGATCGCGATCAGCACGAACTGCGCCGAGGCGTGCGTGTGGATGCTGATGCGGCCGTCGGCTCGCTCTATCGCCTGCGCCGCATTGGTGATCAGATTGAGCAGCACCTGGTTGATCTGCGCCGGCGCGCACTCGATCTGCGGCACCTCGCAGAAGCGCCGCTCGATCTCGACGTTCTTCTTGCGCAGGATATTGCCGCCAATCTTCAGCGCACTCTCGATCAGCTTGTGCACATCGACGCTTTCCGACTGCACCTGGTCGCGGCGGCTGAAATCCTTCAGGCTCGCGACCAGATCGGCGATCTGGTCGACGCCGAACACCGTGTCTTCGAGCACACCGGAGAGGTCGGCGAACAGACCTTCATCGATGCTGCCGCGCGCCAGATCGACGCCAGCGATCGCCTGTTCGACCGCCTTGTCGTCGGCGCCGGTCAACACGGTCTCGAGCGCCTGCTCGTAGGCAGCGAGCACACCCTGCACGCCTGCGAGCGAATCGCGCGTCATCTCGACGTTGTTGCGCACATAGCCGAGCGGCGTATTCATCTCGTGCGCGACACCCGCGACCATCTGGCCGAGCGAGGCCATCTTTTCCGACTGGATCAGCTGGCTCTGCGAAGATTTGAGTTTGCGATAGGCCTGTTCGAGCTCGAGCGAATGCGCGCCGATGCGGCGTTCGAGCGCGCCGAGCAGGTCGAGCACCTTGCCAGCGCCGAGATACTGACCGTCGCGAGCGACAACGATGAAGTCCTCGGTGATCGGTTGGCGGATATGCGCATTGATGTAGCGCCCGGCTTCCTCGATTGTCGCCTCGGCTTCGAGCACGAGCGGCTGCGCGTGCATGAACTGGCCGATCGCGCGCTTGCCGTAAAGCTCACGCCCGAACGGCTTGATATAGACGCGCTGCATCAGATCGTAGCGGCTCACGCTGCCGACCGGCTTGCCCGAATCGATCACCGGCAACGACAGCCACGGCGCCGAGTCCGCGTGCAAAAAACGTTCGCCAACTGCGAGCACCGGCAGCGACGGATCGAGCGGATCGAGCCAGCGCGCCAGCGCGCCAACACGGATGTCTTCATCGCCCGGCGCAGGCGCGGTCAGAACGGCTGTCGTCGTAACGGAAGTTCCCGTCAGCGCTGGATGAGCGGCGAAATTCATTGCGCAGGCATCGTCGTGCAGGACTGCGCCCTGTGCACAGTCCGGTCGCGTATGCTGCCGCGCGATTGTTCAAGCGCGATGACAGGCGCGTGACGCGTGTTGCAACTGTGATGCGCTAAGCGTTATTGCCAACGCAGCGATTCGACTTCACGCCCGAGTGCACGCGTCGCACGCGCGAAGCATCACTACTCAAGCTGCGAACAACCTGTGCAGTTCCGCGCCCGGATCGTCCGCGCGCATGAACGTTTCGCCGACCAGGAAGGCGTTTATCTCGGCTTGCCGCATGCGCGCCACGTCCGCACGTGAGTGGATACCGCTTTCAGTGACGAGCAGGCGATCAGCCGGCACACACGCGCGCAAATCAAGCGTCGTGTCGAGCGACGTTTCGAACGTGCGCAGATTGCGGTTGTTGATGCCGACGAGTCCAGCCGGGGTCGCCAGCGCGCGCTCGAGTTCTTCCGCGTCGTGCGCCTCGACCAGCACATCCATGCCGAGCTCGTGCGCAAGCGCGGTGAACTCGCCGAGCGCCGCATCGCCGAGCGCGGCGACGATCAGCAGGATGCAGTCCGCACCAAGCGCGCGCGCTTCGTAAATCTGGTACGGATCGATCGTGAAATCCTTGCGCAACACCGGCAGCGCACAGGCGTTGCGGGCTTGCTGCAGATACGCATCGGCGCCCTGAAAAAAATCGACGTCGGTCAGCACCGACAGGCACGCTGCACCGCCGGCCTCGTAGCTGCGCGCGATCTCGGCCGGACGAAAATCCGGACGCATTACGCCTTTCGAAGGACTCGCTTTCTTCACCTCCGCGATCACGCCGGCCTGCCCCGCAGTAATTTTCGCCTCGAGCGCGCCAAGGAAATCGCGCACCGGTACGGCGTCCGCGGCGCGCGCAGAAAGTTCTCGCAACGTCACGCGCGCGCTGCGCTCGCGTATTTCTTCTACCTTGCGCGCGAGAATTTTTTTGAGGATATCGCTCATTGCCCGGCCTTGAGACGCCGCGTCGTCGCAACGAACCGCTCGAGCTTAGTCCGCGCCGCCCCGCTCTTGAGTGCCTCGCGCGCACGCGCAAGCCCGTCGGCTATCGAGCCCGCGATGCCGGCCGCATACAGCGCCGCACCCGCATTGAGCGCGACGATATCGCGCGCCGCGCCATCGCGATTTTCGAGCGCCTCGAGCACACGCGCACGCGACTCGTCCGGATTCTCCACGCGCAGGCTCGCGCTATCCGCGAGCGCGAGGCCGAACTGCGCCGGATCGATCTCGTATTCGCGCACGACACCGTCGCGCAATTCGCCGACCAGGGTCGGTCCAGCGAGCGAAATCTCGTCCATGCCGTCGCGCCCCCACACGACAAGCGCGTTGCGCGCACCAAGCCGTTGCAGCACGCGCACCTGGATGCCGACGAGATCGGGATGGAACACGCCCATCAGGATATGCGGCGCGCCCGCGGGATTGGTCAGCGGCCCGAGAATATTGAACAGCGTGCGCACGCCCATCTCGCGTCGGACCGGCGCAACCTGCTTCATCGCTGGATGATGCACCGGTGCGTACATGAAGCCGATCCCGGTTTGCTCGAGGCATTGCGCGACCTGCCCGGGCACGAGATCGATCGCCGCGCCGACGGTTTCGAGCACATCGGCGCTGCCCGATTTCGACGAGGCGCTGCGATTGCCGTGCTTGGCCACACGCGCGCCTGCCGCTGCGACGACGAACATCGAGGCGGTGGAGATGTTGAATGTATTCGAGCCATCGCCGCCGGTGCCGACGATATCGACGAGGTTGTCCGTTACCGAGATCGGCACCTTGGCCGCCATCTCGCGCATCACGCTCGCCGCCGCGACGATTTCACCGACGGTTTCCTTCTTCACGCGCAGACCGGCGAGGATTGCCGCGACCATCGGCGGCGAGACTTCGCCGCGCATGATCTGGCGCATCAGATCGACCATCTCGTCGTGGAAGATCTCACGATGCTCGATCGTGCGCTGCAGCGCCTGTTGCGGGGTGATGCTCACTGCTCAGGCCGCGAGCGCCGGCGCGTGCAGGAAATTGCGCAGCTGTGCGTGGCCGTGTTCGGTCAGGATCGACTCGGGATGGAACTGCACGCCCTCGATCGGCAGCGCCTTGTGGCGCAGGCCCATGATTTCGTCGATCGAGCCATCCGCGTGCTGCGTCCACGCCGTGACTTCGAGGCAGCTCGGCAGGGTGGATTTTTCCACAATGAGAGAATGGTACCGCGTCGCTGTGAATGGGTTGGGCAGGCCGGCGAACACGCCGACGCCCTTGTGGAAGATCGGCGAGGTCTTGCCGTGCATGATCTCGCGCGCACGCACGACCTTGCCGCCGAACACCTGGCCGATGCTCTGGTGCCCGAGGCAGACACCGAGGATCGGAATCTGCGTGCCGAGCTTGGCGATCAGGTCGAGCGTCACGCCGGCGTCGTCCGGCGTGCCCGGTCCCGGCGAGATCACGATGCGCGCCGGATTGAGCTTGCGGATCTCCTCCACTGTCAACGCATCATTGCGCACGACGTGGACGTCCTCACCGAGCTCGCCCAGATACTGCACGAGGTTGTAGGTGAAGGAGTCGTAGTTGTCGATCATCAGCAGCATACAAAACCTTGGCTTTCGCGCGAATCCGCCCGTACAGCATCCCAGAGTAAAGACTTGGAAGCCTGACACACTTCCCGCGTGGAGTGCAATTTGGATGTGTGGGGCGCGGATGCCGGGATTGGAAGCGACCGCGTAGCGGAATTTGAGCTGACCGCGTAATCGCCGGCGAAGTTTGCTGAAACCTCCATTGCGCGGCCGAATTTTGGCGTGGCATTTCTTGCTGACAGCTCGCCCCTGACGTGGCGGCGATTGAACCTGGAATGCACGCCGTTCGGCTGTGAGGCAGGGGGACCATCCGCTTCAAGGAGAGAAATATGTCGTTTCATGAAGAGCAAGCCGTTCTCAACGCCATCGCGCTCTGGAAGGCGATCCATGGTGGCTGTTGGCCGGGCCCGCCGATCGACCAACGTCTTACCGATGTCGCACGCGAGATTCTGGTGTCTCTCTCGCTGCTCGATGCGTCTCGTGGCATCGCCGACAAGCAGCTGGCCAGAGGCCTGGCCAGTTACGCGGTCGAACGTTTCAACACGGCCGCAAAAAACGTGGGCGCATTCGGCGGTTGACGTCGGGTTCGGCGCGCCCATTGCGGCGCGCAACTTGCACTCGGTGGCCCGGAACCAGTTGGGGGCCATTTGTGCCCGGTTAACCCGGGGTTATCGAAGCCGGGATTTTGGTTTAGCTGGCCGTCGGCTTTTAGCACGGCAAACTTCTTGCGATCTCCGTCGAACACAACCGGAATCGGCTGCTGAAACGCCGGGCGCCGGATGAACTTGAGTTCCCAGCCGTAGCCTTCGAGCGCGCGCAGCGTCATCAACTGAGCATCGTTGAGTTCACGCTGCATCATGCGCTGCGCCTTCGGTGCCTGACGGCGGCGTTCCGGGTCGTTCATCGCAAGTCCCCCCTGCAACGGCAACGTGCCCGTTGTAGCAGGCGCCCCGCCGCGAGGCAACTATCGCAGACTCACAACCCGCCCGCCGCCTGCGCAACCGCACGGAACAACGCGCGGCACTTGTTCATCGTCTCTTTCCATTCGAGTTCGGGCACGGAGTCGGCGACCACGCCGCCCGCAGCCTGCACGTGCAGCTGGCCGTTCTGCACGATCGCGGTACGGATCGCGATCGCGAGATCGGCCTCGTCGTGCCAATTCCAGTAGCCGATCGCGCCGCCATAGACACCGCGTTTGACCGGCTCGAGCTCGGCGATCACTTCCATCGCGCGCACCTTGGGCGCACCGGTCAACGTGCCCGCGGGGAAGGTCGCGCGGAACACGTCCATGAAGCTCAGGCCGGGTTTCAGCTTGCCGACGACTTCGGACACGATGTGCATCACATGCGAATAGCGCTCGACGATCATGTTGGCGGTGAGCTCGACGCTGCCGATCTCGGCGACGCGGCCGACATCGTTGCGCCCGAGATCGATCAGCATCAGATGCTCGGCGCGCTCCTTCGGATCGGCGAGCAACTCCTTCTCCATCGCGATGTCGTCCTCGGGCGTGTGCCCGCGCCGGCGCGTGCCGGCGATCGGGCGGAGCACGACTTGCCCTGCCTGCGCGCGCACGAGGATCTCCGGCGAAGACCCGATGATCTTTTCCGCGCCGAGATCAAGGTAATACATATACGGCGACGGATTGAGTGCGCGCAGAGCGCGATACACGTCGAGCGGACGCGCATGGAACGGCACCGACAGGCGCTGGCTGATCTGCACCTGGAACACGTCGCCGGCGAACACGTATTCCTTCGCGCGCGCGACTGCGGCGAGGTATTGATCCTTCGGGAAACTCGACACGAAATGCGACTCGTCGATCGCCTGAGGATTGACGAAATCCGGATACGCGGCGCTCGACGAACGCAGGCGGTGCTGCAGCGAATCGAGCCGGTATTGCGCGCGCGTCCAGGCGCGCGGCTGCGCAGGATCGGCGTTGACGATCAGGTAGAGTTTTCCGGTGAGGTTGTCGAACACCGCCAACTGTTCGGCCAACATCAGAAAGATGTCGGGCATGCCGAGCACGTCGGTATTCACGTCGGCGCGAATCTTCGGCTCGATATAGCTCGCGCACTCGTGTCCGAAATAGCCGACCATGCCGCCAGCAAATTTCGGCAGGCCTTCGATCGCAGGCACCTTGTACGACGCCTTGATCGCGGCGACCTCGGCGAGCGGGTCGGCGACTTCGCGGCTCTCGACGACCTCGCCTTCCTCTTCTATCTCAAGGCGTTTGCCATAGACGCGCAACACGCGCCGCGCGGGCAGGCCGATGATCGAATAGCGTCCCCAGCGCGCGCCGCCCTCGACCGATTCGAGCAGGTAGGTGTAGGGCCCGTCGGCGAGCTTCAGGTACACCGTCAACGGCGTGTCGAGGTCGGACAGCACCTCGCGCACGACGGGAATGCGGTTGTAGCCCTGCGCGGCGAGCGCGGCGAATTGGTCGCGGGAGATCACGGCACTTCATCAGACGGAAGGGCCGCCGACAATAGCAGGCGAGTCACCGCTATAACAAATGCCGCGCGTTCATTACGCGATCGTGATTTGCGCCGCCGCGATCGGACGCGACGGCGCATCGCAGCCGTTGTGGCTAATCGATCGGCTTTTGCGACGTGCTCTGCACAGCGTTCGCAGGAACTTCGAGCGGCGCCACCGCGCCGACCGTAACGTGGCCGGTGATCTTGCTGATGAGCGCATCGCGCGCTTGCGCTTGGCGCGCATAGTAGGTCGATCCGGATTCGCCAAGGCTCGTCGCGTCAGGACCCGTTTCGTACACGCGCATATTGCCGATGAAGCCTACATGCGAACCCGTGGCTGCGCGCGCTTCCACCGCGTAATTGCCGAGCGCGCGAGGCACGCTGACGGCGTCCCCATACTTCTGGTCGAGCTGCCGCCACAGCGCGTCGGCGCTGCGTTTCTCCGTATCGCTGAGGCTCGCATAGGCCACGCTCAGCGTGCGATCGGCGAGGTCGTCGTGGGCTTCCGCGGCGATGCCGAGCCAGGCCACGCCACGCACGTGGTCGACCGGCACGCCGATGCCGTTGTAGTACATGACGCCAGTGTTGTATTGCGCGATCTTGTTGGCCCAGAAGCCCGCCAGCTCGAACATCTGCAATGCGGCGCGGTAGTCGCCCTTCTTCAAATAGAAGCGCGCCTTGTACTCGAAATAGTGACCCGGAAAGATCCGCCCGGGCGGATCGTTGCGGTAGCTCGCGTTATCCATCCCGCCCTGGCCGATGGCATCCGCATTACCACTCAGTGCGATGCAAACCAAACCCAATACCGTCCCGATACTGCGGAAGCTGCACATGGCTCTACTCCTTTAACGCGGCTCGGATGTTGCGTAAGTTTTCGACGACCATCGCGGCGTAAACGTCGCACGGTTAATGTTATAACATAACTTTCAATAGATTCGCACTCCGCATGTAGCTGCGAGTGTTACTCGCATCCTCCATGATCCTCGCCCGTCGAACCGGCGATGCCGTTAGGCGTTCCCGCCATGGCTCGTCAACGCAACGCGCTATCGCTCAGCCTCACTCTCGGCGTGCCGCGCAGATGCAGGCGGAACTCGACGCCGCTGCCGTCGGCGAGATTGCGCGCACTGGCCTCGCCACGATGCAGTTCTGCGATAAGGCGCACGACGTGCAGCCCGAGGCCGAGATGCGGCGCATCGGCGCGTGCGCCCGGATCGGTCACGTGCGGAGCCCCGGCCGAAGGACGCAGGCTGACGAGCGAATCGAACAGGCGCTCGCTCATATGCTCGGGCAAAAGCGGTCCGGAATTCGCGACCGTGACGTCGGCGCCATCTTCGCGTGCAACGAGCATCAGGCGAATCCAGCCGTCGGCCGGCGTAAAGCTTTTTGCATTGTCGACGAGCTTGTCGAGCGCCTGCGCAATCAGCTCAGGCGCTCCATGCATCGGTAGCGGCGCCTGCGCGATCTCGCAGTCGAGGCGACGTGGCGCGAGCAAGGGGCGATAGGCTTCGGCGCAGCCTTGCACGACTGCGGCAAGGTCGAAGTCCTCGCCTTCGACGCCGGCGATCGCGCGTTCCATGCGGCTCGCCTCGCTCATCGCGCGCACGATCGCGCCGAGACGCTCGGCGCCGCCGCGCGCGCGCGCGAGGTAGGTGCGCGCGTCGGCCGGCACTGCCTGCTGATCGAGATTGTCGAGCGACGATTTGACGATCGCGAGCGGCGTCTGCAGTTCGTGCGAGAGTTTGCTCGCGAGCGTGCGCAAATAATCGGTGTAGGCCGCAACCTCGTCGAGCAGGCGCGCGAAACTGCGTGCGAGATCGCCGAGCTCGTCGCGTGCCTCGAGCAACGGCAATGCCGCCTTGTCCATTTTTCCACTTGTACGCACCGCAAGCTCGGTCGCATCGCGCAGGCGGCGGATGCGTCCGCCGAGCAGGCTGAACACGCCAAACAGGATGCTCGCGGTGAGCACGAGCACGCCGATGCTGGTCGCGCTGAGGATCAGCAAGGCGCGATTGGTCAACAGCGGTAGCGCGTCACCGGACTGTTCGAGCAGCAACGCACCGCGCACTTCGCCGCCCGCATCCTTGAGCGGCACCGCGGCTGCGAGCACGACATCGGCCTGGCTTGAAGCGGTCGTCCCTTGCGCCGGCGCCGGATGCCAGGCGGTGGCGGCGACGCCCGACAATGCCTGCCAGATCTCGGGCGATGCCAGACGCGGCAGGTTCGGCGCAAACTCCTGCGCGCGCGTCATGTCCGGCGCAATCAGATTGCGGTAAACCAGGCCTTCGAGCCAGCGACGCTGCGGCACGCGCTTGGCCGCATCCGCAGCCGCGAGTTGCCCCGCTTGCGCCATCACCCAACCTTCGGCGCTGAGCATGCGCACGCGCATGCCCTCGGGTGCGAATTGTGCGAGATCGGTGGAAAGCGTCGAGGAACGACTCAGCAGCGGACGCGGTTCGGCGATCTCCGGCTGCGGCTCCGCGGTGTCGAACATCGTCAGCGCAATGCGCTCCGGCGCCTCGTTGCGCGGCAGACGCAGCTCGACGCGATAGCCGGATGCGTCTTCCTGCCAGGCGCCGGAAAGAGTCTGCGGCAATGTGCCGTCCGCACTCGGATCGAGTACGCGAGCGTCGAAATTTCCTGGCGCCGCGCTCGCCAGCAGATAGCGCCGTGTCGCGCCGCCGTGTTCGAGCGTCAGCGTCAGATGATCGCGCTGCGGTGCGTCGGCACCGTTCGCGTCCGCGCGCGCGTGCGTGCGATCGCGCGCGCCCGCGAGCACGTACAGCCAGTCGTTGTCTGCGCACAGCAGCAAGGTGAGTTTCTGCGCATCGGCCGCAGGACCGAGATTCTGTGCCTGCTGCACGAGCGTGCTCCAGTCATCGGCATAGCCATCGACGACCATCTTGCCCGGACAGGCATGCAGATAGAACGCAAGCCCCGCCGGCGGCAATTCGACCTTGAGTGCCGCCAGGCTGCGCGCGAGCGAACGCGCAGACGCGATCAAAGTCTGCTCCTGTCCCTGGCGCAGCAGGACTTCCATCTGGCGCACGATCAGCAGGCCCGCAAGCGGCAGAGCGAGCGTCAGTAGCGCGACGAGCAGGAGTTTGAAACGCAGCGACATTTAGGTAGTGAGTATTCGTTCAAAACCGTAGCGAGCGAAGACAGGTTGCGCGTCGGCTGCGCGCAGGAACCGGAGTGTACAGTCGAGTACATGAGGATTCCGAGCACCGCCGGCACGCAGGCTACCGAGCGCAGCAGGTTATCGAGTGGATCTACGGCTTCCAGCGGTACCCCGCCCCATGCACCGTTTCGATCGCATCGAAGCTCTCGTCGATCGCGAGAAATTTCTTGCGGATGCGTTTGATATGCGAAGTGATGGTCGCGTCGTCGACGACGACCTGCGCCTCACGCATGAGTTGATCGCGGTTCTTCACATGGCCCGGGAAGCGCACGAGCGTGTGCACCATCCAGAATTCGGTCACGGTCAACGGCACTTCGGCGCCGTTCCAGGTCACGCGCATGCGCTCTGCTTCGAGCTTGAGCGGGCCGGCCTCGACCACGGTTTCCTTAGACACGGGCTTGTTGAGCGAATCGACGCGGCGGAACAG
>CAZDWH010000087.1:0-12292 GCA_964509025.1 uncultured Rhodanobacteraceae bacterium
GCGGGGGGGCGAATTCGGCCGCAGCCGGGGGATCGCGGGGCACGCACAACGAGCCCGGGCCTCCGGGCATTTCCTGGCCGTCGCGGGCGCGGATCCGGCGGCGGGTCGCGATCTGCAGCGCCTGTGCGATGGCCGCATCGATGTCGTCGATCACCGCGCCGGGCTCGCTGCGCGGCACCAGCGTGGCGTCCGCGGCATAGGCGCGGTCGGCGAAGGCCTCATGCGCAACGACCAGACCGAGCTGCGCGCCTGCATGCGTGAGCGCGCTTCCGGCAAGGCCGACGAGCACCAGGCTCGGGTCGAAATCGCGCACCGCATTGGCGATCGCTTCGGCCAGCTTCGTGTCTCTCGCCGCCATGCTGTATAGCGCGCCGTGCGGTTTGACGTGGTGCAGGCGCAGACGTTGCGCGCGCGTGAACGCGTTGAGCGCGCCGATCTGATACAGCGTCAGCGCATGCGCCTCGATCGGCGTGATGCGCAGCTCGCGCCGGCCGAAGCCCTGCAGATCGGGCAGCGCCACGTGCGCGCCGATCGCCACGCCATGCTTGCCGGCGCGGATCACGGTCTGCTGCATCGTCGAAAAATCGCCCGCGTGAAAGCCGCAGGCGATATTCGCCGAACTGATCCACGGCATCACGCCGGCATCGTCACCCATCTGCCAGGTGCCGAAGGATTCGCCGAGATCGCAATTCAGATCGATGAAGGACATTCGCGACAGCCTATGTGCGCAGACGTTCGGAAATATTACGCGCCAGACTGGCTAGCGCGCGCTCGCGTTCAAGATAGCGTATTTGCGCCTCGGCGAGATCGCAGCGCGCGAAGCGCACGCTGTCGCCGGGGCGACGCTGCGCGAGCAGGGACTGGTCGACTGCGATGACATGGCCGATGCGCGGGTAGCCGCCGGTAGTCGGCGCTTCCGCGGCGAGCGCGATCGGCGTACCGCCGGGCGGCAGTTGCAACGTGCCCGGCACCACGCCGGCGGAAATCGACTCGAACGCCTGCGCGAGCTGGAGCGGCACGCCTTCGAGGCGCAGGCCGACGCGGTTGGAATCGACACCGATGCGAAATTCGCGTTCAAACAAGGCACGCTGCGATTCGGCGTCGAGCTGTTCGAAGTGCGTGCCGGGAACGAGGTGGATCAAGCGCGCGACGCTCGCGTCGAACCACGGCGCCGGGTCGAGCGACCAATTCGCCGCGACAACGCTCCGACTTTCGGAACAGTCACTTCGTGGGTGTGCCTCCAGCAAGCCCCACAAAGCACCACACAAATCGCGCGGTGTGGGCGCGCATGGCAGCACGTCGCCGGCTGCAAGAGGGCGCGCAACGGGTCCGAGCGCTGCGTTGACGTCGGTGCTGCGGCTGCCGAGCACGCGTGGCAGGTCGATCCCACCGGCCACCGCGAGATAGGCGCGCGCGCCGCGGCGCATGCCGCCGAACGCAAGTTCGCTGCCTGCGCGCAACAGCAGCGGACGCCACATCGGCACGGCTGCGTCGCCGCAGCGCGCATCGATCTCGGCGCCGCCGAGTGCGACCAGTGTGTCGTGCGCGAAGGCAAGGCGCGGGCCGCGCAGCGTAATTTCGAGCGCGGCCGCATCTGGCGCGTTGCCTACGAGAATATTCGCGAGCCGCAGCGCGACCGCGTCCATCGCGCCGGCTGCTCCAACACCGATCGCGGCGTGGCCGCCGCGCCCGCCGTCCTGCACCGTCGTGAGCAGTCCCGGCGAGAGGATCTTGATGCCAACGCCTTGTTTGCGGGGGTGACTGCTTTGTTGAAGAGTGCGGCCAGGGACGGCCGCTTTTTGATTTCCGCATTCAGGGACGAATGCAGAAGTACTGTCGAATGCAGAAATACGGAACCGCACGCGCTGTCCCGGCGCGAGCAGCGCCGGCGGGTCGCGCTGCGCATCGAACAGCGCGAGCGGGGTGCGTCCGATCAGGTGCCAGCCGCCGGGCAATTCGCGTGGATAGATGCCGGTCTGCGCGCCGCCGATGGCGACCGCACCCGCGGGTACGCGCGTGCGGCGACTCGCGCGCCGCGGCGGGTGCAGGGGCGTATCGAGACCGAGCAGATACGGAAATCCCGGTGCGAAGCCGAGAATGGCGACGCGGTATTCGCGGGCAGTGTGCAGCGCAATTACGTCTGCATCAGCGAGCTGCGCGAGCTGTGCGACTTCATGCAGATCGGGACCGTGCTCGCCGCCGTAGCAGACTGGGATTTCGACGATATCCTCTCTCTCTCTTGCAACAGTTTCGTCGTTGAGGGACAGGGTTGGAGCAGAGGGGTGCTCCTGCTTTTGATCCGCGGCAAATTCGAGCAGCCGTGCGGCAATGCACGCATGCGGCGGCAGCGCATCGGCCGCATCGAACCAGGCCAGCGCGTCGTAGTGCACCGCGATGCTCGCGTACGCCGGCACGATCTCGCGCACGCCGGGCAGGCGCGCTTCGCGCAGCGCATGTGCGACTGCGTGCACGCGCGCGTTGAGCGCGGCGTCGATGCGCTCGCCCAAGCGCAACAGCAGCGCGGTGTCACCGAGAATTTCGATTTCGAGTCGAACGTCGGCGCGGTCGCTCATGCCGTCGCCGGCAGCTGCAGTGCGGTGCGCAGGCGGGCAATCCGTTGCGCAAGCGCGGCGGGTTCGTACGCCACACGCGTGCCGACGCCCCAGACCGGCCGCGGCCACGCCGCATCCTCGCGCTGACGTGCGACCACATGCACGTGCAGTTGCGCGACCACATTGCCGAGCGCGGCGATATTGAGCTTGTCCGGTTTCTCGAGCGCGTGCAGCACGTGCGCACAGCGGTTGATCTCGTCTAGCAGTTCGTGCTGCGCGTCGCGCGGCAGCTCGATCAGCTCGCGCAGATGCGGCCGCCGCGGCACGAGGATCAGCCACGGGAAGCGCGCATCATCCATCAGCAGCACGCGCGACAGGTCGAAGTCGCCGACACAGTGCGTGTCCGCAGCGAGCTGCGGATCGAGCCTGAATATGGTGTCGGTCGTGGACATCGGATCAGGCCGCGAGGTGTTTCGCGAAAAACGCCAGCGTGCGTTCGCGTGCGAGCGCCGAACTTGGCGCATCGAAGTGTCCGGTGTCGACGTCGCGGTCGAAGGCGTGGCCGGCATCGGGATAAGTATAAATTTCCACTTCGCCTGCGCCGATCGCGGCGGCGTAGTGATCGCGATGGCGCTGCACGGCAGCGGGCGGGATCGACTCGTCGCGAGCGCCGAAATGGAACTGCACCGGCGCGCCGAGCGTCTCGTCCAGCACCTGCACGTTGCGCGCGCCGTAGTAGCTGATCGCGGGCAGGCCGAGGCGCGTTGCCGCGAGCAGGGCGATCGTGCCGCCCCAGCAATAGCCGACGACGCCGGTCCTGCCGGCCGAGACGATGGCCTGTGCGGCACTCGCGACATCTTCGATCGCGCGCTCGAAACCGATTTCGCCGACCAGCGTGCGTCCGCGCGTGAAGCCGTCCTTGCCGTAGCCGAGTTCGACGCCGCTTTCGACATGATCGAAGAACGCAGGGGCGATCGCCGTATAACCCGCTGCGGCGAAGCGCTCGACCACGCTGCGCACCCAGGCGTTGACGCCGAAGATCTCCTGCACCACGACGATGCCGCCGCGTGGCGCGCCCTGCGCCTGGGCGAGATACGCGCCGATGCATTGCTGGCGCGAGGTGCTGATCTGGATGAATTCGCCCATACGCGAAGCCTATGCGCGCCAAGAGTGAAGTCAAGCCGCGCTGCGCGCGCGAGGTCAAACCATCGGACGCGCCGTGCTCAAGCGACGTGCATGAGTTGCACGCGATTGCGGCCCGCGGCCTTGGCGGCGTACACGGCCTGGTCCGCAGCGTCGATCAAGCCTACGAGTTTTTGCGGCGCGGGCAATTGCGACAGCAGTGCGGCGCCGATGCTGATGGTCGCGCGCGGGTCGAGGTGCGGTGCGAGGATGGCGAGCGTTTCCGCGACTTTTTCGCGCAAGCGTTCGGCCGCGGCATGCACTTGCGCGGCATCGCGCCCGCCGATGGCGATGATGAATTCCTCGCCGCCGTAGCGCCCGAGCAGATCGTCCGGTTCGAGCCAGTCGCGCAGGGTTTTGACGCCGGCGACGAGAATGCTGTCGCCGAACAGATGGCCCTGCTTGTCGTTGACCTGCTTGAAATGGTCGAAGTCGATCAGCAGCAGGGCCAACTCGCGTCCATCGCGCACGCAATCGTTGAAGCGCGCGTCGAGCTGGCGCATCAGCTGGCCGCGATTGAACACACCGGTCAGCGAGTCGGTGATCGCAGCGTGGAAGAGCTGTTCGGTCTGATGCTCGAGGCGCTGGTTGGCCTCGGCCAGCGCGACGCGCTTGGCTTCGATTTCCTCGTTGCGCTGCGCCAGCGCGCGATTGAGACGGCGCGTGCCGAAGAAGCGCCATGCGAGCAGCGCGAGCAACAGGCTCAGTCCGCCAAGGGCGGCTAGACCGTAGCGGCGTTGCAATTGCTCCTGTTGCAGGCGTGCGGCCTGCAACTGGTTGTCCTTGGTCACGAGGGCGAGCTTCTGTTCCGCGGCGGCGCGTGCGTACTGGCCTTCGAGCGCGGACAGGCGGCGGTTGGCACTGGTGCCGAGCAGTTCGGTGCGCAGCGCGGCCTGCTTGTGCGCGTAGTCGAGCGCGGTCGCATCGTCGCCGTCGGCGCTGGCCAGGCGCTCGTGCAGCGCATACGCCTGCACCAGCAGCAGCTTGTTCTCGCTCGCCTGCGGGCTGGCCAGCGTTTCGGTGAGCAAGGCGTGCGTGCGCTTGCGGTCGCCGCGCGCCAGCGCGGCCTCGGCGAGCGTCAACAGACTGCGCGCCATGATTTCGCGCTGGTTGAGCGCGCGCCCGATCGCGAGCGCGTCGTTGAGGCGCGCAATCGCCTCTTCCGTCCGTCCCAGGCCGAGCAAGGCGCGGCCGGAATGCAGCAGGTCGAAGCCGATCGACTGGCGGTTGTCGAGTTCTCGTTCTATCGCGAGCGCCTCATCCGCGCCCGCCAGCGCCGGCTTGAAGTCGTGCAGGTCGGCGAGATAGCTGGCATAGGTGCCGAGCACGGCGGCGTAGTCGCTGCTGGTGCCGCGCGCGCGCGCAACGACGAGCGCCTTCTCGAAGTAGTCGCGCGTCGCGCCCTCGTCGCCGAGGTCGCGGTAGATCAGGGCGATATTGCGCAAGGTCAGCTCGACGCGGTCGCCGATGCGCTCGCGGATCGGCAGCACCTGCAGGAAGTATTCGAGCGCCTTGGCCAGGTCGCCGCGGTCGCGCGCCAGCGTGCCGAGGTTGGACAGCACGGTCGCCGTCGCCGCCTCGTTGCCGAGCTCACGTTGCAGATCGAGCGCGCGTTGAGCATGGCCGAGCGAGGTATCGAGCTTGCCGCGGCGGCGGTCGAGCACGCCGATGTATTCCTCGGCGATCGCTTCGGCCCAGCGCAGTTGCGCGCGTTGCGCGATGCGCAGCAGGTCGTCGGCGATCGTCTCGACGCGCGCGTAATTGCCGATCGTCAGTGCGATCTCGCCACGCTTGCTTTCGATGTCGGCGAGCGCGGTGTCGTCGCCGCTGGCGAGCGCTTGTGCGTGCGCCCAGTGCGCATCCGCGCGCGCGAAGGCGCCGAGGCCGCGCAGCACGAGGGCGACCGTGTCTTCGATTTCGAGCTCGCCGCGCGGGCCGAACAGGGTGAGGGCCGGTTCCCATGCCTCGAGCGTCTGATCGATGGCGTTTGCGAGGTGCTGCTGGGTCGCTGCGGCCCTCGCGCGCGGGTACTCTTCGGCCCGCACGGTTGCGCTGCCGACACCGCTCAGGATGCCCGCCGCTACGAACAAGCCGCGGCACAAGCCGCGCCGGCGCACAATGCCTTGAATCACGTTTTCCCCTTGTTGCCGCCCCGCCAGCCCGCGGGTCGTGCAGGTGCGCAGTGTAAACTAGCGGGTATACCCGCTCCAAGAACGTGTTTCATGTCCCAAAGTTCCCCCAAAGTCGGCTTCGTCAGCCTAGGCTGCCCCAAAGCCCTGGTCGATTCCGAACGCATCCTGACCCAGCTGCGCGTGGAAGGTTACGAAATCGTGCCGAGCTACAGCGCAGCCGATGTCGTGGTCGTCAATACCTGCGGTTTCATCGACGCCGCCGTTCAGGAATCGCTCGACGCGATCGGCGAGGCGCTCGAGGAAAACGGCAAGGTCATCGTCACCGGTTGCCTGGGCAAGCGCGCCGAGGTGATCCGCGAGGCGCACCCGGACGTGCTCGCGATCTCGGGCCCGCAGGACTACGCCAGTGTGATGAACGCGGTGCACGCGCAGCTACCGCCCAAGCACGATCCGCATATCGATCTGGTGCCGGCGCAGGGGATAAAGCTGACGCCGAAGCACTACGCCTATCTGAAAATTTCCGAAGGCTGCAACCACCGCTGCACCTTCTGCATCATCCCGTCGATGCGCGGCGATCTCGTTTCGCGTCCGGTCGACGAGGTGCTGGTCGAAGCCGAGAAACTCGTCAAGGGCGGCGTGCGCGAACTGCTGGTGATCTCGCAGGACACGAGCGCCTATGGCGTCGATGTGAAGTACGCAGCCCGCGAGTGGAAAAATGCAAAAGTGCGCACGCGCATGACCGAGCTTGCCGCGGCGCTCGGCGATCTCGGCGCGTGGGTGCGCCTGCACTACGTCTATCCGTATCCGCACGTCGACGAAGTGATCGAGCTGATGGCGGAGGGGAAAATCCTGCCGTACCTCGATATCCCGTTCCAGCATTCGAGCCCGCGCATTCTCAAGTTGATGAAGCGCCCAGCGGCGAGCGCGAAAACGCTCGAACGCGTGCTCGCGTGGCGCAGGCAATGCCCCGAGATCACGTTGCGCAGCACCTTCATAGTCGGCTTTCCGGGCGAGACCGAAGCCGAGTTCGAGGAACTGCTCGGCTTCCTCGACCAGGCGCAGCTCGATCGCGTCGGCGCGTTCGCGTATTCGCCGGTCGACGGCGCCAAAGCGAACGATTTGCCCGACGCAATCGATGAAGACGTGAAGCAGGATCGGCTAGAACGCTTCATGACCAGGCAGGCGCAGATCAGCGCCGCGCGCCTGCAGCGCAAGGTCGGCAAGACGCTCAAGGCCCTGGTCGACCACATCGACGCCGACGGCGCCGTCGCGCGCACGGCCGCGGACGCCCCCGAGATCGACGGTGTGCTGCGCATCGTCGACGGGCACAAGCTCAAGGCGGGGCAGTTCGTCGAGGTGCGCATCGAGGGTGCCGACGAACACGATCTTCTAGGACGCCTCGCTACTTGAGTGCGTCATCCCGGCAGGGATTGCCGGGATCCAAACTGCAGGGATGCCGTTGTTGAGCGCTGCCGTCCCTGGCTCCTGGATTCCGGCAGTCCCTGCCGGAATGACGAGCAATGCGATTCATCGCCCCACCGCGTGAACAAGTCGACCCAGCGGTTTTCGCCCGCCCGCCATTGCGTGACTGGGACGAATTCGAATTGCTGCTTCACAGCCAGGCCTGGCCCGACATCGCCGCTCTAGAACTTTCTCGCGATGAAGTACAAAAAAACACAAAAGATACTTTGCCACGTTTCGCCGAGCAGACGCCGGCATTGCTGCGCGACGGCCTGCACTACGAATCGCGCATCGCCGAGCGCGGCATCGTCGCCACGCGTGCGAGCAACTGGCACGACCTGCTCAATGCGCTGATCTGGTTGCGCTATCCGGCGCTCAAGGCCGCGCTTAACTCACGGCAGGTCGAAGAAATCGCGCAGGTCGGGACGAAGCAGCGCACGCGCCCGCAGTGCGCGCTGACGCATTTCGACGAGGCCGGCATCGTCGCACTGGTACGCGATCCCGCATTGCTCGCGTTGTGGGATGCGCACGACTGGCACGGCCTGTTCTGGCACGAACGCGACGCCTGGCGCGACGGGCGCATTGCGGTGGAAGTGTTCGGCCATGCGCTGCTCGAGCATGCGCTCGTGCCCGGCCAGTTGCTCGTCGGCAAGGCATTGGTGGTGCAAGACAGGGTTGGTGCGAACGACGATTCCGTCGCGCGAGTCGCACACGCGATTCGCGCGGGCGAATTGCTCAATGACCCGCAGGAACTGCGCCCGTTGCCGCTGTCGGGCATTCCGGGCTGGCATCCGGACAACGCCGACGAGCGCTTCTACTTCGAGGCGCCGTGCTTTTGCCCAGTGCGCAAGGGCAGGCGTTACCCGGCGCCGCTTCAGTCAGTGATCGGCGCGTCGTAGCTGACTGCGACGACCACGAAGCGGCGCCTGCCGCCGGGCAGCTCCGCCTCGAATTCGTCGTCGATGCGCTTTTTCAGCACGGCACGCGCGAGCGGCGAGTCGATGCTGATCCAGCCCAGTGCGGGATCGGTTTCATCGGGGCCGACGACGCGCAGGCGTTGCACGCGGCCTGCGTCGTCTTCCACGGAAAACCACGCACCAAAGAATACGGCTTCGCGATCGGTCGGCTTGTATTCGGCGACCTTGAGCGTTTCGAGCCGTTTGGACAGGTAGCGCACGCGCCGGTCGATCTCGCCGAGCTGCTTCTTGCGATAGGTGTACTCGGCATTTTCCGAGCGGTCGCCCTCGGCCGCCGCTGCGGCGAGCGCCTTGACTACTTCGGGCCGGCGCAGGCGCCAGAGTTCGTCGAGCTCGGCTTTGAGCTTGTGCTGGCCTTCGACCGTGATCAGTGCGGTCGAGGCGGGCTGCGCCGGGCGCCAGCGGCTCATGTGGAGGGCCTGCCAACGCTATCGGGACAGGTCACGTTGCCGTGTCCGGCTGTCAGGTGGTTGTGCGCGGCGCAGCGACAGGCTGGCCGCCTGTTCAAGCCGCGCGCAGCCGCATGGCGGCCGGACACGACAACCCGAAGGGCTGCGTTTGAGCGCGCGCGCTGCGGCGTCATCACTCGATCATTTATCGACATAAACTCTCTCGTTCTTCCTTGCCCCGCGTGCGCTCAAACGCGGCGTGGCCTGTCCCGATAGCGTTGGCAGGCCCTAAATTTCCGGATGCATGCGCGAAGGTTATGCCGAGTACGCTGCCGCGCTCAAGTCGGCAAGCCTGCGGCTACAATCGCCGTTCAGGCTAGCGCAGGGGAATCCATTGCTGATCGTGCCATTGCATCGCGGGCTCTCGCGCGCGACTTTTCCGGTCGTCACCCTGGTGCTGATCCTGATCAATTGTTTCGTCTACATGTTCCTGCAGTCCGGCGATGCACGCGTGGAACGGCGCGCGGCCGCGTATTACTACGATGCGCGGCTCGAGCGCGTCGAATTTCCGGCGTTCGAAAAATGGATCGAGTCGCATGAGCGGGACGAACGCATGCGCATGGCGATGCGTGAGGCGCCGCCGGAATTCAAGCTGCGCCTGCTGCAGGGCGATGCGGAATTTCTCGCGCAGCTGCACGCCGACAAGCTGATCGAGCCGGGCAGCGAGGGTTACGCGAACTGGCGCGACAAGCGCGCCGAGTTCGACCGACTGTGGGACGCGGCTTTTACCAACCGTTATGACTTGCGCTTTTCGGAGATTGCGCCGCTACGCATGCTCACGGCGATGTTCCTGCACGGCAGCGCGGGGCATTTGATCGGCAACATGATTTTTCTTGCGTTGCTTGGCCTGCTGGTCGAAGCCGCGCTCGGGCCGTGGCTGTTCCTTGCCGTGTATCTCGGCGGCGGCATGGGCGCGCAGCTCGTGAGCCTGGCCTGGCGCTGGGGCGAGCACGGCGGCGCGCTCGGCGCTTCGGGCGCGATCGCGGCGCTGATGGGCGCGTATTGCGTGATCTGGGGTTTGCGCAAGGTGCGCGTGTTCTATTGGGCACTGATCGTGTTCGACTACGTGCGCGTGCCGGCGCTGCTGTTGTTGCCAGTGTGGTTCGGCTGGGAATTCCTCAACCTGCTGTTCAACCGCGGCGCGCACGTCGGCTTCGACGCGCATGCGGGCGGCATTCTTTGCGGCGGCCTGCTCGCGTTCGCGGTGCGCCGCGCGGGCTGGGAACGTCGCGATTTCCTCGACGAAGACGTGCGCAGCGAGCGCCGCGACGAAGCGCATGCCGATCTCGAACGCGCGCTGCGCCATCTGGGCAAGCTCGAAATTGCGCCGGCGCGCGAGATTCTGCTGCGTCTGGATCGCGACGAGCCCGGGCAGTTTGCGGTGCTGGTCGCGTTGTATCGCTGCGCGCGCTACGGCGGCAAGCCGGTCGAACTCGACGCCGCGGCGCGGCGGCTGTTCGCGCGCGAGACGCGGCGCAGCGAGGAGCTGCGCGAACTCAAGGCCGTGTTCGACGATTATTTCAAGGCCTGCGATGGGGCGCCGCGCCTGCCCAACGACATGCTGCTGACGCTCGCGCGGCAGTGGCTACGCATCGATGCCGACGCGGATGCGGAGCGTATCCTGCGCGCGCTCGTGATGCGCATGCCCGCGCCCGCAGGGCTCGATGCGGCGTGGCTCGAATTCGCGCGCCGCGCGCCGGAAAGTTCGGCCGCGCGGCGCGAGCGCTGCGAGTTTATTTTGCGGCATTTTGCACAAAGCGACATCGCGCCGAAGGTGCGCTTCCTGCTCGATCAAGCGTAGGAGTGCGATTCGTTGTGCCCGGTTCTGACGATACGGGATGGGGGCGCGGGCGAATCCATTTGCCTTCGCGCGAGGCGCGCGAAAGTCGCACCCCCACGAAAGCACGGATTAGCGTTCTATGAGGATGCTGGCTGTGTGGTCATGCGCTGAATCAGCGCGAGGCGCTCTTCGATCTGCGGCATCAGCTCGTGTTGCGGATACGCGCCCTTGATTTGCTGCAGCAGGGCCTGTGCCTCGCGATCCTGGCCGAGCTTGTCGTGCATCAGCTGCGCCACAAGCAGATAGTTCTTCGGGATGTCGGCGCTCTTCGGAAAGCGCTTGTGGAAGCCGGAGAGCAGGCGCATCGCGACCTGGCTCAGGCCCCAGTCGGCCGCCTTGTGCGCGAGGCGCGTGACGTCGCCGGCTTCCGCGGGCGAAAAATTCGGATCGATCTCGCCGCATTCGCGCACGATATCGAGCGCGCGCTTGTCCTTGTCCTGCGCGAGCAGGATCGTGACGTACTCGCGGCCGTGGCGCAGTAGTTCCTCGTTGTTGCCGGCGACGCGCAGCAGCTTGCGATATTGCGTGTGCAGTGCGTCCGAGCCGCCGCGATCGCGCAGATGCGTGCGCAGCAGCGCGGTCGCCTCATCGGTGCTGCCGGCGCGCACAAGCTCAGCCGACTGATCGAGCAGGGCCTGATCGGGATCGTTGCTCGCCTGCCGCACCGGTGCTTGCGGCTCGACGTCGTAGCCGAGTTCGCTGTGATACTGGTAGATCAGATAGCCCATCAGATGGAAGGTCGCCACTACCGCGTAGTGCGCGAGGAAATAGAACACGACCAAGGCGACGATCGGCGGCAGGAACGGCAGCAACAACGCCTTTGCGTTCGACATGCTCGCATTGATCACCAGGCACAGTCCGGACGCGACGAAGTAGGGCCAGCCCAGGCGCGCCATGATGGAGAGCCAAGTTGCCGGATTGAGCGCATGCAGCACGTTCTCGTCCATCGCGAGCGACATGAACGCGCCGGGCAGGCCGAACGCGAGCAGCACCGACACGATCGCGCCGCCGACAAAGCCGAACAGCATGAAGCCGAGAGCATTGAGCACGACGAAGCCGATCTGCAGCAGGATCGCGCGCCGCCCCATCGCTTCGTCGACATTGAGGCTGCCGACCGGCGGCTCGGTGCCGCCGTTGGCCGAATGACGCAGCACCTCGAAGGCGTACCGATAGATGGCGACCCAGATCGCGAGGCTGATCAGCAGGCTGAGCAAGCCGAGCGGCAGCAGCGTGAGCAGCCGCGCGAACGCCAGTACCGCAATCGTCAGGAATGCATCGCCGCGCAGCGGATACAGACTGATCTCGCGCAGGCGATTCCAGAAGGGGACGATGTCTTCGGCGACTTTGAGCGTCGGGTTGTTCGTATTCACTACCGCATCCTTGGGGGCAAAGGCTTTCGTGCAGGCGCACGGCATCGAGCCGGGTGCGAGAGTAGTCGATTTGCGTAAAACGCGCCTTACTCGTGCACCTCACTTGCGCAGCAGCGAACCGAGCACGCCTCTGATCAGCGCTGTGCCTGCGCGGCTGCCCGCGCTGCGCATCGCGGACTTCGCGATCGTTTCGATCATGCCCTGGCGCCGGCCGGTGCCGAATACGACGTCGCTGACGGTCTTGCCCCAGCCCGATCCGGTGGACGCTGGTGCGCTTGCGCCGCCGGGTGCCGGCGTTGTCGCGGCAGTCGTGGCCGTGCGCTGCGTGA
>CAZDWH010000088.1:0-12258 GCA_964509025.1 uncultured Rhodanobacteraceae bacterium
CCGGGCATGCCGAAGCGAGTCAGTTGCTGCACATTGTCCCAGCCGAGCTGCTGCCATTCGCCGACCAGGATTGGATCGACCCAGGCGTTGTACGGTCCGTCGCCGACGGTGTTGTCGTACAGGAACGGCACCGATTCGTGCAGATCGTGCAAGACTTGGGCGTGCCAACCGACATAGGCGTCGAGCACGTTGCGCGAGAGATTCAGCGTCAATCCCATCGCGTCGCGGTTGTTGTCGTGCGCGACGTAGTGGCCCCAGTACATCAGCGGCGGGGGAATCTTGCCCGGGTTGGCGCGATGCCAGTTGTACCAGTCGACCATGCGATCGCGCCCGTCGGTTTCGACCACCGGAGTGATCAGGGTGATGACGTGCGAGCGGATTTTCTTGATGTAGGGCGCTTCGTCGACGGCGAGACGATAGGCGAGTTCCATCAGCGCCGTCGGCGCACCCGATTCGGGCGAGTGGATCGTGCCGGTGATGTAGTAAACCGGCGTCGTTTGCGCGACGAGTGCATCGGCCTTCGCATCGTCGAGACCGATCGTACGTGGATCGGCGAGCTGGGCCAGGCGCGCGTGGTTGTCCTTGAGATTCGCGAGCAGTGCTTCGTCGGCGATCGCGGCAGCGATCATCTCGCGCCCTTCCTCGCTCTTGCCGATGCGGAACACTTTGACGCGCGGACTCGCGGCGGCGAGCAGATCGAAGTAGCGCGTGACGTCCTTCGTGTACGGCAGATAATTCGGCGCGCCGGCGACGTCGCCGAGCACCTTCGCTGGCGTCGGCACCGTATTCGAGGCCGGCAGATAATCCGTCAGCGGCGAATTAAATTGCGCATCGGTCGTGTATTCGGCGATCTTGCGGCCATAGGCCTCGTCGAGCGACTGCTGCGGGTCGCGCGCGTAAACGCCGGCTGCGCCGGCATTGGCTACGGCAAGGCTGAGGGCCAGCGGAAAAAGTATACGAGCGGACATGCGGGTATGCGCGGGTGTGAAGCGGGCAGCATACCCGCAATCCGCGATTATCGGGACTGGCGGAAAGTCATGCCGACGTCGCCACCGGCATGACTTGCGGTGCTTTAGAAGCGCACCGAGGCTTCCACGCCCCAGAACCGCGGCGGCGAAACATAGGCGTACGGCGTGCCGAGCACGGTGGCGCTGATGTTGTTGATGCCGGTGACGTAGCGCTTGTTGAAAGCGTTGTTGACGTAGACCGCGAAACTCCACGGCACATCGCGCGAGGACCAGCTCGCGCGAAGGTCGGTGCGGTTCTGCGCCTCGCCGAGCTTGAATGCTGGTGTCTCGATGCAGGCGCCCTGCGCACGCGAGGCGTTGTTGCAACCGGCCTTGCCCTTGTAGGCGTGCTGCGCGATCAGATCGACGTCGCCGCCGCCTACGTCGCGGATCATATAGTCGAGTCCAACCGCCATCTGCCACTTCGGCTCGCCCGTGGTCTGCCCGGACAGATCGGCGCCGTCCGGCGTCACGTATTTCTTGTACTGCGAATCGATATAGGCGCCGGTGAAGTTGAGGCGAAGCGCGTCGGTCGCCTGCCAGTGCGCTTCGAGATCCAGACCCTTGGCGTCGCGATCGCTGGTCGTGACGATGTACAGCGGCAGCGTGCCGTTGCCGTTCGCGACCAGGGTCAGCGTCTGCAGGTTGGAATATTTGTAATAGTATACCGAGGCATTGAACAGCAGGCGGTAGTCGGGCAGATAGCTCTTGAGGCCGAATTCGTAATTCCACACGGTTTCGGGTTCGTATTTCGCGCCGACCTGCACACTGTTGTAGCCGCCGGCCTCGTAGCCCTTGGCGATCGAGGCGTACAGCATCTGGTTGTCGGCGAGCTTGTAGTCGAGCACCACGCGCGGACTCGTATCACTCCAGCTGTGGTTGAACGTAACCGGCGTCGCCGTCGCCGCCGGCGTGGCGAATTCGATGTTCTGCTGGAACACGCCGATCGGTACACCCGCTGCGTTGAGCAGACCGAACACCTGCAGCGCCGCGAGCGTCTTGTCGAGCTCGTCGGCGATGCGCGGCGGGTTGTACCAGCTGAACTCTTTTTCATCGCGCGTGAAGCGCACGCCGGTGGTGAGATTGAGGCGATCGTTGAGGTGCCAGATCACGTCGCCGTAAGCCGCGTACGCCTTGTACTGGCCGAGGTTGAACTTGCTCCCGCCCAATGGATCGCCGAGCCGCGAGTAGTTGAACCCGTTCGCCTGGAACGCCTGCGACAGCGGCCCGTACAGCTTGAAACCCTGCGTGTTGTACAGCAGCGTGTCGATCGTGTCGGTGAAGAAATTGAGCTGGCTTTCCTGGCGCGCGTTGTCGCGATAGTACGAAAGGCCGCCGACCCAGTCGGCGATGTCAATTTTTCCGGCGAGCTTGAATTCCTGATACCAGCTCGTGTTCTGCTCGATGTTATTGGTGTCGAAATACAGGTAGATGCGATTGGTGCCGTCGGTATCGCCGCGATTCACCGTGCTGAAGTGGCGATATGAAGTGGTCGAACTGAAGTCGGCGAGGCCAAAGTTGTGCTCGACCCGCAGCGTCACGCCGTCGAAGTGGCGCTTCTCGCGATCGTCGATGCCATCGGTGTACGAAGGCGCGGTGAGCGGATTGAGGAAGGTCGCGGGATTGGCCGGCACCGGCGGCAGATACGGCGCGGCCTGTAGTGGCACGATGCCGGTGATCGGGCGGTTCGGCTGGTTGAGCACCTCGTGCTCCCAGGCGAGGCGCACGGTGGTGTCGGCCGGCGCGTTCCAGCGCAGCGCGGCGCGCGTGCCCCAGTCGTCGTTCTTACCGAAATGTTCGCCGGTCGCGGCGTCGCGGAACCAGCCATTGCTCTGGTTGTCGACCAGGCTGAAACGGAATGCGACATCCTTGCCGAGCGGCAGATTGACCAGAGTGTTGGCGTACTTCTCGCCATAGTTGCCGGCGCGCACCGTCGCCGCTGCCTCGTAGGCGTCGACCGGATCCTTGGTGATGATCGAGATCGCGCCGCCGGCGCTGTTGCGCCCGAACAGCGTGCCCTGCGGGCCCTTGAGCACTTCGATGCGTTCGATGTCGTTGAAAGTCAGCAGCGAACCGCCGGTCTTGCCGGTGAACACGCCATCCTCGTAGATACCGACCGGCGAGTCGGTGCCGATGCCGAAGTCCGCATTGCTGATGCCGCGCAGCGAGAAGATCGGCTGCGTCGCCTGCGAGCCGTCGACGTACAGGCTCGGCACGTATCCGTTCATGCGCGAGAGGTCGGTCGCAGCGAGCGCATCGATCTGCTTCTGCGTGACGATCTGCACTGCGATCGGCACGCTCTGCACTTCCTGCGTGCGGCTCTGCGCGGTTACTGTGATGTTGCCGAGTTCGGTCGCAGTCCGATCGGTGCCGCGCACTGGCTCGCTATCGGCGGTGTGGGTTTGCGACTGGGAGGCGCTGCTGTTCGCCGCCTGGCTCGAGGCGACAGCGGAATCTACGCTTTCCGCATGCGCGGCGCCGCTCAGCAGCGCGAGTATGGCCAGATGTAACAGCGTGCGACGCCCATGGTTCGGGTACGGATTCATCGGTGCAGCCTCCCTAGATGGTATTTTTGTGTACTTGTTTACTTTGTCGCAACGTTCGCGTCGTCCCCGGCGCATGAACCCTGCAGCGACGCGATCCATTGCCGGATCAATTCCACCCCTTCGCGATGCGTCGTGCTGCGGCCCATTTCCGGCATCATCACGCCGGTTTCGTTTGAATCCATACGATAAACCAGAATCGATTCGTCGGGTTTACCGGGGACGATGTCGAGCAGGCGATCGCCGGCGCCGCGGCCGGCCGCGACCGGTGGCTTGCACAGGCCGAGACGGCGCAGGTCGGTCGCCGCGCTGCGCAGATCGAGCGCGGTCGTATTGGCCGGTCCGCTCGGGCTGTGACAGTGGCTGCAGTTCACGTCGAGGTAGGCGCGTGCACGCGCATCGAGCGCCTGCGCTGCGTCGCGCCAGTCGGCATCGTGCGGCAAATCGGTATTCGGCGTGCCGTTCAGATAGCCTTTCGCGGCCCAATGCGCGAGCTGGTTGTCCTTGCCGATCGCATAGGCGTACTCGCGATTGAGGTGGCGTGCGCGTGGACCGAGCGGCTCGATCTGCTTCGCCTTCACATTGGTGACGTGACAGCCAGCGCACTGGTTTTCGTTCGGCACGACGTAAGTGAAGGCATCGCGTTGGCCCTTGTCGTCGACCAGTTCGAGCGCAATCGCATCGCCCGTGCGCGCGAGTTCGGCATCGGTCTGTGCCGCGTTCCAGACGTACGGAATCGCCTCCCAACCACTTTCGCGGCGCACGAGGATGCGCGTCTCGATCAGATGCACCTGCGCGAGATCGAGCGCTTCGTTGCCTGCGTTCGCGACGAAATCGTGCGCGGTATCGTAACTGCGCAAGACCGCATTCGTATCGCTCGGCGCGTTCGCCGGCCGCGGATAGAAGAACGTCTTGGTCAGCACCGTGCCGACCGGAAAGTCGAACGGACCTTCGGCATCGTATTTCGCGGAAGCGCCTTTCGGCATCCACACGGTACGGAACTTGTGCGCGTAGTCGCTGAAGAGCGGCGTGTTCAGATCGTAAGGTACGACGTCGGTGTTGGCCGCGAGCCTGCCGTCGCGCGCTTCGACGAGGTGCCAGTCGCTGAGTTTTCCCGGCCGTCCCGTGGCGAAATAGTGCACGGGCTGTGGCGCGCGCGCGCAGCCAGCGAGCGCGAGCAGCGCAACCGTGAGCTGTGTGGATCGGCGCGCGGATCGAAACGAACGTGCCGACATCAAACCTTGCCCTTCAGCTCGACCGCCGCGAGCGTCGGCAACTCGCAATGGAATTCGTCCTTGAACACCTTCGGGTTGCCGAACTTGTTCGGCCCGTCGACGTTGAGCACTTCGACCGCGCCATTCTTCACGCAGATGCGCTGCTCGGCCGGATATTGGCCATTGACCTGCGCCTTGGTGTCGACGAAGCCATCCCAGAGCACGTCGGGAAAGTGGCCGCTGATGCCGAACATCGAGATCTTGAGCGCCTTCCAGTCGAGGCCGTCGGGCGAATCGCCGCCGCCGGAAAAGCGGTTGTCGTGGATGAAGATCGATTTCGGATACGGGTCGTAGCCTTCGCTCGGCTTCTTGTCGGCGAAGTTGGTGATGAAATAGCTCGAGATGATCACGTTCGCCGTGCGGTTGTCGGCAACGTCGTTGTCGAAGATTTCGACCTTCGGATTCGACATCACGATCATGCCCGAACCCGCTGGCACGCTCGCGACCGCGGTGCCTTTCGCGCCGAAGTTGCCGAGATTGTTCGCCGCGACCTTGTTCTTGAACAGGCGCGCGTGCTTGCCGTGCAGGGTCAGGTCGGGCATGTTGAAGACGAGGATGCCGCCGGTATTGCCGGTGGCGGTGTTCTCGTAAACGTCGGCGCGCATCGAATTCTCGATCTCGATGCCGGCGACGTTCTTTTCGGCGCGATTGCGGCGCACGACGATGTCCTGCGACTGGCCGACATAGATGCCCGCGTCGCGCGCGCCGATCGAGGCCGAGTCTTCGACCAGCACGTTCCTGCATTTCACCGGATAGATGCCGTAGGCGCCGTTGTCCTTCGACGGGCCGGCGGTCCACTCGACGCGCACGTCGCGCACGGTGATGTTCTCGCCGTCGTTGATCTTGAGTCCGTCGCCTTTTGAATCCTCGATCGCGAGGTGTTCGATCGTGAAATCGTTGGCATAGACCAGCATGCCTTCGGGGCCGGAAATCTGGCTCTTGAACGAAAGTATGCTTTTATCCGAGCCGGCGCCGCGGATCGTCACGCCGTTCGCGCGCAGTGTGAGCACGCGCGTCAGCGCGAACTTGCCCGCGGGAATCTCGATGACCGAACCCGGCTTGGCGTCGAGGAACTGTTCCTGCAGTTTCTTCTCGAACGCCGCATCGTTAGCGCTTGGCGGCGGAGGAGGCGCGTTGCCGCAAGCAGCGAGCAGGATAGCAATCGCAACAAGGCAAAGCTTACGCATGGATTCCTCCGGTCGATGCGGCTGTTACGACGTACTGTGCGCGCGTCGCGGGCAAAAGCGCAGGGCGGCAGCGGCACGTGATGGGGGGCAAACAGGCCAATCCGGGATGGCCGTTTATGCCACGCGACCGCGCTGAATGCCGGGCGAGGCGCTTGCTGCACGCCGCATCGCCGTCGGCGCAGCGCCGGTCCAGCGCTTGAACGCGCGGCGGAACTCGCGTGCGTCGGAAAATCCCACTTCGCTGCCGATGTCGGCGATGCCGAGTGCGCCTGCGCTGAGCAGTTCGAGCGCGCGCTCGGTGCGCACCTGGTCGTGGATGTCGCGATACACGCGCCCGGTCGCGGAAAGGTGGCGGCGCAAGGTGCGTTCGGAAAGATTGAGATCGATCGCGATTTCAGCGAGCGTCGGATTTTCCGCGAGGCGCCGGCGCACGATGCGTTCGACCGCGGCGACGATTTCGCTCTGCTTCTTGATCTGCGCGGCCTGTTCGCGGCATAGCGTCAGCGCTTGCTGCGCGCTGACCGGATGATGCGTCGGCAGGGCGTAGTCGAGCCAGCGTTTCGGCACGATGACGCGGTTGTGGCTGGCGCCGAACTTCACCTTGCAGCCGAACAGGCGCGTATAGCTGTCGGCGTAGTCCGGCGCGGGATAGGTGAGTTCCAGTCGCACTGGAGTGAAATCCTGGCCGACCAGCATGCGCGCGAGCATGAGCGTGCTCGCGAACAACTCTTCGCAGAGAAAGACGAGGATCGTGTCTTCGGGAAAACGCGGTCGCGCGACAAGGGCGACATCGCGACCGGCCGGTTCGAGTTCGACGTCCATCAAGGCGCCGGTGATCGCGGCATTCTCGACACCGATCGCGACCGCGTCGCCAAACGTCCGCGCGGTCATCATCGCGAGGCCCATGATGCCGAAGGTGCCGACGGTCTGATGCGCGCCGACCTCAAGACCGATGTCCTTGCGCGGAATCGCGCGCAGCGCGCGGCGGATGATCACACTCGCCTGGCGGAACGAGATGCGCACGCTGGCGTCGTCGATCTGCGCGCGCGTCAGCCCCAGTCCCGCGAGCCAGGGCGCAACGGCCACACGCTCGGCATCCGCAAGCTGCGCGAGCACCGCGAGGATCGTCGTCGGAATCACCGCGGCGGTATAGCGCGGATCCTCGTGCGGCCTGCGCGGGGTGGTGCGGATGGCGGCGTCGGGCTGGCGTCGTGC
The DNA here is from genome assembly GCA_964509025.1 of uncultured Rhodanobacteraceae bacterium. Taxonomy (GTDB): domain Bacteria; phylum Pseudomonadota; class Gammaproteobacteria; order Xanthomonadales; family Rhodanobacteraceae; genus Rudaea. The sequence goes on from CAZDWH010000088.1 coordinate 7,227, forward strand.
GCTCACGCGTCGATCATAACCACGTTTCCTGGATTGCGCGCGCTGCTTTCTCCCTCTGCGTCATTCCCGTGTGCGGACTGGCAGGTTTGAGTTTGATCGTTCCCGGCGCGCGTGAGAGAATTGCCACGAATCAACCAATGGTGGCCCGCGCCCAACGCCGGCCGAGTGTGCGACATGTCGACGCGAACTTTCCAACGCTGAATCCGAATCGCCAGGCCATCCTGACTAAGGCGCTTGGCGCCTTTTTTGTTGTTTGAAGCATGAGAAGTTCGCCATGATCCATATCACTCTCCCCGACGGCAGCCAGCGCCAGTTCGAAAATCCAGTGACCGTGCAGGACGTCGCCGCATCGATCGGCGCGGGCCTCGCCAAGGCCACGCTCGCGGGCAAGGTCGACGGCAAGCTTGTCGATGCGAGCCATCGCATCGAGCACGACGCGAAGCTCGAGATCGTCACCGAGAAGAGCCCCGAGGCGCTCGATATCCTGCGTCACTCCACCGCGCACCTGCTCGCGCAGGCGACGCAACGGCTGTTTCCGGATACGCAGGTGACGATCGGCCCGGTGATCGAGAACGGCTTCTATTACGACTTCGCGCGCAAGACGCCGTTCACGCCCGACGATCTCGCCAAGATCGAGGACGAGATGAAGAAGATCGTCTCCGAGGCGCTGCCAGTGGAGCGTCGCGTGATGGCAAAGGACGACGCGATAGTCTTCTTCAAGAACAAGGGCGAAGTATACAAAGCGCAGATCATTGACGAAATCATTCCGCCGGGCGAGGAAATCTCGCTGTACGGGCAGGGCGACTGGGTCGATCTGTGCCGCGGTCCGCACGTGCCGAACACGAGCAAGCTGCGCGCGTTCAAGCTGATGAAGGTCGCCGGCGCGTATTGGCGCGGCGACTCGAGCAACGAGATGCTGCAGCGTGTCTACGGCACGGCCTGGCTCAACGACAAGGATCTGAAGGCGTATCTGACGCAGCTCGAAGAAGCCGAGAAGCGCGATCATCGCAAGATCGGCAAGCAGCTCGACCTGTTCCATCTACAGGAGGAAGGCCCGGGCCTCGTGTTCTGGCATCCCAAGGGCTGGTCGATCTGGCAGGTAGTCGAGCAGCACATGCGCCGCGTCTATCGCGACTCGGGCTATCAGGAGGTGCGTTGCCCGCAGGTGCTCGACGTCTCGCTGTGGAAGGCCTCGGGGCACTGGGACAACTACCAGAACAATATGTTCTTCACCGAGTCGGAGAAGCGCACCTACGCGCTCAAACCGATGAACTGTCCCGGTCACGTGCAGGTGTTCAATCACGGCCTGCACAGCTATCGCGATCTGCCGATTCGCTACGGCGAGTTCGGTGCCTGCCATCGCAACGAACCCTCGGGGGCGCTGCACGGCATCCTGCGCGTGCGCGGCTTCACGCAGGACGACGGCCATATCTTCTGCACCGAGGACCAGATCGAATCCGAAGTAACTGCGTTCCATCGCCAGGCGATGGCTGTCTACGGCGAATTCGGGTTCACCGATGTACAGCTCAAAATCGCGCTGCGTCCGGAACCGCGCCTCGGCGACGACACGACCTGGGACAAGGCCGAGAATGCGCTGCGTTCCGCGCTGCGCGCGGCGGGTGTCGAATGGCAGGAGCTGCCGGGCGAGGGCGCGTTCTACGGCCCGAAGATCGAGTACCACTTGAAGGATGCGATCGGTCGCACCTGGCAGCTGGGCACGATGCAGGTCGATTTCATGATGCCGGGCCGCCTCGGCGCCGAGTACGTCGACGAGCACAGCCAGCGCCGCCACCCGGTGATGCTGCACCGCGCGATCGTCGGTTCGATGGAGCGCTTCATCGGCATCCTGATCGAACACCACGCCGGCAACTTCCCGGCCTGGCTGGCGCCAATCCAGGCGGTCGTGATGAATATCACCGACGCGCAAGGCCCTGCGGTGGCCGAAACGGCGCAAGCCCTTGTAAAACAAGGGTTCCGCGTACAGGCGGATTTGCGCAACGAGAAAATTGGCTATAAAATACGCGAACACACGCTGCAAAAGGTGCCGTACCTGCTCGTGATCGGTGATCGCGAGAAGGAAAACGGCCTCGTTGCCGTCCGCGCGCGCAGTGGCGAAGACTTGGGGTCGATGACCCCGGCGCAGTTCGCCGAGCGTCTGCGCGGCGAGTGAATAACACCTTGATTTTCAACACTTTCGGTGCCGCCTGAACACCGAAAGGGTAGGTCGACCAGGTTCGATGGAGATTGCGTTATAGCCACTGAAAAATCCAACCGCCGGAATCTCGAAATCAGGGTTCCGCGGGTGCGCGTCATCGGCGCCGACGGTGAACAGATTGGAGTCCTCGGGCGCGACGACGCGCTCAATATGGCAATCGACCTGGGCTTGGACCTGGTCGAAATCCAGCCGACGGCCGACCCGCCGGTCTGCCGCATCATGGACTTCGGCAAGTTCAAGTTCGAGCAGCAGAAGAAAGCGCACGCGGCCAAACGCAAGACCAAGCAGGTCGAGATCAAGGAACTGAAGTTCCGCCCCTCGACCGAAGATGGCGATTACAACGTGAAGATGCGCAATTTGAAGCGCTTCCTCGAAGAAGGCGACAAGGTCAAGGTCGTCGTCCGCTTCAAGGGCCGCGAGATGGCGCATACGGAACTGGGCGAGCAGATGGTCGAGCGCATCCAGGCCGACACGCTCGAGGAGGCAGTGATCGAAAGCTTCCCGCGCTTCGAGGGTCGCCAGATGGTGATGATGATCGCTCCAAAGAAGAAGCAGTAAGTTTTTGGCTTTTGTTGAAAAGTGCGCCAGGACGGCCGCTCGTGATTCTCGCAGTCAGGGACGATTGCAAAAGTAACGCAAGACCGGAACCCGCCCGCGCAAGTGGGCTTAAACAAGCTAAGCACAAGCAGGATGGAAAGAGCGGGCGACCGCCGCTTGAGCGAGTATATAAATCAACGTAAAGGAGTTGGGCCATGCCCAAGATCAAGACCAATCGGGCCGCTGCCAAGCGGTTCCGCAAGACCGCGTCCGGCAAGTTCAAGGCCGGTCACGCGTTCAAGAGCCACATCCTGACCAAGAAGAGCACCAAGCGTAAGCGCAATCTTCGCGGCCCCAATATCGTGCGCAAAGAAGACTCCGGTCGCATTGCGCGCATGCTGCCGTACGCATAAGGAGACGAAGCCATGGCACGAGTAAAACGTGGTGTCGTCGCGCGTCGTCGGCACAAGAAAATCCTCTCGCGCGCGAAGGGCTACTACAACGCCCGCCGCAAGGTATTCCGCGTAGCGAAGCAGGCGGTGATCAAGGCGGGTCAATACGCCTATATCGGCCGCAAGCAGAAGAAGCGCCAGTTCCGCGCGCTGTGGATCGTGCGCATCAACGCCGGTGCGCGTCAGTTCGGCCTGTCCTACAGCCGCCTGATGAACGGTCTGAAGAAGGCCAACATCACGGTCGACCGCAAGGTACTCGCCGACATCGCGATGCACGACATCGCAGCGTTTGGCAAGCTCGCCGAAAAAGCCAAAGCCAGCCTCGCGGCGTAATCAGCGACACAACCATCCGCGTCGCGTTCGCGCGGCGCGATGATTACTCGGGAGCGGCTTCTGGCCGCTCCCTTTGTTTTTTGTGAATGGGAAAATCGTGAGCGATCTCGATACTCAAGTCGATCAGGCCTTGGGCCAGATCAATGCGGCGCCGACGCTCGACGCACTCGAAGCACTGCGCGTGCATCTGCTCGGCAAGTCCGGTCTGGTCACCGAGCAGTTGAAGGCGCTCGGCAAGTTGCCGGCAGACGAACGCAAAGCCCAGGGCGAGCGCGTCAATCGTGCGAAAGAAAATCTCAACGCTGCGATCGGCGCACGCCGCGCGGCACTCGACGAAGCAGCGCTCGCGCAACGCCTCGCGAACGAAGGCATCGACGTGACGCTCCCGGGCCGCAACGCAGCGCGCGGCGCGGTGCACCCGCTCACGCGCTCGCTCGATCGCATCACGCAGATTTTTGCGCGGCTCGGCTACTCGGTCGCCGATGGCCCTGAGATCGAAGACGACTGGCACAACTTCGGCGCGCTGAATTTTCCGGACGATCATCCGGCGCGTGCGATGCACGACACGTTCTATTTCGGCGACGGTCGCCTGCTGCGCACGCATACGTCGCCGGTGCAGATCCGTGCGATGAATGGCAAGGCGCCGCCGCTGCGCTTGATTGCGCCAGGCAAGGTCTATCGCAGCGATTCCGACCAGACGCATTCCCCGATGTTCCATCAGGTCGAAGGCTTGCTCGTCGATGAAACCTCGACCATGGCCGATCTGAAGGGCACGCTGCGCGCGTTCCTCAATGCGTTCTTCGAGCGCGACTTCGAGATGATGTTCAAGCCGACGTTCTTCCCGTTCGTCGAACCCGGCGCCGACGTGATCATTCGCTGGGACGATTCCGACAAGAGCGGGCCCGACGGTGGCTCGCGCTGGCTCGAAGTGCTCGGCTGCGGCATGGTGCATCCGAACGTGCTCGCGAGTTGCGGCATCGATCCGGAGCGCTACACCGGCTTCGCCTTCGGCATGGGCGTCGAGCGCCTGGCGATGCTGCGCTACGGCGTCACCGACCTGCGCGCGTTTTTCGAGAACGACGTGCGCTTCCTGCGCCAATTCGCCTAAAGGTCCTCATGAAGATTTCTGAAAACTGGCTGCGCGAACTCGTTGCGCTCAAAGCGGACCGCGCGCAGCTGATCGAAAAGCTCAATATGATCGGCCACGAGGTCGAAGAGGCCGTGCCGCTCGGCGAGAGCCTGACCGGCGTGGTCGTGGCGCAGATCATCGAATGCACCAAGCATCCCGAAGCCGATCGCCTCAATGTGTGCAAGGTCGATATCGGCAACGGCAGTCCGCTGCAGATCGTCTGCGGCGCGCCTAACGCACGTGCGGGCTTGAAGGCGCCGCTCGCGACGGTCGGCACCAAGGTCGGCGAAATCACTATCAAGGCGGCAAAGCTGCGCGGCGTCGAGTCCTCGGGCATGTTGTGCTCGGCTAAGGAACTCGGCATCG
>CAZDWH010000089.1:0-5250 GCA_964509025.1 uncultured Rhodanobacteraceae bacterium
AGCGATTCGATGAACCTGCAAGCCAATTACGAACAGATTCCGCTCAAGGATTACGCCGAGCGCGCCTATCTCGATTACTCGATGTACGTGGTGCTCGACCGCGCCCTGCCCTTCGTCGGCGATGGGCTGAAACCCGTGCAGCGCCGCATCGTCTACTCGATGAGCGAGCTGGGGCTGGCCGCCGCGGCGAAGCCGCGCAAGTCGGCGCTGACCGTCGGCGACGTGCTCGGCAAGTATCATCCGCACGGCGACACCGCCTGCTACGAGGCGATGGTGCTGATGGCGCAGCCGTTCTCGTACCGCTACCCGCTGATCTCGGGCCAGGGCAACTTCGGTTCGCCAGACGATCCGAAATCGTTCGCGGCGATGCGTTACACCGAATCCAAGCTCACGCCGATCGCCGAGCTCCTGCTCGAGGAACTCGGCCAGGGCACGGTGCAGTGGACGCCGAACTACGACGGCTCGCGCGAGGAGCCCTCGTGGCTGCCGTCGCGCGTGCCGCATGTGCTGCTCAACGGCTCGACCGGCATCGCGGTCGGCATGGCGACCGATATTCCACCGCACAACCTGCGCGAAGTCGCGAGCGCCTGCATCCATCTGCTCGACGAGCCCGAGGCGACGCTCGCCGAACTGTGTCGTCATGTGAAAGGGCCTGACTTTCCGACCGCCGCCGAGATCATCACGCCGAAGGCCGATCTCAAGGCGATGTATGCGAGCGGCAATGGCTCGGTGCGCGCGCGAGGCATCTACAAGATCGACGATGGCAATGTCGTGATCACGGCACTGCCGTACCAGGTTTCGGGTGCGAAGATCTGCGAGCAGATCGCGACGCAGATGCGCAACAAGAAGCTGCCGATGCTCGAGGACGTGCGCGACGAGAGCGACCACGAAAACCCCGTGCGCCTCGTGCTGATCCCGCGCTCGAACCGCGTCGATCTCGACGAGATGATGCAGCACCTGTTCGCGACGACCGACCTCGAGAAGAGCTACCGCATCAATCTCAACATGATCGGCCTCGACGGCAAGCCGCAGGTCAAGCATCTCAAGCAGATCCTGACCGAGTGGCTGCGCTTCCGTCAGGACACCGTCACGCGGCGCCTGCAGCATCGCCTGGACAAGGTCGAGCGCCGCCTGCACCTGCTCGAAGGCCTGCGCATCGCCTTCCTCAACCTCGACGAAGTGATCCGCATCGTGCGCACCGAGGAAGAGCCGAAGCCCGTGCTGATCGCGCGCTTCAAGCTCAGCGAAGAGCAGGCCGACTACATCCTCGAAACGCGCCTGCGCCAGCTCGCGCGTCTGGAGGAAATGAAGATCAATGCCGAGCGCGACCAGCTCGAAGAGGAACGCGCGCGCATCTCGGTGACGCTGAAATCGCCGGCCAAGCTCAAGACCCTGATCAAGGACGAGCTCAAGGCCGACGCCGAGAAATATGGCGACAAGCGCCGCTCGCCGATCATCGAGCGCGAGGTCGCACAGGCGCTCGACGAGTCCGCGCTCGTTGCGAGCGAGCCGATTACCGTGATCCTGTCCGAGAAAGGTTGGGTGCGTGCGGCCAAGGGTCACGATGTCGACGCCACGGGGCTCAACTACCGTGAGGGCGACAGTTTCCACAATGCGGCCAAGGGCAAGACGACGCAGCAGGTCGCGTTTATCGATTCGGCGGGCAGAAGTTATTCGACGGCTGCGCATACGCTGCCGTCCGCGCGCGGCAATGGCGAACCGCTGACCGGACGCTTCACGCCCGCTGCAGGCGCACGTTTCGATGCGGTCGCGATTGCCGACGCGGCGGACAAGCTCGTGCTCGCCTCCGATTTCGGCTACGGCTTCGTCACCAGGTTCGAGGCGCTGCTCGCGAACAAGAAGGCCGGCAAACAGCTGACAAACATGAACGACGAGGCGAATGTCGTCGCGCCCGCCTATGTGCGCGACAGCGCGCGCGACCGCATCGTCGTCGCAACCAATGCGGGGCATTTGCTGATGTTCTCGGTCGCCGAACTGCCCGAGCTCGACAACGGCGGCAAGGGCAACAAGCTGATCGAGATTCCGAAGGCGCGCCTGGGCGAGGGCGAGCGCATTGTCGGCGTCGCGGTCGTGAGCGAAGGCGCGGGTGAAGTCACGCTCTACGCCGGCCAGCGCAAGCTGATCCTCAAATGGGCCGATCTGGTCGAGTACAACGGCAATCGAGCGCAGCGCGGCGGCAAGCTGCCGAGGGGATTCCAGCGCGTCGATCGCATCGAAACAACGGGCTAAGGAGTCGCGATGGAACTCGGCATGATCGGCCTCGGCCGCATGGGTGCGAACATGGCGCAGCGCCTCGTGCGCGGCGGGCATCGCGTCGTCGGTTTCGATTCGAGCGCGGACAGCCGTGCGCGCGCCGCGCAGAACGGCATCGCGCCGGTCGAATCGCTCGCCGCGCTCGTGCAGGCGCTAACGGCACCGCGCGCGATCTGGATGATGGTGCCCGCCGGTGCGCCAGTCGATGCAACGATCGAAGCGCTGCTGCCGTTGCTCGCGCCGGGCGATGTGCTGATCGACGGTGGCAACTCGTTCTACAAGGATACGCAGCGCCGCGCGCAGGCGCTTGCCGCACGCCAAATTCACTATGTCGATAGCGGAACGAGCGGCGGCATCTGGGGACTCGCCGAAGGCTATAGCCTGATGATCGGCGGCGATGCTGTGGTCGTCGAACGCTTGCAGCCGATCTTCGCAACACTCGCGCCTGCACCCGATCGCGGCTGGGGTCGCGTCGGTCCGGTCGGCGCGGGACACTTCACCAAGATGGTGCACAACGGCATCGAATACGGTCTGATGCAAGCCTATGCCGAAGGTTTTTCGATCCTCGAACACAAGCAGGAATTCGCACTCGATCTCGCGCAGATCGGTGAAATCTGGCGCCACGGCAGTGTCGTGCGCTCGTGGCTGCTCGACCTCGCTGCCGATGCGCTAAAGAGCAATCCGACGCTGCAAGGCATTGCGCCTTACGTCGCCGATTCCGGCGAAGGCCGCTGGACGCTGGCCGAGGCGATCGAACTCGGGGTCTCCACGCCGGTCATCGCGCAGTCGCTGCTCGAGCGCCTGCGCTCGCGCGACAAGGAAGCGTTTGCCGACAAGCTGCTCGCCGCGCTGCGCAACCAGTTCGGTGGGCATGAGATCAAAAAGGAATAGTGCCGACGCGCGGCGCCCGCCGCGCCAGCGCGCAATATGCGAAGCGAGCGTTCCTCGCGAATCGAGCGGAGAGATCAAGACGATGCCTTGCAATGCCGAAATGCTCGCCAGCGTGGACCTGTTCGAGCCGCTTTCCGACGAAGACCGCGCGATGCTCGCGCAAGTCATCGATCTGCGCGTCCTCGCCGGCGGTCAAATCCTTTACAAGGCAGGCGAACCGGGCGAATCGCTATTCGTCGTGCGCACAGGCGAAATGGAGCGCTCGATCCGCGACACCGCCGGTCAGGAAATCCAGCTCAGCATTCACGGTGAAAACGATATCTTCGGCGAACTCGCCCTGCTCGATCGCGCGCCGCGCAGCGCCACCGCCACCGCACTGACGGATACCGAACTGCTCGAACTCGATCGCGACGATCTGCTGGTGTTGTTCGAAAAGAATCCGCGTGCCGCACTGCGCCTGCTCGCCGCGATGGGTCACATGACGCGCAAGGCCGACGACCTGCTGCGCACGCGCGTCTCGCGCAACGCGAATATCGAAGCCGAGGAAAAGATCACCGTATTGCAGCGTATTGCCGACTGGATCTCGTGGTTCAGCGGCAGCATGCCTTTCCTGTTGCTGAATGTGGTCTGGTTCATCGTGTGGATCGTGATCAACACGATGCACGTCGGCATCCAGGAATTCGATCCGTATCCTTTCGGTTTGCTGACCATGATCGTTTCGCTCGAGGCGATTTTCCTGTCGTGCTTCGTGTTGATCAGCCAGAACCGGCAGGCGGAGAAGGACCGCGTGCGCTCCGATATCGAGTACGACGTCAATATCAAGGCCGAACTCGAGATCGCGCATCTGCACGAGAAGACCGACCGCATGTATGCGGAAATGCTCGAAGGCTTCACGCGCATCGAGAAAGAAGCCGCGCGTCCGGTCCGCGGCTAAGCGATCGTCTTGTCCACAACAGCCTGCGCCTCGGCGAGAATGCGCTTGAGGTGTGCCTCGTCGACGAAGCTCTCGGCGTAGATCTTGTAGATGTCCTCGGTGCCGGAAGGCCGCGCGGCGAACCAGCCGTTCGGCGCGACGACCTTGATGCCACCGATGCGGCCGCCGTTGCCGGGGGCACGGTCGAGCACTTGCGTCACCTTCTCGCCCGCTAGCTCGGTTATCGCGATCTTGTCGGGCGTCAACTGTGACAGTTTCTTCTTCTGCACCGCGTTCGCGCGCGCGTCGACGCGGCTCGTCAGCGGCGCGCCGAGATCCTGCGTGAGCGCGCGATAGTACTCGCCCGGATCGCGGCCGCTCTTCGCCGTGATTTCGGCGGCGAGCAGCGCCGCGGCGATGCCGTCCTTATCCGTCGTCCACACACTGCCATCGATGCGGGAGAACGTCGCGCCGGCGCTCTCCTCACCACCGAAACCAAGCGAGCTGTCGAGCAGACCATCGACGAACCACTTCAAGCCCACCGGCGTTTCGTAGACACGGCGGCCAAGGCGCGCGGCGACGCGATCGATCATCGCGCTCGACACGATGGTCTTGCCCACGCCTGCGTCCGCGCGCCAGTGCGCGCGCTGGCGGAACAGGTAGTCGATCATCGTCGCGAGGTAGTGATTCGACGGCATCAGCCCGCTGCTGCGTGCGACGATGCCGTGGCGGTCGTGATCGGTGTCGCAGGCGAAGGCGACGTCGTAGCGATCCTTCATGCCGATCAGACGCTGCATCGCGTGCTTCGATGACGGATCCATGCGGATGCGCCCGTCCCAGTCGAGCGTCATGAAGCGGAAGGTCGGGTCGACCACTGCGCTGACCACGTCGAGATCGATGCGGTACTGCTCGGCGATGCGGCCCCAGTAGTTCACGCCCGCGCCGCCGAGCGGATCGACGCCGAGCTTCACTCCAGCGCGGTGGATCACATCGAAATCGATCGCATTGCGCAGGTCGTCGACATACGCGCCGAGAAAATCGTGTTCATGCGTCGTACCTGCGCGGCGTGCGCGCGCGTAAGGCATGCGCTTGACGCCGGCGAGACCGGCTTCGATCGGACCATTGGCCTCGGTCTCCATCCAGCCGGTCGCGCTAGTATCGGCCGGGCCGCC
>CAZDWH010000089.1:5260-12215 GCA_964509025.1 uncultured Rhodanobacteraceae bacterium
CGATATAGTCGTGCCGCTTTACACAATCGGCGTTGCGCGCCCGCCCGTAGGGGAGGCGGTTCACGCCCTTCAGGCCGTTTGTCAGAAATTCATTGGCGATGCGCTCGATCCAATTGGTGGCGTCGACATCGGCCGGGCCGCCATTGGGCGGATTGTATTTGAAGCCGCCGTCCTCGGGCGGATTGTGCGACGGCGTGATCACGATGCCGTCGGCCAGTCCGCTCGTGCGATCCCGATTGTGACGCTCCTTATTGAATCGGAGGATCGAATGCGACACGGCCGGCGTCGGCGTGTACTCGTCGCCGGCGGCGATCATCGTCTCGACGCCGTTCGCCGCGAGCACTTCGAGCGCGGTCGCGAACGCCGGCATCGACAGCGCGTGCGTGTCGATGCCGAGAAACAGCGGTCCGCTGATGTTTTGCTTGCAGCGGTATTCGCACACCGCCTGCGTCACTGCTGCGATGTGCGTGTCGTTGAAACTCGCGCGCAGCGAGCAGCCGCGATGGCCCGACGTGCCGAAGGCGACACGTTGCGTTGCAACCGCGGAATCGGGGCGCTCGGCGTAGTACGCGGTGATCAAGCGCGGGATATTTTCGAGCGCTTCTTCCGGAGCGAGTTGACCCGGCGTCAGGGTCGTGGTCATGCCGTCGCCAGCGCCGCGCTCTTGCTCGCGATGCGCTGCATCAGCTCGGTCCACGAATCGACGAAGGCCTTGGCGCCATCGACCTGCAGTTTTGTCGCCAACGCATCGACATCGACGCCGGCCTGCGCGAAGCGTGCGAGCAGCTTCTCGGCCTCGTTGCCGTCGGGCGCCATCACGCCCTTGACCACGCCACTCTGCGCGAACGCGAGCAAGGTCTTCTCCGGCATCGTATCGACCGTAGCGGGCGCGGCGAAGGCCTCGACATAAAGATTCGGCGACAGTTTGGGATCCTTGGTGCCGGTGCTCGCCCAGAGCAGGCGCTGCGGCCGCGCGCCCTTGGCGGCGAGTTCGTGCCACGCGGGTGCGGCGAAGAATTCGCGATACGCCCGATAGGTGCGGCCGCCAATCGCAATACCGAGACGATTGTGCAAGTCGACTGGCACTTCGGCGCCGAGCGCACGATCCCAACGACTGACGAACACCGACGCAACCGATTCGATGCGCGGATCGAGCCCTGCCGCGATGCGTCGCCCGATCCCACGCGCGTATGCACCCGCAGCAGCGAGGTACTGCTCACGCGAAAACAGCAGGGTGACATTGACCGGGACGCCCGCGAAGATCGCTTCCTCGATCGCCGGTATGCCTTCGGGCGTGCCCGGGATCTTCACGAACAGGTTGGCGCGTCCGGCATCGCGGAAGATCGCCCTGGCCGCGGCGATCGTGCCCGCCGTGTCGGCGGCGAGCAGCGGCGAGACTTCCATCGATACCCAGCCATCGACGCCGCCGGTAGCGCGGTGGATCGGTGCAAACAGATCGGCCGCGCGGCGTAGATCCTCGAGCGCGAGTTCAATAAACAGCGCCTCGCCGGATTTGCCCGCGCGCGCCTTGTCGCGAATCGCCGCGTCGTAATAGCCGCTGCCGATCGCCTCGTTGAAGATCGTCGGATTGGAAGTGAGGCCGGTAACCGACAACTCGTCGATGTAGCGCTTGAGCGTACCGTCGTCGAGCAGGGCGCGCGTGATGTTGTCGAGCCACAGGCTCTGGCCAAGCGCGTGCAGCTGTGCGGTCGATTTCATGCGCCCACCTTGACCTTGTAGCACGGCACGTAGGCGGTGCCGCCAGGCAGCTTCATGCGCTGTTGCGCGACGAAGCTCGCGAGCATCTTGTCGAGTGCGCGCATGATTTCCGGATCGCCGTCGATCACGAACGGCCCGTGCTCGGCGATCGCGCGCATGCCCTCCTCCTTCACGTTGCCGGCGACGATGCCCGAGAACGCGCGGCGCAGGTCGGCGGCGAGCAAGTGCTTGGGCTGGTCGCGGTGCAAGTTCAACGCCGCCATGTTCGCGTGGGTCGGCTTGAACGGCTGCTGGAACGGCAGCTCGATGTGCAGCGACCAGTTGAAGAAGAACGCATCCTGGTTGCCGATGCGGAACTCGCGTACCTTCTCGATGCCCTTGTCGATGACCTTCGCCGTTTCGGCCGGATCGGCGATGACGATGCGGTAGCGCTGCGCGACCGCGTCGCCGAGCGCGAGGCGCAGGAAGGCGTCGATCTGCTCGAAATATTCCGCCGATTCCTTCGGCCCGGCGAACACCAGCGGGAACGGCAGCTTGGCGTTGTCGGGATGTAAAAGTATACCGAGCAGGTAGAGAATTTCCTCGGCCGTGCCGACCCCGCCCGGAAACACGATGATGCCGTGACCGACGCGCACGAAGGCCTCGAGGCGTTTCTCGATGTCGGGCATGATCACGAGCTGGTTGACGATCGGATTCGGCGATTCGGCCGCGATGATGCCGGGCTCGGTGATGCCGATATAGCGCTTGGTGCGCTGGCGCTGCTTGTCGTGCGCGATCGTCGCTCCCTTCATCGGTCCCTTCATCGCGCCCGGGCCGCAGCCGGTGCAGATGTCGAGCCCGCGCAGGCCGAGGTCGTAGCCGACCATCTTGGTGTACTTGTATTCGGTGCGGTTGATTGAATGCCCGCCCCAGCACACGACGATGTTCGGGTCGATGTTCGGCCTAAGCACGCGCGCGTTGCGCAGGATGTCGAACACCGCATGCGTGATGCCGTGCGAGTCGTCGAGCCTGAAACGCCCCGCCTCCATCTGCGTCGCGATATAGGCGATATCGCGCACGACCGCGAACAGCAGTTCGTTGATGCCGCGGATGATCTTGCCTTCGACGAAGGCGCGCGCCGGTGCATTCTTCAGTTCGAGCTTGACGCCGCGATCCTGCAGCTTGTCCTCGTCAAGCAGCCACACCCACTGCGTTTGTGCGGCCGCGGCAGGTGCTGCGGCCGCGGGCGCGCGGTCGGGGCGTGGTTGCGGCGCCGGCTTGGGTGGCGGCGCCTGCTGTGCGTGTTGCGGCTGCGGTTGACGGGAGTCGCGATCGCGGCGGGGACGGCGATCACTCTCCGGCGTATCGAGCTTGCGGAGGCGGATCAGCACTTCCTCGCTGAGGCGGCGGTTTACGGAGATCAGGTCGGCCAGCAAACCGATGAGCAGCGTCTGGAAGCCGGCGATGAGAAACACCGCCGCCAGGATGAGCGACTGGATGTGGCCGCCGCGCTCGCCGTGACCGAAGTACCAGAGGAAGCGGCCGCCGAGGGCGACGCCGCCGAGGAGGAGCAGCGCACCGATCGTGAAGAACGTCTTCAGCGGCTTGTAGAGCGTGTAGATGCGGAAGATGGTCGACGCGGACTTGCGCAGGTACGTGCCGATTCCGCGATAGAGGCGCGACGGACGGGTCGGCGCATTCGTGCGGATGGCCACGGACTGTACGCCGAGGTTGCGGTTGCCTGACTGGATGATCGTTTCGAGCGTATAGGTGAAGGGATTGAAGACGTTGATCTGCGTAGCCGCCTCACGCGAGAAGGCGCGGAAGCCGCTGGTGACGTCGGCGACGCTGACGCCCGAGGCCAGGCCGACGGTCCAGCTTCCGGCGCGCTGCAGGGCGCGCTTGAGCGCCGACATGTGCGGCGAGCTCGCCACTTCCCGGTCGCCGATCACGACCTCGGCTGTCCCTTTGACGATGGGGCCCACGAGCCGGGCGACGTCGGCGCCCTGGTACTGGTTGTCGGCGTCGGTGTTGACGATGATGTCGGCGCCGAGGCGGAGGGCGGCGTCGATGCCGGCCTGGAAGGCGGCGGAGAGACCGCGATGGCTGCGGAGCTGGACGATGTGCGAGGCGCCGGCTTTTTTCGCCGCTTCGGCGGTTTTATCGGTGCTGCCGTCGTCGATGACGAGGGTCTCGACGGAGGTGATGCCGTCGATCTTCTTCGGAATGTCTCGCAACGTCTGGGCGATCGTCGCTTCTTCGTTGAACGCTGGTATCTGTACGATGAGCTTCATGTGTGTGCGGCGAGCGGGTTGGGGCGAGCGGCGAGCGGGCAGATCCCTCTGGTCGCTTGCTGCAACTTGCTCGCTCTTTAGTGCGTCTTGTAACGCCTTCCTTTGCTAACTCGATACGATGAACGTCATGGGGACTGTCATGCGAACGTCATCCACGCGGACTCACCCGCTCGCCGCTCGCCGCCACCCGCTCGCCAATCGATGAAAGTCAGTGTGATCATGCCGGTGGAACGGCTCGGGGGCGACGCCGAGCGGGCCATGGCCTCGGTGATGGACCAGGAGGCAGGATTCGATTTCGAGTTGATCCTCGTCTCCGCCCAGCCGCTGGCACTGCCCGATGTGACCCGGGTACGCAACGTCGTAGAAGAGAATCGTAATCCCGCAACTCGAAGAAATCGAGCGGTTTCCGTGGCCGGCGGCGAGATCCTGGCCTTCATCGACGACGACGCCGTGGCCGGCCCGCGCTGGCTGGCTACCGCAGTGACCTACCTCGACGAGCATCCCGACGTGCTCGCGTTGGGCGGTCCCGACCCGGCACCAGCCGACTCCACCCCTGCCGAGCTCGTGTCCGAAACGCTCCTGGCCACACCTCTCATCGGCAGCGGCCTGGCCTGTCACGAGAACCGGCCCGGCGTCTTCCCCGTGCCGAGCGCCAGCGACGTGGCCTTGGTCAACCTCTTCATCCGCCGGAGCGCCTTCCACTGTTTCGACGAGGCCATCGGCTACATCGGTGAGGACACCGCCCTGCTGCAGTCGCTCCTGCCGCATGTCGTCTATCACGGCGGCGTGCGCGTCTTTCATCGCCGGCGCGCCTTTCCCGGCCCGTATCTCCGGCAGCGCTGGCGCTACCGCGTCAAGACGGGGGAGATGCTCCGGCGTGGCGCGGCGTCGTACCGGAAGAACAGGAAGATCCGCGCCTTCCTCATCGGCGGCACGTGCTCGATTCTCCTCGCGCCGCTCGTGGCCCTGCCGTACGCGCTGGCCACGCTGATCCTCGGAGCGCGCACGACGCGGCTGCCGCCGCGCTGGTGGCCGCTCCTGCCGTTCGCCTTCGCCGCCCATCACGCCACGTACTACTTCGGCATCCTCTGGGGATGGGTGGGGACGAGGCGAGAAAGGCCGAAAGGCTGAAAGGGCCAGAGCCTCGCGTCCGCTGAGGCAGCGGCTCATCGGCACGGCTGCGGAGAAGAGGAACCAGGCAGGTCACGCCAACCAACTGCCCCCGAGCAGTTGCCGTGGTTCATCCGAGAGCCGCTGCCTCAGCGGACGCATGGAGGACGGACAATCCTGTCCGTCACCCCGTCGCGAATGGGACGACGAACAGTCATTGCCGTTCCGGAACGTCAGCGCACGAAGTTGTGCACTTCCAGGCGCGTGAGCTTCGGCTCCGGCATGCCGACCTTGGCCAGGGCGGGGCCGAGCCGGGTGGCCACGAAGTGCTGGAAGGACTCGTCGTTCTCCCAGACGTCGATGACGCGCCAGCCGCCATCCATCGGACCGGCCGTGTGGGACAGCAGCCCGGGCGGACGGTTCTCCAGCACGTTCAAATCGAGCATGGCCTGGTCATACATCTCGGTCGTACCGCCGGGGACTTCGAACAGGAATCCGACTGCCATCGTTCTCTCCTCTCTGATGGGGACCTACGCACGGGCTCCGAAGTCGGACGTATGATCCTCGCGGAGGAAATGATATGCCTGCCCGAAAAGACGACGCCCAATGGAATGGCAGCCTTGCCGAGGGAGCGGGGAAAGTGCGCCACGGGAGCGGCACGTTCGAGGGGAAGTACTCGTTCCGCACCCGCTTCGAGGATGAGCCCGGGACGAATCCGGAGGAACTGATCGCCGCGGCGCACGCCGGCTGCTTCTCCATGGCCCTCACGGCCGGCCTGAATCGCAATGGCTTCCAGCCGAAGCGCGTCCACACGACGGCCAGCGTCCACCTCGAAAAAGTCGGCGACGCCTTCGCCATCACCAAGATCGAGCTCGATTGCGAGGCCGAGGTGCCGGACATCGACGACGCGACGTTTCAGCAGCAGGCCGCCGGCGCCAAGGAGAACTGCCCGGTGTCGAAAGCGCTCCGAGGCGTGGACTCGATCACCCTGAACGCGAGGCTGGTGTGATGACGGCGGGCGGGAGGAGGCGCGCGGCGGGCGGGAGAACCGGGCCGGGTCTCGCGTGCCTGATGGCGTTGTTGCTCGCTGCCGCCTGCGCCAGCGCGCCGAACAAGGCCGCCGCTCCGTCCGGCGTACCGGCTGCCGCATCGTCGGAGGCGGCCGGGACGTCTTGCGACAACGCCATCGTGATCCACGCGCGCGGCGAAGACGCGGGCATTCACGCCGAAAACGAGTGGATCCGCGATCACTACGGCCGCTTCATGAAGGGCGGTCAGGCTCTGCTGTCGTGCAACGGAAAACACGTGGACGAGATCGACTTCACCACCCCCGACGGCAAGACGCATTCGGTGTTCTTCGACATCAGCGAGTGGTTCGGGAAGTTCTGAAGCGAGCGGATCAGGGACGACACCCTCTCCCGGCGGGAGAGGGTCGCCGCGACGCGCGTATCGCAGAGATCGAGTCGTCGACTTGGAGTCAGCGGCGCGGCGGGTGGGGGGCTCTCTGTGGGCTACTGCGTCGCTTCACGCAGCCGACAGAAAATTCACGACCGTCGACGCCATGTACGCGCCCCAGGTTCGCCAGTTGAAGACGAGCGACGACGACATGAAGCAGGAGTGCGTGCAGTGGCACTCCTTCGCCCGGATGGCGGCGCGCTGGGCGTCCGCTTCGGGCGAGAACCATAGTTTCGTGAAGTCGAAGTCGTGGTCGCGGACGTTGCCCACGGCGTCGCGCAGCTCGCACATCCGCACTTCGCCGCGGGCATCGAGCACGCCCGAGACGAGGCCGGCGTGGCAGGGCCGCACCTGCGTCTCCTGCTCCAGCACGGCCAGCTCCATCCGGCGCGAGTACA
>CAZDWH010000090.1:0-3029 GCA_964509025.1 uncultured Rhodanobacteraceae bacterium
AGAGTTCGTACGCACTTTGACCAGCTCGCCCGGCGTGTACCGCATGTTCGATGCGCGCGGCGAACTGCTCTACGTCGGCAAGGCCGGCAATCTGAAGAAACGCGTCGGCAGCTACTTCCTCAAGCCGCGGCTCGAGCCGCGCATCATGTCGATGATCTCGCAGATCGCGCGCATGGAGACGACGCTGACGCGCACCGAGGCCGAGGCGCTGCTGCTCGAGGCGCAGCTGATCAAGTCGCTCAAGCCGCGCTACAACATCCTGCTGCGCGATGACAAAAGCTATCCGTACATCTATCTCTCGGCCGAAAACGTGCGCGTGCCCGAGCACGATGAGAAGGGTGCGATCGCGCCGGAACGCTTTCCGCGCATGGCCTTCCATCGCGGCGCGAAGTCGGGCAAGGGTCAGTACTTCGGCCCGTTCCCGAGCGCGTGGGCGGTGCGCGAAAGCCTCAATCACATGCAGAAACTCTTCCTCGTGCGCCAATGCGAGGACAACTACTTCCGCAACCGCTCGCGGCCCTGCCTGCAGTACCAGATTCATCGCTGCAGCGCGCCCTGCGTCGGGTTCATCGGCACCGAGGAATACCGCGAAAGCGTGCGCCATGCGGCGATGTTTCTCGACGGCAAGAGCGGCGCGGTGATCGACGAGCTGGTCGCGTCGATGGAACGCGCGAGCGGCGCGCTCGAATTCGAAAGGGCAGCGAAGCTGCGCGACCAAGTCGCGACATTGAAGCGTCTGCTCGCGAAAAATTACGTGCAGGGCGCGAGCGCCGATCTTGACGCGATCGCCTGCCGCATCTCCGGCGGCATCGCCTGCGTGTCGGTGCTGTATTTCCGCAATGGCGTCAATTTGGGATCGCGCGATTTCTTCCCGAAACTGCCGGGCGGCGGTGGCGAAGGTGGCGCGAAGCGCGCCGATGTGCTGACTTCGTTCATCGCGCAGTACTACCTCGACAAGCCGGTGCCGCGCGAGTTGATCGTCGAGGAAGCCCTCGAGGATGCCGAACTGCTCGCGCAGGCATTCGGCGAGCAGGTGGGGCACGAGGTCGCGATCAAGCATGCGGTGCGCGCCGAGCGCGCGCGCTTCCTCGAACTCGCGCAGAAGAACGCCGACGCTGCGCTTGCTGCGCGCCTCGCGAGCAACGAGACGCAACGCGAACGCTTCGAGGCCTTGCGCGAACTGCTCGGACTCGACGAAGCGCCGCGGCGGCTGGAGTGTTTCGATATCAGCCACACGATGGGCGAGGCGACCGTGGCATCGTGTGTCGTCTACGGGCCGGATGGGCCGGACAAGTCGCAGTATCGGCGCTACAACATCACCGGGGTCGAACCAGGTGACGACTACGGCGCGATGCGTCAGGCGCTGGAGCGGCGGTTTCGGCGGGCTATCGCCGAGCCCTCATCAACAAGTCAGAGCGAAGCGAAGACGCTCACGTCGACTGCTTCGAGCGATGAAACCGCAACTGGAGAGGCAGAGAAAAGCGTCGCGCCGTCGAATCTCCCGGATGTGCTGCTGATCGACGGCGGCAAGGGCCAGGTACAGCAGGCGCTCGATGTGCTCGCCGATCTCGCGATTGGCGATGTGCTCGTGGTCGGCGTCGCGAAAGGCGCGGAGCGCAGGGCAGGGCATGAGACGCTGATTCTCGGCGCCAGCGGCAAATCGCTGTGGCCAGGTCCCGATTCCTCCGCGCTGCATCTGATCGACGCGGTACGCGACGAGGCGCATCGTTTCGCCATCACTGGCCATCGCGCGCGCCGGCAGAAGGCGCGCGAAACGAGCAAGCTCGAAGACATCGCCGGCATCGGCGCCAAGCGCCGCACCGCGCTGCTCAAGCATTTCGGCGGTTTGCCGGGTGTGACCAATGCGGGCGTGGAAGAGCTCGCCAAAGTGAAGGGTGTCAGTCGCGAATTGGCCGAAAAAATCTACTCGCTGTTCCACTGAGTTGCGCCATTGCGCTGGATATCGATGGCTCACCCGCGCGCCAGCACGCGCCCGATTTCGCACGCATCGATCGTCTCGATCGCCGCCTGCACGCGCGCGGGCGCGCACGCGGAGTCGAAACCGATGCGGAAATGCAGCTCGCCCTCGGGCGTGCGCGAGGAATGGATCGAGTCGAGATTGATGCCTTGCTCTTCGAATACCGAGAGCAGATGGCGCAATGAGCCGGGCTCGTCGAGCGGCAGGAACACGCTGAGATAGGTCGGCGCGGCGAGGTCGGCGAGCAGGTAACCGAGTCGCTCGAACTCATAGCTGCCGTCGGTGAGCGCTTGCGCGCCGAATCCGGCGCGCGGCGCTTCGAGCAGGCGTGCGCGCATCGCGGCACGCGTCTGCGCGCTGCCGTCGCGTACGCAGTCGCGCAGGAATTCGATGTGCGCAGCAAGGCGCTCCAGCATCGCCGCGATATGCGGATTCTCGAACTGGATGTCTTCGTAGATCGCCGGATTGCCCGCGAGCATGCGCCGGGTGACCACGCCGTCGAGCTCGTAGCCGACCGTGCCGAAGCGCCGCACGGTTTGGAGGCCGCCGAGTGCGGGCGCGAATTCGGCGAGCAGCGCGGCCTGCGCCATGTGCGTTGCATGCACCATGCCCTGCACCAGCACCATGACGCGATCGTGCTGCAGCGGATCGGCGCGCACGCAGTCGGCTTCGCTCGCGGCGAGGAAGTGTCCGAGCCACGCGCGCCATGCGTCGAGACGCGCTTCGCACACGATCATCGTGCGGCCCTTGAGTGTCGGCGTCTTGGGCGGCGCGGACATCGGGTGCAGGCCGACGACTTCGGCCTGCGAAGCGAGCAGCGCGGCGACCGGCGCGGCCTTGATCGAGGTGAGGTCGAGCCACAGCTTGCCGCGTTCGCGCCCACCGGCGAGTTCCACGTAGTTCGCGATCAATGCCGCCGTGGCCCGGATCGGCGCGGCGAAGATCAGCACATCGGCGCGTTCCACCAGCCTCGCGGGTGGCAGCGTTCGGTCCGCCGTGTGGTCATGACCTATCACGCGGACGTCATCAAGCGATCTCGGCTCCTCCGGCT
>CAZDWH010000090.1:3039-12111 GCA_964509025.1 uncultured Rhodanobacteraceae bacterium
TTGCCCGGTTCTGCGCCCACGGGCGGTTGCAAGGTGGTTCGGGATCAATGCGGCCGTGGCGCGGATCGGCGCGGCGAAGATCAGCACATCGGCGCGTTCGACAAGCTGCGCGGGTGTCAGAGTCTCGTCGCCCGCGGGGTCATGACCGATCACGCTAAGGCCCATGCGCTGCTCGAAGAAGCGTGCGAGCCAGCGGCCGTAAGCGCCGCGGCTGCCGACGAGACCGATGACGGGCTGGGATGGGACCGGCAAAGCGACGGACATACGATGGCGCGAATAAGAGGGCCTTTGATGGTAGCGGAAGTGTTCGCGCCTTGTGCCGCGCCCGGCGACCATCTTTGTCTCGGGCTATGTCACACTGGGCGCAGCAAAGAACTCTTCAGACATGCAGCTGACCTGGCCCACCATCCTCACCTTGTTCCGCATCGCGCTCTTGCCGGTGATGGTCGTCGTGTTCTACGCGCAGTTCGACGGCTCGAACGTGCTTGCCGCGCTGACCTTTCTCGCCGCGGCGCTGACCGACTGGCTGGATGGCTATATCGCGCGCAAGTTCGACATGTACTCCGCATTCGGCGCGTTTCTCGATCCGGTTGCGGACAAGCTGATGGTCGCGGTGACGCTGTTCCTGCTCGTGCAGGAAAATCCGACGCCATTGCTCGCGATCACGAGCGCGGTGATCGTCGGCCGCGAAATCACGATCTCCGCGCTGCGCGAATGGATGGCCGAAATCGGCGAGCGCACGCGCGTCAACGTCGCGATGCTCGGCAAGGTCAAGACGACGATGCAGATCATCGCGATTCTGGTTCTGCTGTATCAGCACGACATGGAAGGCCTGCGCCTGTTCCATGTCGGAGAAACGCTGCTCGTCGTTGCCGCGGCGATGACGATCTGGTCGGCGTTCGAATATGTGCGTGCGGCGTGGCCGGTGTTGCGGGGGCGAGGGTGATCGGCCTAGCGTTGACGAAGAGGTGCACACAAGCTTGGCTTGTGCCGTTGTTCCCGCTGCTGGTACTCAGCGCCTGCGCCAAAGAGCCGATACCCGCAAGTTGGAGCGCTTTACCGATTGCGGAGCACTATTCGAAGGGTTACAACGACCCGTTGTTCCGAGAGTTCTTGAATTTTGGATCGATCGACTTCCGTCGCAGGAATGAGATCAACACGGTCATTCAAGGGGCGCAAAATTCGCTCTACTATTTTGGTTTCGTCTTATCGACTGCGGAACCATTAAGTGAACAAGCCTGGCAAGCGATCCCCAACGTGCACATGCGCGTTGAGTTGTTCAACGCGACCGATCAGTCAGTCACCAAACTCAGTTTTGGGTTGCGCGACTTAACCCGGCGAGTCTCTGGTCGCTCAGCTGATATATACCCCTCATTGCCAGGGCCTTATCAGACCTTCGTTTATTTAGATCAAATCCGTGAAGCGGTATGGAAGCTCGACCCTGCGCGCACGTATCGATGCCACATCGTCCTTGATGAGGCGCTGCTCGATCCACCGAAATTCGAATTGGAAGCTGTTGCTGTTCGGCCCGGAGCCAAGCAGATGACGATGGAAATCATGAAGACCAAATAAGTCCTTGGCCTTGGCCAGCGCTGATCTGGCCAACCCCGGATCCATCGCCGAGCTTTGAAGCTTGTCGCAGCTGCCAATGGCGGCGCCCCCGAGACGAAAGCGCTTTTTCTGTAATGGCGCGCAAAGCGGGCACCATACGAGCACTAATCACGAATTCCTAGTGACGCACGTAACTCATGGCTATATCTGGTGCCCGGGGCCGGAATCGAACCGGCATGACCTTGCGGTCGAGGGATTTTAAGTCCCTTGCGTCTACCGATTTCGCCACCCGGGCGCTGCGATGACCATTGTCGAAGGGCAGTTCAGCACAGGGAGGTGCTGCGCATCAAGCGCTGGCGATTGATGCGGCGAACGTAGCGCGGCTTTGCCGCGGTCGTTTGCTTGCGAATCGCGGCAGGATGCCCGATTTCGCAATGAGATACTGGAGGCGAGAGTCGGAATCGAACCGGCGTACACGGCTTTGCAGGCCGCTGCATGACCACTCTGCCATCTCGCCTCTGATCGATGGCTCTGATCCGGAAAACAGCGTAGCAACGCTATCTCCGAAAAACAAAAACCTCGGTGTGCCGAGGTCTTTGTCGAATAAACTGGAGCGGGAAACGAGACTCGAACTCGCGACCCCGACCTTGGCAAGGTCGTGCTCTACCAACTGAGCTATTCCCGCGTGGAGCCGCCCATCATACGATTTCTGCGGCGGCTGTCAACTCCGATTGCGTGAGAATTTGCGCGATCCGCGCATCTTTTTCCGCCCACAGAGCGTTGATCCAGGCCTGGAAGCGTTCGCGAAACTGCATATCTGCCTCGTAGTCGCGCCCGACGAGTTCCGCCGGAATCGGCAGTTCACGCACGTCGATGCGGATCTCGACGACGCGTCCGGCAAGCAGATCGATCAGTGTCGGCGCACCTTGCGGATAGACGATCGTCACGTCCACCACGGATTGCAGCACATCGCCCATCGTCTCGAGCACGAAGGCGATGCCGCCCGCACGAGGACGCAGCAGGTGCGCGTAGGGCGACGCCTGTTGCGCGTGTTTCGCTTCGGTATGGCGCGTACCCTCGACGAAGTTCATCACCGACACCGGCAGGTCGCGAAAACGTTCGCAGGCGCGGCGGGTCGCCTCCTTGTCGCGGCCACGCAATTCCGGATGTTTTTCCAGCGTTTCGCGCGAGTAGCGCTGCATGAAGGGAAAATCGAGCGCCCACCATGCGACGCCGAGTATGGGCACCCACTTCAACTGTTGCTTGAGGAAAAATTTCAGGAACGGGATGCGCCGATTGAAGGTTCTCTGCAGCGCCGGGATATCGACCCAGCTTTGATGATTGCTGAGCACGAGATACCAGCCTGCGTAGCGCAGCGCGTCCGTCCCGGAGACGATCCAGCGCGTGGGCGTAAGCAAGGCGAAGAGCCAGCCGTTCACCGCGATCCAGCTTTCCGCGATCGCGACCAGCACGCGCGAGAGCAGGCGTCGGAATCCGGCGATCGGGACCAGCGCCTTGAACAATGCAAACAGCAGCAGCACCGTGCCGTGCGCGAGCACATTGAGCGCGACCAGCAGCAATGCCAGCGGCAGGCGGATAAAGGTCGGCAGAAATGTCAGCATGGCGGAATCGTGGGGAACCCGTCCGCATTGTAGGCGAAGCGGCCGCTCGCGATTCGTGCGCAAGCAATGGCACGCGACGTATTAAACTTCGCAGTCGCTTCCGTAACTGCAAATGCATGCGCCTCAATAAACACATCGCGGAAACCGGTTTCTGTTCGCGCCGCGAGGCGGACCGGTTGATCGCGGAAAAACGCGTCAGCGTCAACGGCAAGCCCGGCGGCATCGGCAGCCAGGTCGAGGAGGGCGACGAGGTGCTGATCGACGGGCAGCCACTGCTGCCGCGGCGCGAGTCGGGCGCGGGGCGCCGGCACGTCTACATCGCGCTGTACAAACCGGTCGGCGTGACCTGCACGACCGAGCATGAGGTGAAAGGCAATATCGTCGACTTCGTTGACCATCGCGAGCGCATCTTTCCGATCGGCCGGCTGGACAAGGATTCGGAAGGCTTGATCCTGCTCACCAGCAATGGCGATATCGTCAACGAAATCCTGCGCTCGGAAAACGCGCACGAAAAGGAGTATCTGGTCGGGGTGAGCAAGGCGGTGACGCCGGAATTTCTGACCGGCATGGCGCGAGGTGTGCGCGTGCATGGACAGATGACCAAGCCGTGCAAGACCGCGCGCATCGCCAAGTTCGGCTTTCGCATCGTCCTCACGCAGGGGCTCAACCGGCAGATTCGCCTGATGGCCGAGGCGTTCGGCTATCGCGTGACGCAGCTGCGCCGCGTGCGCATCGTCAATATCAAACTCGGCGCGTTGAAGGTCGGGCAGTGGCGCAATCTGACGGATCTGGAATTGCGCGGGCTATTGCCGCAGCGGACGCAGTGGTGACTTGAACCTATGATTTTTGTTCGTCATTCCCGCGAAGGCGGGAATCCAATTTCGCTTTTTCGAGCAAGATCAAGATGGATTACACGCGACTCCTGTCGCGTACTCTTTTGGGCCATTCGCTGTGCGAATGTTCGCTCCGGCATCCTGCCTGCGCGGTCCGGGTTCCGCGCTGCGCGCGGCCCCGGAATGACGACACGATAATTAAATCCGTGCCACGCGGAAATTGCGCCCCTTGATCTTGCCGGCGCGCAGACGATTCAGCGCCTTGTCGGCGACGGTTCGGTTGATCGCGACGTAGGAACGCGTGGCGAACACATCGATCTTGCCGACCGCGTCAGCAGTCAGGCCGGCATCGCCGGTCAACGCACCGAGAATATCGCCGGGACGCATCTTGTCGGTGCGCCCGCCGTCGATGCGCAGGGTGGTCATCGCGGCGAGCAGGGCGTTCTTCTGTTTCGCGTCGAGCGGCGGAATTTTCTGCCAGCGCAGTGGCGCGCCCTGCTGTTTTTCCAGTTCCAGCGCGCGCGGCATTTCGCGTGGCGTGACCAGGCTCAGGGCGAGCCCAGCGCTGCCCGCGCGGGCGGTGCGGCCGATGCGATGCAGATAGATGTCCGGATCGGGCGGCAGTTCGTAGTTGATCACCGCGGCGAGCTCCTTGATGTCGAGGCCGCGCGCGGCGACGTCGCTCGCAACGAGTACGCTGCAGCTACGGTTGGCGAAGCGCACGAGCACCTCGTCGCGATCGCGCTGTTCGATGTCGCCGTGCAGCGCCAGAGCGGAAATGCCGAATTCGCCGAGCGCTTCGGTCACATCGTCGGCGTCGCGACGCGTATTGCAGAACACCACGCTCGATTCCGGCCGATGCTGCAGCAGCAGCGCGGCCAGCGCAGCGGGTTTGCGCGCGAGGTCGATCTCGTGGAACCACTGTTCGATCGCCGGCTGCTCGACGGCGCCGGCGACGGTCACTTCAACTGGATCGCGCAAGGTGCTCTTCGCAATTGCGCGAATCGCTTCGGGGTAGGTCGCCGAGAACAGCAGGCTCTGTCGCGACGGCGGCGTTTTGCCGACGATTTCGCGGATCGGTTCCTCGAAGCCCATGTCGAGCATGCGGTCGGCTTCGTCGAGCACCAGGGTCTTCACCTTGGCCAGCGACAACGCCTGCTTGCGCAGCATTTCCTGGATGCGCCCGGGCGTGCCGACGACGACGTGCGAATCCTTGCGCAGCGAGGCGAGCTGCGGGCCGAGCGCGATGCCGCCGGTCAGCGTGAGCACTTTCAGGTTCGGAATCGCGCTGGCGAGACGGCGGATTTCGCGCGCAACCTGATCGGCCAGCTCGCGTGTCGGACACAGCACGAGCGCCTGCACCCTGAGCTGCGCGGGATCGAGGTGCTGCAGCAGACCCAAGCCGAAGGCCACGGTCTTGCCGCTACCAGTCGGCGCCTGCACGATCAGGTCGCGACCCGCGAGGATCGGCGGCAGGCCTTGCGCCTGCACCGGCGTCATCGTGGCGTAGTCAAGTGTGCTCAGCGCCTTGAGCAGGGGCGGTGCGAGCGCCAGCGAGGTGAAATCGGTCATGCGTGCATGATCGCATGGTCGAAGGCGCCGCGTTTGCGCGATGCCTTGAAGGGCATCGCGCGCGGCGACTGAGGGCGAGGCAGGATGCCGAGCGGAAATCGCACCACGGACGGTTCGCTGCAAAAAGGCGCCCCCTCCCCCAGCCCTCACCCCGCAAAGAGCGCGGGGGAGAGGGCTTCTACAGCGCGGCCGAATCGTCCTTCAACATCGCATGCCGCACGATCTTGATCGGCGCAAAACCCTGCTGCATGAAGTCGTCGTGGAAGCGCTTAAGGCTGAAGTCTTTGCCTTGCTTCGCCTCGACATCGGCGCGCAGCTTCAAAATCTCGAGCTTGCCGAGCGTGTAATACAGATAGGTCGGATCGCCCGTGCCGCGCTTGGTCTCGACCGTGCCGACCGCGCGCGACTGGTAGCCTTCCTTGACGAAGAAATCGACCGCCTGATCGAAGGTGAACTGGCCCGTGTGCAGCTTGATGCCGACGATGAAACGCGCATTGCGCAACAACGCGTCCTGCAGCTGACCGAGGCGCAGCAGCTTCTGCTGACGTGCGTCGTTCGGGAACAGTGACTGTGCGAGTCCCGCGTCGAGCATCATCTGTTCGCAGTAGTGCGCCCAGCCCTCGACGTTCGTATTGGCGCCGAGCAGCTTGCGCACGCGGTCGTGGATCTGCTGCATCCACAGGAACTGGATGTAATGGCCAGGGTAGGCCTCATGTGCGGCGACGACCGTGATCACGGGATAGCTGAACTGCGCCATGAATTCATCGGTGTGCTTCTTGTCCCAGCCGGCTTCGGGCAGGGTGACGTTGAAATACGCCTCTTTCGCGTTGGTCTCGTAGGCTCCCGGCGTATCCATCGACGCGAACGTCGTTGCGCGCATGAACGGCGGCGTTTCTTCGAGGATCGGGCGCACCGGCGACGGGATCGTGATGATCTGCTTCTCGTCGATGAACCTGGTCAGCCCGTCGAACGTGTCGCGGAATGCGTCGAGCAATTTTTTCGGGTCGGGATGATCGGCGCCGAGTTCGGCCAGCACCTGCTGCGGCGTCGTGTTTGGTTCGAGTTCCTTCGCGACCTTTGCGAACAGCGCCTGATTCCCGTGCAGATTGGCCATTTCGAACTCGACCAGCCTGGCCAGCGGAATATCGACCATTTCGTCGTACTGCAGTTTCTTCGCGTAAGTGTCGGCGCCGAGCTTGAAGTCGCCATGCGATTTCGGCAGCACGTCTTTTTTCAGCCAATTCGCATAATCGTTCAATGCGCTTATCACCGTGGCGTGGGCTTTGGCAAAATCCTCCTGCAAGCCTTTGTCCGTGACATCGGCGAACGCCTTGGGCAGATCGGTCTTGAAGAAATCGATCGTGCCGGGCAACTGCTCGATCGCGATCTCGGTGTAGATCTTCGGCGGATTCTTGAGGTTCTCGCGCGCAGCCGCGAGTGCGGCGGGCATCGCCTTCTCGCGCGCGATCAGCGCCTTGAGACGCGTCGCCGGCGGCGCGAACTTGCGCTCCATGATCGAGAACGCGGAGTTGGTGATGCCGCTCGAATAGTTATCCGGATTTTTCTCCCACGGGCGGATCGTTTCGAGCGTGAGCAGGGTGCTATGGATGTAATTGAGCACGAGGTCGCGATCGCCGCGGGTCATCTCGTCGAGCTGTGACGCATCGACCGCAGCGACGCGTGCCTCGTACTGCTTGAGCGCAGCGATCTGGCGCTCGATCTGCGCGTGCGAATAATCCTCGAGCTTGTCGTCGTATTGATGCAGGCCGGTCAGCGTCGCCGTGGTCGGATTGTTCGGGAAGTAGTAGTGATCGAAGAAATCGTCTGCCAGGGCCATGAAGCTGGCATTCGCGTTTTGCGCGCCTGCGACAGGGGTGTCCGCGTGCGCAATGCCGATAGGCAGGGCGGCAAGCAGGGCGACGGCAAGCGCATGAGCGCGCAGCGTGAAGGACATGGCGGGCCTCGTGAGGTTCGGAACCGCCGCGAGGATAGCAGTCGTCCGCCGCCGCCTCGTAGGCCGGGAGTCATGCCCACGCGGTTGCCGCGAGCGCGGATGCGTGTATGCTGCGCGCCGTCTGAAGAACGGAGCGCGATATGGCACGCCGCAAACTCGTCGCCGGAAACTGGAAAATGAATGGCACGCGCGTATCGGCGCAGTCGCTGGTCGATGCGGTCGATGCGGCACAGCTCGCGGGCGAGACCGGGGAGACCGATATCGCGGTGTTCCCGCCGTTCGTCTACCTCGGTGAGCTTGCCGCGCGCTACGCCAAGTCGCGCATCGCGTTTGGCGCGCAGGAAGTCAGCGAGCACGCCGACCCGGGCGCCTTCACCGGCGAAGTTGCAGCGGCCATGGTGCGCGACGTCGGCGCCACGCATGCTCTGGTCGGCCATTCGGAGCGCCGCCAGTACCATGCCGAAAGCGACGAGCAGGTCGCGCTGAAATTCGCCGCGGCGCTCGCAGCCGGCCTCGTGCCGGTGCTGTGCATCGGCGAGATGCTGGAGCAGCGTAAGGCCGGCAAGGCGGAGCGTGTCGTCGCGGCGCAGCTCGATGCCGTGCTCGCGCGGAGCGGAGTCGCCGCATTTTCGCAGGCGGTCGTTGCCTATGAGCCGGTCTGGGCCATCGGCACGGGCCACACCGCCATTCCGGCACAGGCGCAGGAGATGCACGCCTTCATCCGTGGCAAAATATCCTCGATCGATGCTACAATCGGCGGCTCGACCCGGATTTTGTACGGCGGAAGCGTCAAGCCCGGCAATGCAGCCGAGTTGTTCGCGCAGGCGGACATCGACGGCGGATTGATCGGCGGCGCCTCGCTGGTGGCCTCGGATTTTCTCGCGATCTGCGCAGCCGCGCGGTAGCGGGCGGAAAAACTTTTATGATGCTGCTCAATCTTTTCAACATCGTTTACGTGCTCGTCGCGATCGCGATGATCGCGCTGATCCTCTTGCAGCGCGGCGCAGGTGCGCAGGCCGGTTCGGGCTTCGGCTCGGGCGCCTCGGGCACCGTGTTCGGCGCGCGTGGCGCGTCGACGTTCCTTTCGCGCAGCACGGCGATCCTCGCTGCGCTGTTCTTCGTGCTCAGCCTTGCGATGGCCTGGTACCTCGGCCACTCCGGTGTGGCCAAGCCGTCGGACGATCTCGGCGTGATGAGCGGCGTCGACGCTCCCGCCGCGGCGCCCGCTCCGAAGGTCACGATTCCCGCGCCCACGAGCAGCGATGTACCGACGGCGACGTCGGCGAATTCCGTGCCAGTTGCGGCGCCTGCGGTGAAGGATGTGCCCGCCGCTCCGGCCGCAGCCGCTCCGGCGCCCGTCGCGGAAAAGAAAGACGACAAGGCGGCGCAGAAACACTGATCGCTCGCGTTCGCAGATCGCGATCGAGTGATAAAATAGCTGCAGCAGCCGGATCGATCCGGAAGTTTTTCAGGAACAATGCCCAGGTGGCGGAATTGGTAGACGCACTACCTTGAGGTGGTAGCGCCGCAAGGCGTGGAA
>CAZDWH010000091.1:0-12098 GCA_964509025.1 uncultured Rhodanobacteraceae bacterium
GAGCTCCGCTGGCTGGGTTGCCGATCATGAGGGGTTGTGGCGCGTTTTTGATGCCGGTTGGCGGCGCACGGTTCTTGCGCACGGCACGCTACGACCTGCGCAGCGCGCTCGGACTCACGCTTGGAGGCATCCCGGGCGTGCTGGTGGCAGCGTATATCGTCAAGTCACTGCCGATCGAGTGGATTCGCTGGCTGGTGTTGCTGATCGTCGTCTACGCCGCGTCACAAATGCTGCTGTCTGCGCGACGCGAGGCAAATACTGCCCGAGAGGTGGCCGCAAGCGAATAACCAGTCCTGCTTGCACCGTGTTTATCCGCATCGGGAAACGCTCTACACTAAACCGATGAAGTCCGAAACCGTCCGGCTGTTTCAGACCTTGCCGCATCCCTGCGGCTATTTCGTCGGACGCACGGCGCAGAACCTCGTGATCGATCCTTCCGCGCCGCACCTGCCGCGCATGTACGCGCACGCGTTGACACGCGGCTACCGCCGCGCCGGCGGCCACGTCTACCACCCGCAATGCCCGCAGTGCCGCGCCTGCGTGCCCGCGCGCATTCCGGTCGCCGATTTCAAGCCCGATCGCAGCCAGCGGCGCTGCCTGGCACGCAATGACGATCTCGCCGTGACCATCGTGCCGGCGCACTACAGCCACGAATACTTTGCGCTGTATCAACGCTATCTCGAGACGCGCCATCCCGGCGGCGGCATGGACGATCCCGACCCGCAGGACTTCAGCCGCTTTCTGTACACCGAATGGAGCCCCACCTCGTTCTTCGAGGTGCGCAACCGCGACGGTGCACTGCTCGCCGTCGCCGTGACTGACATCGCCGCTACCGGCCTGTCGGCCGTGTACACGTTTTTCGAACCGGGCGAGCACGCGCGCGGACTAGGCACGTATGCGATCCTGCGCCAGATCGAGCTCGCACGCACGCGCGGCCTGGCGCATCTGTACCTCGGCTACTGGATCGCGGCGCATCCGAAGATGGACTACAAGGCGCGCTTCCACCCGCTCGAACTGCTCGGGCCGGATGGCTGGAAAGCTCGCGCGCGCTAGTTTTTTTTGGTCGGCGTCGCGCCGACGCTGCGTTCGCCGAAACCGAACGGCTGATCGTTGTGCACCGATACGACACAGCGCACAAACGCATTCGGCAGCATGAGTTCGCGCTGCACCTGCTTGCCGTCGGCGTCGCGGCCCTCGACGGTGAGTTCGAAGAATGCGCCCGAGGCATCGATCTCGGTACAGACGATATGCGGCCCGACCGCTTCGATCTCGGTCAGATACGGCTTGATCACCGCACCGAGCGCCTCGACCGCCTGCGGAAAAAGGAATACGGCATATTGCGTCGTGTCGGACATGACGGGCTCGCTGTGGAGGGCACAACGATTCTAGCCGAAGGCGCGACATCCGCTGCGTTCGGCTATGCTGCGCGCTCCGATCGGCATCGAGTCGCTTATGCACCGCTTTGCTTGCGTTCTTCTCTTCGCGTCCATGGCACAAGCCACGCACGCCGCCGCGCCGGCTGAAGACGTATGGATGAGCGTGCTGCTCGACGGGCGCAAGATCGGCAACATGCACACCACGCGCACGCTCGCGCGCGAACGCGTGACCACGACGCAGGAGATGCGCATCGAACTCGAGCGCGCCGGGCTCAAGGTCGCTCTAAGCACCAGCGAAGTCGACGAGGAAACACGCGCGGGCGCGCCGCTGCGCTTCGAATCGCGCAGCAAGGTTTCGGGCATCGAAAACGTGCAGACCGGCGTCGTGCGCGAAGGCGGCAAGGTCGATATCACCACCCAGGTCGGCGGCGCCACGCAATCGCGCAGCATCGTCTGGCCCGCGGGCGCCCTGCTCGCCGAAGGCCTGCGTCTGGCCGAGGAAAAAGGCGGGCTCGCTCCCGGCACGCGCTACAAGGCGATCGCATTCCAGGCCGAAAATCTCGAGGCGGTCGAGGTCGATTCGCTCGTCGGCACGCGCGAGACGATCGACCTTCCCGACGGGAGGCGCGAGCTGATCAAGGTCGAGCAGACCATCAAACTCGGAGGGGCGCCGACACGCACGCTGTCCTGGATCGAGCCAGACCAGACCGTGAAGAAACTCGTGGTGCCGATGCTGGGCTACGAACTCACCATGCTCGCTTGCTCGAAGGCTTGCGCGACGGCGCCGAACCAACCGGCGGACATACTCGTGCACTCGCTGGTCAAGGCGCCGCACGCGCTCGGCACGCAGGAACGCGCGGGCCGCCTGCGCTTCACCTTCGCCGCGACGGACACCAGCGGCGAGCCGCTGTCGTTCGCACGCACCGACGAGCAGGAAGCGCGCAGCACGCAGAATCGCGCCGAAGTCACGATCGCCCCGCTCGGCACCGCTACGCCGGCGCGCGAGGATGCGCCGACTCCCGCCGATCGCGCACCGAACGACTGGCTACAGAGCAGCGCACCCGAAATCATCAAGCTGGCCAGGCAAGGCGCGGGGGACGCAAAGTCCCCGCGCGCGCAGATGCAGGCGCTCGAGGATTTCGTGCGCGGCTACATTCGCACCAAAGACTTGTCGGTCGGCTATGCCTCGGCGCTCGAGGTCGCGAAGAATCCCGAGGGCGACTGCACCGAGCACGCCGTGCTGCTTGCCGCGCTCGGCCGTGCGCTCGGCATTCCGACGCGGGTGGTCGACGGACTCGCCTATACCGATGCCTATGCCGGCGGCGAACACGTCTTCGTGCCGCACGCTTGGGCACAGGCCTGGGTCGACGGCCATTGGCAGAGTTTCGACGCGGCGCTGCGCGGCTTCGATTCGGGCCACATCGCGTTGTCGGTCGGCGACGGCGACCCTTGGCGCTTCTATGCGGGCTTCAACACGCTCGGGCGGCTGCGGATCGAATCGGTTGAAGCGGTGCAGTAGCGACGCGCGCCCGGCACACATTGGAATCAGCTAGAGGTTTATCTTTTAAGTTTCTGATATTTAATTATTTTTTCATCTACATGCAGGGTGGCAGAGACGATATTTTACCCAGGTCTTGAAATTTTGATATCTTTTTGATATCTTATTTTCACTACCTCTTCGCTCGGAGCCACCCATGAACGAACGTCCCTATTCTGCGCCGTCCGGCATTCCGGCCCTGGTCGGCCTGCTCGCGCTCCTGCTCGGCGACGTAATCTGGCTGATCAATTCGATCCAGCACCAATCCGTCTGGTCGATCGTCATTGCGCTTCTGCTCGGCATCGTATTCGTGATCTGCCTCGGTGGTTTCTTCACGGTCGCGCCAAACGAAGGCAAGGTGCTGCAGTTCTTCGGCAACTATGTTGGCACGGTGCGCGATCCCGGTCCGCGCTGGGCCAATCCGTTCTACAGCAAACGCGGCGTGTCACTGCGCGTGCGCAACTTCGAGTCGTCCAAGCTCAAGGTCAACGACCTCGACGGCAATCCGATCGAGATCGCCGCGGTCGTGGTATGGCAGGTCGTCGACACGGCGGAGGCCTTGTTCCAGGTCAACGACTACGAAAACTACGTGCATATCCAGAGCGAATCGGCGCTGCGTCATCTCGCGCAGAGCTTCCCCTACGATTCACACGATACCGGCGGTATCTCGCTGCGCAGCCACGGCAAGGAAGTCGCCGAGCATCTACGCGCGGAATTGAAGCTCGGCCTGGCCAAGGCTGGCGTCGACGTGATCGAATCGCGCATCACACATCTGGCCTTCGCGCCAGAGATCGCTCAGGCCATGCTGCAACGGCAACAGGCCAGCGCGATCATTGCGGCGCGCACACGCATCGTCGAAGGCGCGGTCAGCATGGTGCAGATGGCGCTCGACCAGCTCAAATCGCGTGGCGTAGTCGAACTCGACGAGGAGCGCAAGGCCGCGATGGTGTCGAACCTGCTCGTCGTGCTATGCGGCGAGCGCGGGACACAGCCTATCGTCAACACCGGCACGCTATACAACTAGAGGTCCCGAAATGAGCACCGCTATCGTCGTCTTCATCGTCGTGATCGTCGCCAGCGCCGCGCGCTTGCAAATCGGAAGCAGTGACGTGTCCGACGAAGTCAGCACGCTGTTCGTCAGCCTGGTCGCAGCGATGTCCCTGTTCGGCATTTCGATTCTCGTCCACGTGCGCGGGCCGGTCGGCATCATCAAGAACATCGACTGGAATCGCGTCTCCGACATGCAGGGACTTGGACACTACGTCGGCCTGATCATGAGCATCATGGGCGCGCTCGTCGCTGCGCACGGCGTATGGCTGTACACGTTCCAGGGAGACGCGCGCGTCGTCGGCACAACGGTCTTCACCGTATTGATGGTGCTGCTTGCGCTCGCCCTGATTGTCGGCGCCTTGCGCTATCAAGACCAGCCGCGCCGCGATGGCAGCCGATAAGAAAGCCTATCCGCTGCGCATCAGCGCCGACGTGCTCGACGCCGTGCAACGCTGGGCCGACGACGAATTGCGTAGCGTCAATGCGCAGATCGAGTACGTGCTGCGCGAGGCGCTGCGCAAGGCGGGCAGGATCAAGTCCGGCGATGCGCACATCCGGCCGCAGCAAGAAGATTGATCGCGTTCAACCAGCCAGGGGCAACGCCATGACTTCACTCAGCCGCTATTTGACGATCAGTGCCACGGTGTTCGCCGTCGTCGCAGTCGCGCACATCGCGCGCGCGATCGCGCAGTGGCCAATACAAATCGGCCCAACCACAGTGCCGATCGAACTGTCTTGGCCCGCCGGCATCGTCGCCGGTGCGCTCAGCCTGTGGGGATTCCTACACCTGCGCGATCACTGGCGCCGCTGATACTTGCCCACGAGAGACTATCCATCATGATGCGTGTTTACGTGCTGTTCGCATGCCTGTGCGCCATGGCGACAACTGCCGCGTCGCCACCCGTTGCATCGCCCGAGGAAACATGTCGGCTGCGCGCGAGCGAACTCCTCGCCGCGTTGCGCAGCGGCGCCTATGCACAGGCGACCGATCATTTCGACGCGCAAGTCAGCGCGAAATTGAGCGCGAGCCAACTCGAACAGGTCTGGCACAGCGTATTGCCCGCGCAGTTCGGCAGCTTTGTGCGCAGCGCCGACACCACGGTGGGCGCACACGGCGTCGTTGAGCTGGCTGAGACGCCGCTCGAATTCGCCAACGGCTGGCTCACGCTGCGCCTGAGCTGCAACGCCGACGGCACGATCGGCGGATTGTTCTTCGCGCCCGGCTCAGCTCCGGCGAGTGCCCGCGTGGTTGCGCCGCTTAACACGAATGGCGGCGCGATCGAAAAAGAGCTTGCGCTGACGTCGCCGCTCGGACCACTGCCCGGCACACTGACACTGCCCAGCGGTGATGGCGTCGTTCCCGCGGTCTTGCTGATCGCGGGCTCCGGCCCGAACGACCGCGACGAGAGTATCGGACCCAACAAGCCGTTTGCCGACATCGCACAAGGCCTCGCCGCCAAAGGCATCGCATCTTTGCGCTACGACAAACGTACGCGTGTTTATGCCGGCAAGATGACCGGCGGCATTACCGTCGATGATGAAGTCACCGACGACGCGGTCAGCGCGTTGAAAATGCTCATGCAGCAACTGCGCATCGACGCCAAGCAGGTATTCGTACTCGGGCACAGCCTCGGCGCCCTGATGCTCCCACGCATCCTCGCGCGCGAGCCCGGAGTCAAAGGCGGCATCGCGCTGGCGGCTCCCGCTACGCTCGACCTCGACATCGTCATCCGTCAAATGCGCTACGTATCCGGCGTGCAGCACGCAACGCCACAACAGATCGAGGCAGCCATCGCCCCGGTCATTTCGGCGCGCGACGCGATCGCGCATGCCGATCCGCAGCATCCGCCGCCAGGGGAATTTTTTCATGCGCCGGCAAGTTACTGGCTCAGCCTGCGCGGTTACGATGCGATCGCCGTCGCCCGGTCGCTGCAGCAGCCGCTGCTGGTGCTGCAAGGTGGCGGCGACTATCAAGTCACGCCTGCAGATGACTTCGTCAAATGGCAGCGAGCGTTCGCAGGCAACGGCCGCGTCACTCTCAAGCTGTATCCCGAGCTGAGCCATCTCTTCATGCCGGCGGGATCGCCACCCTCACCCGCCGATTACGCCAAAGCCGCTCATGTCGACGCCGGCGTGATCCGTGATATCACCGCGTGGATCACGGCTCAGGCGCACGCCAAGACACGTCTCGACGTACACTGAAGCGATGAATCGTGCGCTGACGCCCAATCCGCAAGATCGCAGCGCGATCGAACGGCAGCTCATGCAACGTGCGCACGCACTCGGCGTGCCGCATGACTACGGCCGTGCGCGCGGCCTGCGTCGCGTACGCGAACCTCGTGCCCTCGAAAGCATCGGCTTGGATACGCAGAGCCGCGAACAGTTTCTCGCAACTCGCGCCGCGCGCGCGTGGACACGCATGCGCGACGCCGCCGCGCGCGATGGCATCGAGTTGCAGATCGTCTCGGCATTTCGCAGCATCGAATACCAGCTCGGCATCATCCAGCGCAAACGCGAGCGCGGACAGTCGATCGAAGCCATCCTGCGCGTCAGCGCGGCGCCCGGCTACAGCGAGCATCATTCCGGTCGCGCGCTCGATATCACGACGCCAGGCTTTGCTGCGCTCGAGGAGGAATTCGAGCGCTCGGCTGCGTTCCGGTGGCTGCGTCTGAATGCGCGACTATACAAATTCTCGCTGAGCTATCCGCGCAACAATCCGCACGGCATTGCGTATGAGCCCTGGCATTGGTGCTGGCACGCAGCGCTGAAATCACGTTGAACTTTGGCCGAAGGCCCGGCGTCGACGCCTAGCGTTCCGGATGCCGCAGGCAGCTGCATGTGAGCAGCAGCCATCCCGCGATGAACGCGACTCCGCCGATCGGCGTGATCGCGCCGATCCAGCGCGGCGCGCCGAGCGCAAGCGCATACAGACTGCCGCTGAACAGCACGATGCCGACCGCAAATGCGCTTCCGACCATACGCGCGTGACGCAATGCTCGTCCTTGCAGCGCCACGACCAGCAAGGCCAGCGCATGCCAGAACTGATACTCGACTGCGGTGTGCCAGGTCTGCAGCGCCGCGGCATCGACTTGCGCGTGCAGCGCATGCGCGCCAAACGCGCCGCAGATCACCGCAAGGGCCCCGAACAAGGCGCCCGCGCCAGCCAGCGAACGGTCAGCGTTCATGCGCGAATCCGCTCACTGCGCCTTGAGCAGTTTGAACGCACCGGCATGTTGCTTGACGTATTTCCACGGCAGTATCGGCCACTCGGGATACTCGCATGCGCGCGCTGCACGCGCGAAACTCGGACCGAAATAGATGCCCTTGTCGGTCAGATACCAGCTTGGAAATTTCCAGATCTCGACCTCCTCATAGTCGCAGGCATCGTCGCCCTTTGGCTTGCGCATTTGCTGCGGGTAGAGGCGCGCAAACACATCGCGCAGCCACGGCGCGAACACCTCGTCGCGATAGGCGAAATAGCCCTCGCTGCCGCGCCCATTGGCCTGCGCGTGATAGCGCGGCGGACTGCCCTTGCCGAGCCAGAGTACGTCTTCCAGCTTGATCTCGCGCCCGTTGTCGGCATCGAGATTGAGCGGTGCGTCGCCGGCATCCGGATGCGCCGCGCCGGCGCAGGAATACGAGGTGACGACGCTGATGCTGATCGCATCGGTGCCGAAGTAGCGCGGCGTGATCTGCTGCTCGTATTCGCCATTGCAGCCGAAGGAATTGGCAATATCGCTCCAATGGCGTTCGCGCAACGCGGCATTGATTTTCATCAGCGCCGGCGCCGGATAGCCCGACACGATCTGCAGCTGCTTGAGCTTGCTGTGCGGCTCCAGCCACCACTGCACCGGATAACCCAGCACGGTTTCGACCGGACCGCTGCGCTGCAGTTGCAGCCCGGCGAGGCGCAGGTGTTGATACAAACCATCCGCCGAATCCAGACCCGCGACCTGCGGCGCACCCGCCGCCACGTCGCGTAGCGTGGCGCGTGCAAGCCTGATCGGCAGCACTTTCGCGTTCTTGTCGTGCCATTCGCCTTTGAGCACGCCGTCGTCGCCAACGCGAACGGACCAGCTGGCGCCAGCACCGGATTCGGCAAAACTACCCGGCGCCACCTCCTCGAATTGGCTGACGCCACTCGCGGACCGCTTTCCGGACAAGTGGATATCGTGCAACTGCGAGCGGTAAAAATATTCGCCGTTGGGACTGTCGCCACCGAGTTCGAGTATCGCGACGACCGGCAGCTTGCCGATCGTGCCTTGCCAGACGCTCGACTCCGCATGCGCCAGCGCGGCGCAGGCGAGCGCCATCGACGCGACACCGTGCAATATCGTTTTCATGCGCGACTCCTCTCCGCTCGCGCCAAGTATCGGCGCCGGTTGTGGCGTTTCAGCGCTGGGCCGCGGGCGTCGAGATGTCCAGCGCCTTGTTGCCGACGATCGGCTTGGTCTCGAGCGGCTTCAACAATTCTTCCATCGACTTGTTGAAGTTGGCGAACTCGTAGGCGGGAACCGTGAAGGTCCAGCCGGCGAAGATCTTGTTGAGATCGTCGACCACCGTCGTTGCCGCGGCGATGCGCTCGGCGCGATCCTTGGCCATGCCGGCGAACGCCGCGGGTTTCGGCACGTCGGCGGCGGCTTTGGCGATCGCGGCATCATCGCCCTTCGCTTCGGTCGCCTTGAGCTTCGCCGCCGCGACCGCGGTGTCGTACGCGGCCTTGGCCTTGCCTTGCTCCGCGGCGATGGCGGCATCGAGCTGCGCCGCATCGTTCGAGGCGACGAGCTGGATCAGATTCTTGCCATTCGCATCCCACGCGGTCACGTCGACCGCGAGGCCGCCGAAGGCGAGGTAGCGCACTTTGAATGCCTTGTCCGACGTGGGAAGGTCTTTCGCCGCAGCGACATCGTCCGCGCGCAGACTCGACAGTCCGGAACCTAGGCTGTTCGCGACAAAATCCGACGCAAGCGTGCGTCCGGCGGGCACGTCGGCAACCTTGAAGCTCGCTTCGACGGATTGCTCCTTGTAGACGCGCAAAGTCTTGCCGTCGAGCCCGGTCAGGCGCACTTCCTTGATGCGCGCGGCATCGATGTCGACGAGCTCATGGCGGATCCACGACGCGGCATTTCTGTCGATCGCGAGGTTGCCCGCAACGAGCAGGCTGCGCGCTTCGCCATCGCGACGCACAAAGGTGCCGCCGCCACCGCCGCCGTTGTACAGGCCGACGATCAGCCTGATCGGCATCTTCAATCCGCCAAGCGTGACGAGCACGCCTTTGCCTTCCAGGCATTTTTTCTGCGCGTTGGCCTGGTCCGCCGCGTCGGCCGTCGCCGTGGGCGGCTCGCATTTCACGCTGGCCGGATCTTCGACTCCAAGTTCGGAATAGCGTGCCGGATTGGCGGTCTTCGCCTCGATCACGCTGGCATCGGCGAGCTTGAGCAGCAGCTCGCGCAGCTTCGAGACATCCGCCGGGAATCCGGATTTTTCGGCGACATGCCAGCCATCGGCATCGCGCTTGAAACTCGCAATGGCCTGGTTGCCCGCGCCGGTGAACGTCAGCGCGTCGACAGCATTGAGTTCGTCGCGCAATCCCGGCAGCAGCGGCGCGTTCTGCGGATTCGCTTCGCTCGACGGCTGATTGCTGCGGCTGACCCACAAAGCCGCGCCGAGCGCGACGACGGCGGCAGCGACGAGAGCATAGAAATTCTTCGTATTCACTTCAGATTACCTCAAGGCCGCGGCTCGGCGGCAAGTGCAGCGGCGCATATCAGAAATCGCGCACGCTCGCTTCAGCGCGCGGGACGCGGGCGACGCCGCGCCCACGCGAATGCCAATGCGAACAGCGTGATCAGAAGTGGCATCAGGCCGATATCGATCAGCTTGAGCCGCGTGCCGAGCGCTTCGATGCGCTCGTCGAGACCGCGCCGCACCTGGCGCAGCTCCTTGCGGATCGACAGTTTCTGCGCCTGGAACTTCTCCAGTTCCGCCTTCTGCGCCGGCGACATGATCAACTCGTTGTCCTTGCTCTTGCCGCTCTGCAACTCGGTCAGCTTGCGCTCGGTGTCGGAAAGGCGCGTCTGCAGTTCGCGCTCCTTGCCGCGGAAACTTTCCTCGGCTGCGCGGCGCATGTCTTCGACTGTCGTGAACGGACGCTGCGAAGTGGCGCGGCCGCGGATCGAGATCAGATCGGACGAGCCGCCGAGATTGTCGACCGAATTGACGATGAAATCGCCGTTGTTCGCGAATGCGTTCATCACTTGCTGTCCGAAGAACGCCTGCACCTGCACCCACAGGCGATTGGTCAGCACATCGGTATCGGCAACGAGAATGATTTCGCCGCTGTCCTTGCTTTCGCCGAGATGGCCATCTTCTTTGCGTTCCGGGAACGCGGTCGTGAACTTGCCTTCGAGGCGACCCGCGACCACCAGCGGCTGATCGCCGTCGGGCTTGTAGCCGACGAGCAGCTGACTCGGATCGGGCAGGAACTTCACGCGCTCGCTCGGCACGGTCATCGCGTCGGCCGAAGTCTGGATCAGCGGCGTGAGCTTGTTCTTCGCATCCTTGGCCAGCTGGAAGTAACCCGCACTCGAT
The DNA here is from genome assembly GCA_964509025.1 of uncultured Rhodanobacteraceae bacterium. Taxonomy (GTDB): domain Bacteria; phylum Pseudomonadota; class Gammaproteobacteria; order Xanthomonadales; family Rhodanobacteraceae; genus Rudaea. Next base: position 10,555 of record CAZDWH010000091.1, read on the forward strand.
ACGTTGACGCTCTGCAGGGTCGCGGTCGTGATATCGGTCGGATTGAGATCGCGTTTGCTGAAGCCGAGGATCGCCGCGTGCCGCACCGGCGGCGCGCCCTGCACGAGGCTGATCTGCAGCGCGTGCTGCACGTCGAGCACGACCTTCTTCGCGTCGTATTCGACGCCCCAGGCCTTGAACAGTCGCGGCAGATCGGACGACTTGTCGGCCATCATCGCCGACTGCGGATTCTGCGGATCGGCGCCCGCCTCGTCGGATTCCGCGAGCGGATCGACGAACACGAGCAGATGTCCACCGCGCATCACGAACTGATCGATCGCGTACTGCGCGTCGTCGGAGAGATTCTTCGGATGTACCAGCACGAGCACGCCGATGTCCTTGTCGATCGACTTGACCGCGGCGGGCGTGAGCTGGCGCACTTCGAACAGCTGCTCGAGCTGGCTCATGATTGCCGGCGGTTGACGCACCTGGCGCGTCTGCGCATCGAAACCCGCACCCATAGGCAGCGATGAAATCATGCCGACGACGGGCTTCTTCGCCATCGACAGCTCGTGGATCATCTTGGCGAGGTCGTACTCGAGAAAGGTTTCCTTGCCCGGATCGAGGATCGGCATCATCGACTTGCCCTTGGTCGAATTGGTGCCGACGAGGCCGAGGAAAATATTCGTGCCGCCCTGCCCCCATGGCAACGCCTGCAGGCCGAGCGTGGTCGCGCGATCCTCGTCCTCGGAGAACGGTAGCGGATCGACCGTGTCGACGCGCAGCTTGCCGTCGGCGCGCGCGGACATTTCCGCCAGCATCTCGCGAACGCGCGGCGCGTACGCGCGCAAGGCCGCCGCTTCGGGCTGCGCGCTTTCCGCCGCGGCCTTGTCCGAAAAGTACAGCGTGAAGTGCAAGGGCTCGTCGATCGCCGCGAGGATGTTCTTGGTGCCCTGCGACAAGGTATACAAATGGTTCTGCGTGAGATCCGCGCGTGCGCCGCGCAGCAGCGTATTGCTGATCAGGATCACCGCGACGAACAGCACGGCGAGCACCGCGAGTGCGCTTAGAGTCATTAACTGGCGTTTGGAGTTCACAAACTTACCTGTTGTTGTTCATTGAAAGTGCGGCCAAGAAGGCCGCTTTTTGACCTTCGCGATCAGGGACGAGCGCACAAATAAACCTCAGTCCGCCTTCTTCAAATCGATCACGACCGCACTCGCGTAAAGCCAGAACGCGATTGTCAGCAGGAAATAGACGATGTCGCGCAGATCGATCACGCCCTTGGCGATCGAGGCGAAGTGCTGCAGGAAAGACAGGCCGGCAATTGCGTCGACGAGTCCCTGCGGCGCCCAGACGCTGAAGAAGCTCAACACGAGCGGAAAGCCGGCAAGCAGGAACAGGAAGCAAACGACCACGGTGAGGATGAATGCGACAACCTGATTGCGCGTGCACGCCGACAGGCACGAGCCGATCGCGAGGAACGCGCCGGCCATGAGGAAACTGCCGAGATAACACGCGAAGATCACGCCGTTGTCGGGCGCGCCGAGATAGTTGACCGTGAT
>CAZDWH010000092.1:0-12048 GCA_964509025.1 uncultured Rhodanobacteraceae bacterium
CATGAACGTGCACGCGATCCGTGCGATCTACCATTTCGAGATGGCGCGCACTTTCCGCACGCTCATGCAGAGCATCGCCTCGCCGGTGCTGTCGACCGCTCTCTACTTCGTCGTTTTCGGCGCTGCCATCGGCGCGCGCATGGGGGCCGTGGATGGCGTCCGCTACGGCGCATTCATCGTGCCGGGACTCGTCATGCGGTCCATACTGAGCGAGAGCGTGTCCAACGCCTCATTCGGCATCTACATGCCGAAATGGTCGGGCACGATCTTCGAGCTGCTGTCGGCGCCGATCTCGTACCTGGAGGCGTTGATCGGCTATGTCGGGGCGGCCGCGACCAAGTCGGTCATGCTCGGCATCCTCATCCTGGTCACTGCGCGGCTGTGCGTCCCCTACCACATTGCGCACCCGGTATGGATGGCGGCTTTTCTCATCCTGACCGCGGTGACCTTCAGCCTCTTCGGTTTCATCATCGGTCTGTGGGCCGAGAGTTTCGAGCAGCTGCAGATCGTGCCGCTCATGATCCTCACTCCGCTCACCTTTCTCGGCGGGGCGTTCTACTCGATCAGCATGCTGCCGCCGCTGTGGCAGAAGATCACGCTGTTCAATCCTGTCGTGTATCTGATCAGCGGTTTCCGCTGGAGCTTCTACGGCGTGGCTGATGTCGATGTCGCGTTGAGCCTGGGTATGACTCTGGTCTTTCTCGCGTTGTGTCTTGCGCTGGTGCGCTGGATTTTCAAGACCGGGTACAAGCTGCGCACGTGACGCGCGCAGCCGACCCGGCTAAGCGTGCGACTCGACCTGATCCAGACTTGACTTGTCGCCCTTCGGCCGCGGCGCATCGAGCACGCTGCCGGTGACCATGTAGTAGATCTGTTCGGCGATATTGGTGACGTGGTCACCGATGCGCTCGATGTTCTTCGCCATGAACATCAAATGCGCGCCGATCGGCACGCGCTGCGGATCGCTCTTCATGTAATCGATCAGGCGGCGATAGATGCCGGTGTAGGTATCGTCGATCTGCTCGTCGCAGGCCCACACCGTGATCGCACGTTCCTGGTTGCGCTCGTTGAACGCATCGACCACATCGTTGAGCTGCTTCGCGGCGAGCGCACCGAGTTCGCCGATTTCGCGCACCCACTCGTCGGGCGAGTGCACGTTGAGTGCGATGATGCGCTTGCAGATGTTGGCGGAGAAATCGCAGATGCGCTCGAACTCGATATCGATGCGCAGCGCGGCGAGCACTTCGCGGAAGTCGCGCGCGATCGGCTGGCGCAAGGCAAGCACGCGGATTGCACGCGCCTCGATGTCGCGCTGCAAGGCATCGACCTCGACGTCGTCGCGGATCACTTGCGCCGCGGTCTTCGCATCGCGCGCGTGCAGCGCCTGCAGCATCGCGTTGAATTGCGTCTTCGCCATCTCGCCCATGCGCGTGATGGCGGCATTGAGCTGGGTCAGCTCGTCGTCGAAACTCTTTACGATATGGTCGGACATTAGCCGTAGCGTCCCGTGATGTAGTCTTCCGTCATCTTCTTCGTCGGATTCTCGAAGATCGTCGTGGTATCGCCGAATTCGATCAACTCGCCCAGATACATGAAGGCCGTGTAGTCGCTCACGCGCGAGGCCTGCTGCATATTGTGCGTGACGATCGCGATCGTGTAACGCTCCTTCAGTTCCTCGATCAGCTGCTCGATCTTGCCGGTGGCGATCGGATCGAGCGCCGAGGTCGGCTCGTCGAGCAGGATCACCTCAGGCTTCAGCGCCACCGCACGTGCAATGCACAGACGCTGCTGCTGGCCGCCGGAGAGGCCGAGCGCGCTCTGTTTCAGCTTGTCCTTCACTTCGGTCCACAGCGCGCCCTGCTGCAGTGCTTCTTCGACGCGTGCATCGAGTTCCGGTTTGGACAATTTTTCGTAGTGACGGATCGCGTAGGCGATGTTTTCGTAGATCGACATCGGGAACGGCACGGGCTTCTGGAACACCATGCCGACTTTCGAGCGCAGGCGATTGAGCGGGTAGCGCGGGTCGAGGATGTTCTCGCCGTCGAGCAGCACCTGACCTTCCGCGCGCAGCTTCGGGTAGATCGAATAGATGCGGTTGAAGATGCGCAGCAGGGTCGACTTGCCGCAGCCCGACGGACCGATCAGCGCGGTGACTTTCTTCTCGGCAATGTCCAGGCTGACGTTCTTCAGCGCGTGAAACTTGTCGTAGTGGAATTCGAGATTGCGCGCGGACATCTTCGGCTCGGCGGCCGTCGTGGTCGGTGCGCCGGGCGTCGGCGTGATCAATGCAACATTCGACATATGGATATCAGTCATTGGGCACCTTATTGCGCAACAGTATCGCGCGCGAAATCAGGCTGAGCGAGAGCACGAACAGCGCCATGATCAGCGCCCCGGCCCAGGCCAGCGCCTGCCAGTCCTTGTATGGGCTCAGCGCGAAGTTGTAGATGTACTTCGGAATCGACGCCATCGGCGCATTGATGTCGGTCGACCAGAACTGGTTCTCGAATGCGGTGAACAGCAGCGGCGCGGTCTCGCCGGAGATGCGCGCGAGCGCGAGCAGCACGCCGGTGACGATGCCGGGCAGGGCGGCGCGATACAGCACCTGGGTCGTCACCTTCCACTGCGGCACGCCGAGCGAGAGGCCCGCTTCGCGCATCGTGTGCGGCACGAGCTGCAGCATCTCGTCGGTGGTGCGCACGACAACCGGCAACACGATCAGCGCGAGCGCGACCGAACCGGACAGCGCCGAGTAATGTCCGGTCGTCTTCACCATGATCGTGTAGACGAACATGCCGAGCACGATCGATGGCGCCGACAACAGGATGTCGTTGACGAAGCGGATCGCCTCGCCGAGCCGCGTCTTGCGCGCGAATTCGGCGAGATAGGTGCCTGCGGCGATGCCGATCGGCGCGCCGATCAGCACCGCGATCGCGCAGATCAGCGCGCTGCCGAAGAACGCGTTGGCGAGGCCGCCTGCTTCGCCCGGCGGCGGCGTCATCTTGGTGAACAGATCGAGATTGAGCGCGGCGATGCCGTGCCCCAGGGTGGTCCACAGAATCCACGCGAGCCAGAACAGGCCGAACAGCGTCGATGCGCCAGCGAACACGAGGCCGAGTGCATTGACGATGCGGCGGCGGAAATACAGACGATCGGCGACGGCGTTGTCCATCTTCAGTTTCCTTCCGCCTTTTGCATGCGACGCAGCATCAGCTTGGCGGCCGCGAGCACGATAAAGGTGACGACGAACAGCAGGAAGGCGAGCGCAACCAGCGAAGAGCGGAAGATTTCCGAATCGGCTTCGGCGAATTCGTTGGCGATTGTCGCGGCGATCGAATTGCCGGGTTCGAGCAGGGACAGCGACAGGCGATGCACGTTGCCGAGCACGAAGGTCACCGCCATCGTTTCGCCCAGCGCGCGGCCGAGGCCGAGGAAGATGCCGCCGATCACGGCGGTGCGCGTGTACGGCAGCACCACGTCCCACACGACTTCCCAGGTGGTCGAGCCGAGCGCGTAGGCCGATTCCTTGAGCCGCGTCGGCACGGTCAGAAACACTTCGCGCATTACCGAGGAAATGAACGGGATCACCATGATCGCGAGCACGATACCCGCGGTGAGCATGCCGAGACCGAGCGGCGGACCGGTGAACAGCGGCCCGATCAGCGGCCAGCTGCCGAGATGCTCGTTGAGCCACGGAATCACGGCGCGGCCCATGATCGGCACGAACACGAACAGGCCCCACATGCCGTAGATGATCGACGGAATGCCGGCGAGCAGTTCGATCGCGGCGCCGATCGGCGTGCGCAGCCAGGTCGGCGCGATCTCGGTGAGATAGAGCGCGATGCCGAAGCTCACCGGCACGGCGATGAGCATCGCGATTGCGGCAGTGACGAGCGTGCCGTAGACCGGAGCGAGGGCACCGAACTGATGACCGACCGTATCCCAGTCAGTCGAATACAGGAATTTGAATCCGAACGTGGCGAAGGCTTCGCGTCCGCCCCACAGCGTGGTCAGCGCCACGCCGGCGAGCGTGCACAGCACGAGCGCGCCTGCGCCGAAGACGACCCAGCGAAAAATCCGGTCGGCGCGGCCGTCGCGGCTGGCACGGCGTTCTTCGTCGCGCGCGATCGAAATGGCGTCTACGCTAACTGACATGCACTTGCGTCCATGAGTTCAAGACCAGCGCGCCCGCGAGGCGGACCTGCGGGCGCGTGGAACAACGTGGTGATGCGTCGAATCAGAGTTTGACTTCAGCGGTCCAGTACGACTCGATCTGCGCGACCAGCGCGGCCGGCAGCGGCACGTAGTCGAGCGCCTCGGCCTGTTTGCCGCCTTCGCTGTACGCCCACTTGAAGAAATTCAGCATTTCTTTCGAGCGCGTGGCGTCCTTCGGCGTCTTGTAGACCAGAGCGAACGCGGTCGCGGTGATCGGCCAGGAATCGTCGCCCGGCGCGTTGGTCATCACGAGGTTGAAGTCCTTCGCGTTCTTCCAGTCCGCGTGCGAAGCGGCGGCAGCGAAGCTCGCGAGATTCGGCGACACGGTCTTGCCGGCGGCGTTTTCCATCTTGGTGAACGCCATCTTGTTCTGCAGCGCGTAGGCGAGTTCGACGTAGCCGATCGCGCCGTTGATCTGCTGCACGTAGGCCGCGACGCCCGCGTTGCCCTTGCCGCCGACGCCCGCCGGCCACTGCACCGAAGTGCCTTCGCCGACCTTGCCCTTCCACTCAGCGCTGACCTTCGACAGGTAGTTGGTGAAGTTGAAGGTGGTGCCCGAACCATCGGAGCGCGACACGACCTGGATCGCGAGATCCGGCAGCTTGACGCCGGCGTTCGCGCTGGCGATCGCGGCGTCGTTCCACTTCTTCACCTTGCCGAGATAGATATCGCCGAGCAGCGCGCCGGTGAGCTTCAGATCGCCTGCCTTGATGCCTTCGACATTGACCACCGGCACCACGCCACCGATCACGATCGGGAACTGGCCGAGGCCCGCAGCGCCGAGTTCTTCGGTCGTCAGCGGCTTGTCCGACGCGCCGAAGTCGATCGTCGCGGCCTTGATCTGCGCGATACCCGCGCCCGAACCGCCGCCGCCGTAGTTGATGTGGCTGCCGGCCTTCTCTGCATACGTGGCCGACCATTTGGTGATGATCGGCTGCACGAAGGTCGAGCCCGCGCCAGTGATGTCGACCGCGAATGCGTTCGAGGCGAACAGGGTGGCGCCGATAGCCAGCGCCGTCAGCGTGTGACGAATACGAATAAGCATGCAAGCCTCCGTTGATGAAACAAGCGAGAGGCGGCGGACTCCCCGGCACCTCTATTGCCGCGGCAGGCTACGCGGCGAGTTTGAAACTTTTATGACAACCGGGGCAGGGCTGAAGGCAGGGAGCTGTGCGCTGGTGGGGGAAGCGGACAAATTTGGCGTGAGATCAGGGGGTTGCTGCGTCTATCAAGGTCTGACTGAGGCCCGACGTTTGCGCGATGTTGGCCAGCCCTCAGGCCGTAGCCTTCAACCCTTCACTCCTCGATGTAACAAAACGGTAAACTCGCGCTTTGTTTTTCCGGGAAGCTAGGCGGCCATGTTTTCACTGCAGACCATTTTCGGTAAGGGCGACAAGTTCTACGGCCTGCTCGAGGCCAGTGCGGACGCTGCGCGCCAGAGCGCGCGCGCGCTGATCGCCCTGCTCAAACAGAAGACGCCGAATCCGTCGCTCGACGAATTCCGTGTCGCGCGCCGGCGCGAGAAGGACATCCTCGCGCAGATCAGCGCCGAACTCGTCAATACCTTCGTCACTGCGCTCGAGCGCGAGGACATCGAAGCGCTGTCGGCGGCGCTGTACCGCATTCCCAAGGTCATCGAGAAATTCGCCGAGCGCTACGCCCTGTTCGCCGGCCAGTTGCTCGACGTCGACTATGCGTCGCGCGCGGTGATGCTCGAGAAAGGCTGCGAAGTGATCGCCGAGATGGTCGCGCAGCTGCGTCGCGGCATGGTGCTCGACACGATGAAGGAATTGAACGACCGCATGCAGGCGATCGAAGGCGAGGCCGATCGCCTGATTCTCGATCTGTACCACGACCTGTACACGAACGAGAGCGATCCGCGCAGCCTGCTGCTGCGCAAGGATCTGTTCGAGCTGCTGGAGAAGGCGATCGATCGCTGCCGCGATGCGGGCAATGTGATCTATTCGATTGCGCTGAAGAATTCGTAAGACGGATGAAGGAGACGGGAGACGCGAAGCTCCGCTTTTTTCGTCTCACGACTTCCACTTCCAGTCTCCCTGCAAGGAAAAACGCGTGACCCTCACCCTCGTCCTGCTCGTCATCGCCGTCGCGCTCGTGTTCGAGTACATCAACGGCTTCCACGACACGGCCAATTCGATCGCGACCGTGGTCGCGACCAAGGTGCTGAGTCCCGGCCAGGCCGTGCTGCTCGCCGCGGCGACCAACCTCGTCGGCGCGCTCTGGGGCACCGCGGTGGCGAAGACGATTTCCTCGGGACTCATCGATGCGCATGTCGTGCAGGTGACGCCGCAGCTGCTGATCTGCGCACTGCTCGGCGCGACGATTTGGGACCTGATCACCTGGTGGTGGGGCCTGCCGTCGAGTTCCTCGCATGCGCTCGTCGGCGGCCTGTGCGGCGCTGCGCTCGCGGGCGCGGGCAACAACTTCGCCGCGCTGATCTGGAATCAACCCGGCGCGCACTGGTACGACGGCAAGGGCCTGTTTCCGAAAGTGCTGCTGCCGATGATCACCTCGCCCCTCGGCGGCTTTCTGCTCGGCATCATCGTGATGGGCCTGCTGCTCGCATTGATTTCATGGATCGGTAGCCTGCCGGGGCCGGTGCGCAAGCTCGGCCGGCCGCGCTTCGTCAACGCGTTCTTCGGCAAGGCGCAAATCGTGTCGGCGAGCGCGATGGGCATCTCGCACGGCCTGAACGATGCGCAGAAGACCATGGGCATCATCGCGCTTGCGCTCGCGGGCGCGACGAGCGCGGGCTCGCTCGACAATCTGCCGGATTACCTGCAGTTCCTGCGCATCGAGCAGGATGCGGCCAAATCGTTCGAGATCGCGACCTGGATCAAGGTCGTGTGCGCGCTGACGATGGCACTCGGCACGGCCGCCGGCGGCTGGCGCATCATCAAGACGCTCGGTCACAAGATGGTCAAGCTGCATCCGATCAACGGTTTCGCTGCCGAGACGAGTTCGGCCGCGGTGATCATTGCCGCGTCGAGCTTTGGCATCCCGGTGTCGACCACCCACAATATTTCAGCCGCGATCATGGGCGTCGGTGTGGCCAAGCGCGCCAACGCGATCAAATGGACCGTGGTCGAGCGCATGGTGTGGGCCTGGCTGCTGACGATCCCGGTGGCGGCGGCGATCGCTTACGTGCTGGTGCAGGCCTTGGCGCTGATGGCGCCTTGAGCTTGGCAGCGGGCGCGGCATGGTCCAATGCAAGCAGATACACTGTAATCACCGCGATCGTTTGTTGAATACCTCATAAGAGCATGCAGTTGCGCCGTCGGGGAGAGTAGCCGATGTTTCGCACAGGTTTGCGCTGGGTGTTGCGGTTGTCCTTGGCGTTCGCCGCGATAACTGCGGGCGGTATCGCATGCGCCGCAATTCCGGCGAGCGAGCGCGCGGTACTTGATGCGATCTACGCGCAGACCAATGGCGCGAACTGGGCGCGCAGCAACAATGGTTGGGGCGGTGCGGCGGGCTCTGAATGCAGCTGGGCGTATGTGCAATGCGACGCCAGCCAGAGCCACGTGACGGCGCTCTCGTTCAACAGCCAGAACCTGTCGGGCACGCTGCCTGACCTTGCGGCGCTGACGAACCTGCAGTTCTTCGAGGCCGGCTACAACAACCTGGGCGGAGCGCTTCCCGATCTGTCGAAGCTGTCGGGTCTGCAATACTTCTCGGCCAACGTCAACAAGTTCAGCGGATCGATCCCGCCGCTGGCCGGCCTGTCGCAATTGCAGACCTATTCCGTGCTCAATAACAATCTGACCGGGACCATCCCGTCGCTGGCCGGATTGACGCAGCTGCAGGTTTTCAACGTGGCCGGCAATCGCCTGACGGGCAACTTGCCCGCACTGTCCGGGCTCGTTGCGCTGACGACGTTCGATGTAGACCACAATTCGCTCACCGGGTCGCTGCCAAGCATCGCCGGGCTGACCAATCTGCAGGTGTTCAATATCGATTCGAACCGCTGCACGGGAAATCTCGGTTCGTTTGCGAACCTGCCGAGCCTCACGTACTTCAACATCTCCGGCAACCAGATCACGGGCTCGATTCCGGACCTGTCCGGCGCACCTGCGCTGAAATATTTTTCGGTGTACGCCAATCAGATGATCGGGCTGATGCCGAACCTGTCCGGGCTGAAACAACTCGAGCAATTCTATGTCGCCAACAACGGCGGCTTGACCGGTACGCTGCCGAGCCTGACCGGATTGACGAAACTCAACGCGTTCAGCGTCGGCGGCAACGCCATCATCGGCAGCATGCCGGCCAGCTACCTCTCCGGCCTCGCCAACCTGCAGTATTTTGACGTCGCTTCCAACCGCTTGACCGGAAACCTGCCCGATTTGACCGGCGTGCCTCTGGCGGAATTCCACGTCGGCGGTAACGGCTTTGCTGGCGATTTGCCGACTCCTCCGGCGACCCTTCTGGCCGGTCAATCGGATGTCTGCGACAACCCTCTGACCTATACCGCAAATCCCGCCTGGGACGCGGCGACCGGTGCGACGCCATGGTATTCGCGCTGTTCGCGCGTCCCCTCGACCTTGGGCATCGGCTTCTCCGATACCCCGGTCGCGACCGGGATATTGAGCAAGATCACCGCTACCGTGACTACGGCCAAGGCGCTGATCACGGCTGCGGCGAGCGACAGCAACAGCGTCACATTGACCGACGACGCGGGTCGACTGATCTGCTATATCAGGCTCGCCAACAACACCGGTTCTTGTGACGTGGTGTTGCCCGGTGGCACCACCAATCTGATTGCCAGCTTTTCCGGTTCCACCGGCATCGCGCCGGCAAGTACCAGCGCCTCGAAGACCACTCCGGTGGTGACCCCGGGCAACCTCGACCAGCACGGCTGGACCGGCGCCTGGTACAACCCCGCGACGAGCGGTCAGGGCATCGTCTTCGAAGTCTATCCGGACCTGCTCGGCGTTGGCACCGGTCTTCTGGGCGGTGGCTGGTTCACCTACGATACGACGCCCGGCGGGGAGGATCACAAGCGCTGGTACACCTTGAACGGCCCCGTCAGCAGCAGCAGTCCAACCGCCACGCTCGAGATGATCGCGCCGACCGGCGGCAATTTCGCTGCGCCACCGATCATCAACACCGGCGACGGAGCGAACTATGTAGGTCACGCGACCTTGAACTTCACCGATTGCAGCAACGGCACCCTGAGTTACATCTTCACCGACGGCAGCGGCCGCATCGGCAGTTTCCCCTTGAAGCGGCTCGACACCAACGTGAACTGCGATCCGACCAACGGGGCAGGCAACGGCACCTCGCCAGGGAAGTACCTGCTGTCCGGAGCTTGGTACTCGCCGGCGACGAGCGGTCAGGGCATCCTGTTCGGCATCAATCCGCTGCAGAACATCACGTTCGCGGCGTGGTACACCTACGCACCCGATGGCGCGAGCGTCGGCGGTGGCGCGAGTCAGCGCTGGTATACATTGCAAATCCCTTCCGCGAATGTAGGCGCGGCAGCACTGACTAGCGTTCCGATCTTTTCCGCGCAGGGCGGCACGTTCGACGCCAGCGGTGGGGTGACCACGACGCAAGTCGGCACGGCCAGCATCGCGTTTCCGAGTTGCGGCCAACTGACCGTGGTCTACTCGTTCACGGCCGGAGACAACGCCGGGAAGTCGGGCACATTGAACCTGCTGCGCGCCGGTCCTACGCCGGCGGGATGCAGTTTGTGAGCGTCTAGAGCGCGTCGCCCCCGTTCGAGATCGCCTGTTCGAGCCGATCGCCGAGCGGACCGATCTCGTTGATCAGGTGGTCGAGTTCGTGTGCGCTGAGCAACTCGTAGGGTCGGTTCTCGCACAGATGCAGATACGGCGAACCGTCGAGATCGCTGACCGCGAGATAGCCCAGGCGCTGCTCCCAGTTGAAGCGCAGGCAGCGCCGCGCATCCATGCCTGTGAGTGGGCCGATTGGCGTCGAGATGCGCAGATACTTGCGCCCGGCTTCGTCGTCGAGTTCGGCCAGATACAGGCCTTGATGACGCTTGCCGTTCTCCAGCGCCATGTCGAAACAGATCAGATACGGATCGTTGATGCGCAGAGTGTGGCTGGCATTGAGGTGCGAGCGGACGTCTTCGAATGATTGCATGATTCTCCCTCGCATTGGATCGTCCGCACGGCGAAGCGGACCGTCAGGCGCGTATGCTACCGTGCGCGCATGCCGAAGTCAGTCGCTACGGACAACAACGACGATCACCGAGCGATTCGCAGGACGATTGCCGCAATTCCGCGTGGTCGCGTCGCGAGCTATGGCGAAATCGCCGCGCGCGCCGGCCTGCCGCGGCGTGCGCGTCTGGTCGGACGCGTGTTGCGCGACACCGGCGACACGGAAAAATTGCCGTGGCATCGCGTGCTGCGCTCCGACGGGCGCATCGCGTTTCCGCCCGGCAGCCGCGCATTCCGCGAGCAGCGCGCAAGGTTGATCGACGAAGGCGTCAGTGTGAAGGCTGGACGCATCGATCTTGCGCGCTATGGCTGGCAGCGCAATATAGACGAGGAAATCTGGCGTTTGTAAAAACCTGCATTCAAAGCTACTGCGCTCGGCATTTCGCACGCCGGCGGTGCTCGGAATCCTCACATACTCGACTGTATGCTCCGGTTCCTGCGCTCCGGCGTCGTGCGAACTGCCTTCGCTCGCTACGCTTTGAATGCAGGTTTACCAGTAGAGAAGCTAACCCATGCCCAATCTGCCTCCCATCACACGCGCGCTGCTGATCGCGAACGGCCTGATCTTTCTGCTGCAACAGCTCGGTGGCGATTATCTTGTCGCCCACTACGCGTTATGGCCGATGGGTCAGACCCACTGGGAACGTCTGGACAACGGCGCGGTGGTCAATGTCGGTTTTTCATTGTGGGAACTGGTCACCTACGCGTTTCTGCACGACGGTTTTGCGCATATCGCGTTCAACATGTTCGCGCTGTGGATGTTCGGCGCGCCGGTCGAGAACGCGCTTGGCGCACGGCGTTACAGTTTGTACTACCTCGTCTGCGTGATCGGCGCGGCGGTCGCGCAGCTTGCGGTGATCCACTACTTCAAGCCGCACGAGTTCTATCCGACGCTCGGCGCCTCTGGCGGCGTGTTCGGCCTGTTGCTCGCGTTCGCCATCATTTATCCCGGCGCGCGCATCGCCTTGCTGTTCTTTCCGGTGCCGATTCCCGCGATGATCGCCGTGGTCGGCTATATGGCGATCGAGTTCGTGCTCGGCATCACCGGCACGCAGGAAGGCGTCGCGCATTTCGCGCATCTCGGGGGCGCGGCGGCGGGATTCGCATTGTTGCGTCTGTGGCGCGCTCAAGCATTGAATCGACGTGATTGACTCGTCGCTCAGGTAAAAAATGTCGGACGAAGAGGGCTGGCTTGTTAGGTATTCGTTAGTCCGAACCACAGCCTGAATGCCTTGGGCGCGCTGCATTCGCGCGCTATGCGCATGCAACGAAAAACGTGTATGGTGCAGCCGCGTTACCGACATTCAGCAGGAGAAACACTGCATGAGCAACGAACCAGGCAAACCTGATTTTTCGAATGTGCAGAGCGGCGGCTCGACCGTCTCCACGCCGGCCGCGAAACCGGACTTCAGCAATGTCCAGAGCGGTGGCAGCACGGTGAGCGCATCCGCACAGACCTATACAGTGGCCAGCGGAGACAGCCTGTCGAAGATTGCGAAGAAATTCTACGGCAACGCCAGCGCGTGGAAGCAGATTTTCGATGCCAATCGCGACAAGATCAGCAATCCCGACATGATCCATCCGGGTCAGGTGCTGACGATTCCCGCTGCGACCCACAAATAACCGA
>CAZDWH010000093.1:0-12025 GCA_964509025.1 uncultured Rhodanobacteraceae bacterium
GTGCTGTGCTGGCTCGAAGTCAGTGCGGTGCACGACGCCGCGGGGCGGCGCACGCACTACGTCAGCGTGATGACCGATATCACTGAGCGCAAGCGAGCCGAGCAGGATCTGCGCTATCTCGCCAACTACGATCCGCTCACCGGCCTGCCCAATCGCAGCCTGTTCATCGAGCGCCTGGTCGCCGCGATCGACCGCGCCACCCATGAAGAAACGCGCGTCGCGGTGCTGTTCCTCGACCTCGATCACTTCAAGCACGTCAACGATTCGATGGGCCACAGTTGCGGCGACCTGCTGTTGCGCGTGGTCGGCGAGCGCCTGCGCGCCACGTTGCGCGAGAACGACACCGTCGCACGCCTCGGCGGCGACGAATTCACCGTCCTGGTCGAAGGCCTGCGCACGCCGGTCGAAGCCGAACGTCTTGCGCAGAAGGTCATCGATGCGCTCGCCACGCCGCTCGACGTCGAGGGCGCGCGCGAACTCGTGGTCACGCCATCGATCGGCATCAGCCTGTTCCCCGATCACGCGCGCGGACCGATGAACCTGCTCAAGTTTGCCGATACCGCGATGTACCAGGCCAAGGAACAGGGTCGCAACACCTACGCCGTGTACACGCAGGCGATGGACGTCAACGCACGGCGCTGGGCCGACATGGCCGCGGCGCTGCGCCGCGCGATCGAGAATGGCGAACTCGAAGTCGTGTACCAGCCGAAGCTGTCGCTGCCCAAGCAACGCATCGGTGGCGTCGAGGCGTTGCTGCGCTGGCACAGCCGCGAGTTCGGCGAAATCTCGCCAGCGCAATTCATTCCGCTGGCCGAGCAGATCGGCTGGATCGTCGAGCTCGGCGACTACGTGTTGCGCACGGCCTGCGCGCAACTCAAGGCCTGGCGCGAGCAGGGCCTCGTCGGCATCTGCATGGCGGTCAACATTTCGGTGCTGCAGCTGCTGCGCGGCGAACTCGCGGCGCGCCTGCGCCGCATCCTGGCCGAACATGCGATCGAGCCCGGCCTGATCCAGCTCGAACTGACCGAGAGCATGCTGATGGCGCGTGCCGAGCAGGCCATCAACACCCTGGTCGAATTGAAGGCGCTCGGCGCCAGCCTCGCCATCGACGACTTCGGCACCGGCTACTCCTCGCTGAGCTATCTCAAGCGCCTGCCGATCGATACGCTCAAGATCGACCGCAGTTTCGTGCGCGATATCTCGACCGATCCGGACGACAAGGCGATCACGGCGACGATCATCCACATGGCGCACTCGCTGCAGAAGACCGTGGTGGCCGAGGGCGTCGAAACCGTCGAGCAGTATGAATTTCTGCGCGATCAGGGCTGCGACGAGGTGCAGGGCTATTGGCTGTCGCCGCCGCTGTCGGCGGAGGCCTGCACGGCGCTATTGCGCGACAGCGGCGGGCGGCCGGCGCTAAAGCTGGTGCACACCAATCCCTGAAAACCTCTGAATAAGCTACTGCGCTCGGCATCTTGCGCGCCGGTCGTGCTCGGAATCCTCATGTACTCGACTGTACACTCCGGTTCCTGCACGCGCCCGACGCGCAACCTGCCTTCGCTCGCTACGCTTCTTCTGAGGTTTTCCGAAGTCACGCGTTTGACCGGCTCCGGCCGCGCGCATATAGTCGGGGCCATGTCCGACCAAACTCCTGTGCTCAGCGATCTGGCGGAAATATCGAGCCGCGTCGATCGCCTGATCGAGCTCGTACAGCGCCTGTCCGAAGAGAATCGCAGCCTGCGCGCGAGCCAGGAGCAGCTCAACGCCGAGCGCGCCAATCTCGTCGCCAAAAACGAACAGGCGCGCTCGCGCGTCGAAGCGATGATCGTGCGCCTGCGCTCGCTGGAGAACAATGCATGACGTTCGAAACGTTGTCAGGCACTACTCTTCGACAGGCGCAGCAGTATTGCCACAACCCCGATCAAAGTCGTGCTGCGCAAGACTTTGATCGCCCCCTTAATTTAGGGGGGCTGGCATGAGCGACGCCACACCGGTCGCGGTCAGCATCCTCGACCGCGAATTTCTCGTTGCGTGCACGCCAGAGGAGCGCCCCGGTCTGATCGCCGCCGCAGCGTACCTCGACGGCAAGATGCGCGAAGTGCGCGGCAATACGCGCACGCAAGGCGTCGACCGCATCGCCGTGATGGCTGGGCTCAATATCGCGCACGAGCTGATGGCCGCACGCTCGCGCGGCGATGTCGATGGCGCTGCCTTGGCACAGCAAGTGCAGGCGTTGCGCAACAAGCTTGAAGGTGCACTCGCTGCGTCGGTAAAATAGCGCTGCGTCCCCTGCGATGTGCGACAGCGCATTTAACATATTGCCTTGCTCCTACATACGACCCCGGGATGGCAGTGCCAAGATCCGTGTGCATGTCCGCCGTGAGCGGAAAGCCTGACGATCCGCGAGCCTTCCCACCTGATCCTAGGGATCAAGGTCGTTCGATGCGCACCGGCATCGCGGAGGACGTACTTAGTTTTTGCGATCATCCGTGACCGCGAAGATCACGAGCGACCGGTTTATTTATGCGTTCGTCCGTGAACGCATAGATCACGAGCGGCCATCCGTGGCCGCACTTTTCAACAAGAGCATTTAAGGGCTTGAACAGCAGCGCTGTTATCATCGCGCGGCGATGAATCAAGCCGATCCCGCAACAGATCACGACATGCGCGAAACATTGCGCAAATGCATGCGCGCCAGGCGTGCAGACTTGAGCGCGAGCGAGCGAGTTGCCGCGGCGAATGGCCTCGTCGCGAGTCTCGAGCAACTGCCCGAATTCCATGTCGACCAGCGCATCGCCGGCTATTGGGCGGTCGGCGGGGAGTTGCCGCTGCTCGCCGCCGTCGCGCGTCTGCGCGCGCGTGGGCAGCAATACTATCTGCCCGTTGTTGGTGCGAATCACACGCTACGATTTGCACCATTGCGCGCCGACAGCGTGCTGCAGCCGAATCGCTACGGCATTCCCGAACCGGAATGCGATCCCGCCGTACTGGTCGCGCCCGAGCAGATCGATCTGGTGTTGTTGCCGCTCGTTGCCTTCGATCGCGCCGGGCATCGCCTTGGTATGGGTGCGGGATATTACGATCGTGCCTTCGCCTTCCTGCGCGATCGCGCACGTCCGGCGTCGCCGATCCTTGTCGGAATCGGCTACAGTTTCCAGGAAGTCGAAAGCCTGCCCGTGCTCAATCACGATGTGCCGCTCGATTTCATTGCGACGGAAAAAGAATTGATCGATTGCAACCCGCAGGCGGAGTCCGCTGCATGAATTACTGGCTGATGAAATCCGAGCCCGACGAGTTTTCGATCGACGATCTGAAGACGCGCAAGACCGAGCCGTGGAGCGGTGTGCGCAACTACCAGGCGCGCAACTACATGCGCGAGATGAAGGGTGGTGACGGTGTGCTGTTCTATCATTCGAGCTGCGATGAACCCGGCGTCGTCGGGATCGCGAGCGTACTGACCGCGGCCTATCCCGATCCGACCCAGTTCGATCCGAAAAGCGACTATTTCGACGCGAAATCGATGCGCGCCGCGCCGCGCTGGTCGCTGGTCGACGTGAAGTACAAGCGCAAGTTGAAGCGCGTGATCGGCCTGACCGAATTGAAAGCGCTCACCGCGAAGCTGGGCGACTTCGCCCTGCTGCGTCCGGGCAACCGCCTGTCGGTACTGCCGGTCACGCCGGCGCAATGGGATTTTATTCTTTCACTGGAATGATGTGGCAATGACTCCGCAGCCCGCAGTTGAACAAGATCGGCAGAAACGCCTCGCCGCGCAGCAGGCGATCAAATATGTCGAGGACGGCAGCATCGTCGGCGTCGGCACCGGCTCGACCGTCGCGCATTTTATCGACGAGCTCGGCAAGATCCGCGATCGCATCAAGGCCGCCGTGTCGAGTTCGGAGCGCAGTACCGCCGCGCTCAAGGCGCTCGGCATCGAGGTGCTCGACCTCAACAGCGCGGGCGAGCTGCCGCTCTACGTCGACGGCGCCGACGAATGCGATGGCGCGAAGAATCTGATCAAGGGCGGCGGCGCGGCGCTGACGCGCGAAAAGATCGTCGCCGCGGCGTCGAAGAAGTTCGTCTGCATGATCGACGCATCCAAGCGCGTGGGCGTGCTCGGCAAGTTTCCGCTACCGATCGAAGTGATTCCGATGGCGCGCAGCTATGTCGCGCGCGAACTTGTGAAGCTCGGAGGCAATCCGGTGTGGCGCGACGGCGTCATGACCGACAATGGCAATGCGATCCTCGACGTGCATGGATTGTCGATTGTCGATCCGCCCGCGCTCGAGGCGCAGCTCAATCAGATCGTCGGCGTCGTCTGCGTCGGCCTGTTCGCGCGGCGCAAGGCGGATATCGTTCTCATCGGTGCGGAGTTGATGCCATGAACAAATCGGCTATGACGATCATCGCGGCGAGTTTCGCCTTGGCTGCCTGCGCGACCCAGGCCGCCGGACCAACGGTCGAACTCAAGGGTCATCGTTTCAACGTAGAACTCGCCACCGATCCGGAGAGCCAGCAGCGCGGCCTGATGTTCCGCGACGAGATGGCGGCCGATCACGGCATGCTGTTTGTGTTTTCCGACATGGCGCCGCGCACGTTCTGGATGAAGAACTGCCACATCCCGCTCGACATTCTGTATTTCGACCGCGACTACAAGCTGGTCAGCGCCTCGCTGCGCACGCCGCCGTGCCGCAGCGCGGGCGATCAGTGCCCCGTCTATCCTTCGACCGGACCGGCGCAGTACGTGCTCGAACTCAATGCCGGCGTGGCGGAAAAACTCGGCGCGAAGCCCGGCGACAAGCTCACGGTCTCGCACTGAGCCGGCGTGGGCTGTTCGCTTTGCGGCGGCGCGCGCCCGCACGCCATGCCGACGCGATACGGCACGAGGCGCGCAGGCGGTCCGTTGGTCGCGTAAAGCAGTTCGTCCGTCAGTGGTACAAATTGTTGCATTGTAAACTTCTCGCAATGCCCCCATGTTCGACTGGCATGAAAGCATGCCGATGTGTGTGTGGCGTGACGCAAACGAGGCAAATTGCTGACGCGGGGGTCGCTTTTCGGCTTTCGATTCGTTCACACAATTCCGCACCGAATCGCGTAATATCCGATCAACTCCTGCCCCGGAGCACATGATGCAAAAGGAAAACCCCTGGCTGCAGCTACGCGGCGCCAAGGACGAAGATATCGCGCTGTTTTCCTCGGCGCTCCTGATCGCCAAAGACGAATATCCCGCGCTCGCCGCGGCCGACTACGAATCGCAACTGCAGGACTTCAGTGCGCGCCTGCGCAACGTCCTCGATCCTACCGAAACACCTGCCGCGCAGCTGCGCTGCCTCAATCGTTTCCTGTTCGACGATCTCGGCTTCTCCGGCGACGAGCAGGATTACTACGATCCGCGTAACAGCTACCTCAACGAGGTGCTCGACCGCCGCCTCGGCAATCCGATTTCGCTTGCCGTCGTGCAGATCGAGCTTGCACACCGGCTCGATGTGCCGCTGCAGGGCGTGTCGTTTCCCGGTCATTTCCTCGTGCGCCTCGGACTCGACGAAGGCATCGTCGTGCTCGATCCGTTCCAGAAGGGGCGCTCGCTCGATGCCGCCGAACTGCGCCGCCGCGCGCGCACGCATCTCGACACGCACGACATCGACGACGCGCGTCTCGCGCGCATGCTCGAACCCGCAAGCCATCGCGCGATCCTCACGCGCATGCTGCGCAACCTCAAGGGTGTCTATGCCGAGCGCGAGCAATGGGACAAGGCGCTGCGCTGCTGCGACCGCCTGCTGCTGATCGATTCGCATCAACCGACCGAATACCGCGACCGCGGCCAGTACTATCTGAAGCTCGGCTATGCGCGCGGTGCGGCCGAGGATCTGCGCCGTTATCTCGCCCTCATGCCGCAGGCCGATGATGCCGAAGCGATCGGCTTGCAGCTGGCGGAGCTGGGGTCGGCGCTGCCGCGGCTGAACTGATCGCCTCAGGCGATCTGCATCATCTCGAAATCCGACTTGGTCACGCCGCAGTCGGGGCAGGTCCAGGTCTCGGGCACGTCTTCCCAGCGCGTGCCGGGCTCGATGCCGTCGTCGGGCCAGCCTTGGGCTTCGTCGTAAATAAAACCGCAGACGACGCACATAAACTTGCGGAACGGCGTGTCGGCGGTTTGGGGCATGGCATTCATTGGGGACAGAGGCTGGCGCGAAATACAAGCCGCGCATTCTACCGTTAGACTTCAGGCCATGCACCCCAGACTGCCGCGCGGCGGCCTTTACGCCATCACCGACGGGCCGCGTCCCGACCTGTTTGCTGCCACGGACGCCGTGCTGCGTGGCGGTGCGGCGATCCTGCAATATCGCGACAAGACGAGCGATACCGCGCGGCGCCTGGCCGAAGCCAAGGCCCTTTCGAGCTTGTGCGACAAGCGCGGCATACCGCTGATCATCAACGACGACGTCGAACTCGCCGCGGCGGTCGGCGCCGCCGGAGTACATCTCGGCGCGGACGATGCGGATCCCATCGCCGCGCGCGCGCGTCTTGGCGCTGGAGCGATCATCGGCGTGTCCTGCTACGACTCGCTCGCGCATGCGCGCGAAGCCGCCGCGGCCGGCGCCGACTATCTCGCGTTTGGCGCGTTCTATCCGACCGCGACCAAGCCGAACGCACGCCACGCCGCACCCGAACTGCTGCGCACAGCCGCGGGGTTCGGCCTGCCGCGGGTCGCCATCGGAGGCATAACGCCCGATAATGCGCGTCCCCTGCTCGACGCCGGGGCGGATTTTCTGGCGGTCGTGTCCGGTGTATTCGGCCCGCCTGATCCCGAGGCAGCCGCGCGCCGCTATGCAGCATTGTTTACAAAGTAACTAAGTGGATTTTTGAATGATCAGCAATCACGAATGGTTTCAGCGCGCGCAGTCCCTCATGCCGGGCGGCGTCAATTCGCCGGTGCGTGCGTTCAAGTCGGTCGGCGGCGAGCCGTTCTATACCGATCGCGCCGATGGTCCGTATCTCTGGGACGTCGAAGGCAAACGCTATATCGACTACGTCGGCTCATGGGGGCCGATGATCGCGGGGCACAATCATCCGAAAGTGCGCGAAGCGGTAACGAGCACTGCGCGCGCGGGACTGTCGTTCGGCACGCCATGCCCTGCCGAAGTGCGGATGGCAGAAGAGATCACGTGTCTGATCCCTTCGGTCGAAATGCTGCGCATGGTGAATTCGGGCACCGAAGCGACGATGGCCGCGATCCGCCTCGCGCGCGGCGCGACCGGGCGCGACAAGATCGTCAAATTCGAAGGCTGCTATCACGGCCACGGTGACGCGTTTCTCGTGAAAGCCGGCTCGGGCGCGCTGACCTTCGGCGTGCCGACCTCGCCTGGCGTGCCGAAGGCGCTGGCGGATCTCACGCTGACGCTGCCATACAACGATCTCGACGCGGCGAAAGAAATGTTCGCGCAGGTCGGCGACCAGATCGCCGGCCTGATCATCGAGCCGGTCGCGGGCAACATGAACTGCATCCTGCCGCGTGACGGCTATCTGCAAGGCCTGCGCGAGCTGTGCACGCAGCATGGCGCGCTCTTGATTTTCGACGAAGTGATGACCGGCTTTCGCGTTGCGCTCGGCGGCGCGCAGGCGCGTTATGGCATCACGCCCGATCTCAGCACGTTCGGCAAGATCATCGGCGGCGGCATGCCGGTCGGTGCCTACGGCGGCCGGCGCGAACTGATGCAGCAGGTCGCGCCCTCGGGTCCGATCTATCAGGCCGGCACGCTCTCGGGCAACCCGATCGCGATGGCAGCGGGTCTCGCGATGCTCGAAGTGATCCAGCAGCCGGGCTTCCACGCCGAACTCGAACGCAAGACCATCCTGTTGACCGACGGTCTCGTCGCGGTTGCGCGCGAAGCCGGCGTACCGTTCAGCGTCAATCGCGTCTGCGGCATGTTCGGCCTGTTCTTCACACATGAAAAAGTGGAAACGTATACGCAGGCAACGTCGTGCGATGTCGCCGCGTTCAACCGCTTCTTCCACGCCATGCTCGAACGCGGCGTCTATCTCGCGCCGAGTGCGTTCGAAGCCGGCTTCATGTCTAACGCGCATACCGACGAGGATATCGCCGCGACGCTCGATGCTGCGCGCTACGCCTTCGCCAGAAGCAAGCAATAATAGGCTTTACACATAGGTTGCTTTACTATCTGCGGCGGGCTGGCAGCATGGATGTGCCGTCGACCGACGGCATACCCGGAGCTTTGAGATGAAACCGCAACCGATCCTTTGCGCGCTTGCGTTCGCACTCGCGGGCAGCGTTGGCACGATGGCCAACGCGCGCGCCGACACGCCTGCCGCGGCGGCCGCTACCGCCGCGGCACCGGCCGCACCCAAATTGCACGCGGCCTTGCGCGGCCTGTGGCAGGGCCACGTCATGCGCACGCGCGCCTACGCTTTTGCCGTCAAGGCACACGATGCCGTCGCGGCGGACAACGCCGCCAAGGGCGTGGTCGCCAACGCGACCGATATCGCTAACGCCGTCGGCGGTTTCTACGGCGATGCCGCGGGCAAACAGATGCTGCAGCTGCTTGCCGGCCACTGGGGCGGCGTCAAGGCGTTGACCGACGCCGGAGTGAAGCACGACGCTGCCGCGCGGCAGCACGCGATGGACGAGCTGACCAAGAATGCCGATGCGATCGCCGCGTTCCTATCCGGTGCCAATCCGTATCTGCCCAAGGATGCCCTGCTCGGCTTGCTCGCGGCGCACGCCGGGCACCATGCCGCGCAGATCGATGCCATCATGACGGGCGATACGGCCGGCGAAGCCGCCACCTGGAAGGCGATGCAGGCGCATATGGATACGATCGCCGATGCGCTCGCCGACGCGATCGCGAAGCAGTTCCCGGCCAAGGCCGCGTAGCGATGAGCGCTTTGCACCAGCTGGGCCCAAGTGCGCAGAAACTTCTGCGCGCCTTGCTCGGTGCGGCGCAGGGCGCGAGCGTGGAAACTCTGTGCGCGGCGCTCGGCGTCACGCACAACGCGGTGCGTCAGCACTTGAGCGCGCTGATTCGCGCGGGTTTCGTTGCGCACGGCGCGGTGCATCCGAGCGGCGGGCGTCCGCAGATGCGCTATGTGCTGACCGAGGCCGGGCGCGAGCTGTTCCCGCGCAACTACGCGGGCATCGCGGCGGGCATCCTCGAGCAGCTTTATGCCGACAGTGGCAAGGTCGGCGTGCAGGCCTTGCTCGCCGATCTCGGCCAGCGCCTCGGTGCGGCCGCGGCGACGCGTGTTGCCGCAGTGCCGGTCGAGGAAGCGGCGGTGGTGCTGGCCGAGCAGCTCGACACGCTCGGCTACGAGGCACAAGCCGTACGCCACGATGGCGAGCTGCAGATCGAGGCCTACAACTGCGTGTTCCATACGCTGGCGAAGACGCATCCGGATGTGTGCCGCTTCGATCTCGCATTCATGCAGGCGGCGAGCGGCCATCCGATCCAGCATCTGGAATGTCTGGTTCGTGGCGGACGTGTATGCCGCTTCCGCCTCGCGGCGAAGGAAAACGCGCGCTCACCCCGCAGCGACGAAGGCGTGTAGCGCGAGCGCGAGGCGCGTCACGCCCTCGGCGATGTCCTCGTCGCGGATATTCAGCGCCGGCACGAAGCGCAGCACGTCCGGTCCGGCCTGCAGCAGCAACAGGCCCTGCGCCGCGGCGCGATCGAGGATCGCGCCGGCCTTGCCCTTGTATGCATCGGCGAGCACCGCGCCGAGCATCAGGCCGCGCCCGCGCATTGCGCTGAAAATATTCAGCTCATCGTTGATCGTCGCGAGCCCGGCGCGCAGCGCGGCGCTCTGACGCTCCACGTTCGCGGCGATTTCGGGCGACGACAATTTTCGCAGCGCCACACGCGCGACTGCGGCAGCGAGCGGATTGCCGCCGAAGGTGGTGCCATGTGCGCCGAACTGCATGGTCTCGGCCGCCTTCGGTCCGACCAGGGTCGCGCCGATTGGAAAGCCGCCGCCGAGCGCCTTCGCCAGCGTGACGATGTCGGGTTCGATCCCGTCGTGCCAATGCGCGAACAGCGGCCCGGTGCGTCCCATGCCGCACTGGATCTCGTCGAGCACGAGCAGCGCACCGTGTTGATCGCACAGCGCGCGCAGGCCGCGCAGAAAGTTCTCGCGTGCCGGCATCACGCCGCCTTCGCCCTGGATCGGTTCGATCATTACCGCAGCGATTGCGCCGCTTGCGATCAGCTGCTCCGCTGCGGCGAGATCGTTGAAATCGGCGTAGTGAAATCCGCCGGGCAACGGCTCGTAGCCTTCCTGATATTTCGGCTGCGCGGTCGCGGTGACCGCGGCGAGCGTGCGGCCGTGAAAACTGCCGCGAAATGTGAGGATGCCGCGCTTCTCGGGCGGGCGTCCCTGTGCCGCGGCCCAGCGCCGCACGAGCTTGATCGCAGCCTCGTTTGCCTCGGCGCCGGAGTTGCAGAGAAACACACGCTCGGCGAATCGCGATGCCTTCACCAATTCCTCGGCGAGGCGCAGCGGCGGTTCGGAATAAAACACATTGCTCGTATGCCAGAGTTTGTGCGCCTGCGCGGTCAGCGCCGCGACGAGATCGGGATCGCAATGGCCGAGTCCGCACACGGCGATGCCGGCAGCGAAGTCGACGTAGTCCTTGCCGTCGCGATCCCAAACGCGCGAGCCTTGCCCGCGTTCGAGGATCGTTTCGCGCGGCTTGTAGATCGGAACATAAAACTGCTTGCCGGCGGCGAGCAGTTCGGCGGTGGTGGTATCGCTCATATCGTGTCCCGAGGTTTCAGATGTGCGGTCGCAATCGCGCCGCCATTTCATCAAGTTGCGCGCGCGCTGGCATCGCGGGCACACCGTGCGGATAGATCTGCCAGATGCCGTCGCCAGGTTGGCGCGGCTGCAGGTGCAGATGGAAATGATCGACTTCCTGTCCCGCGATTGCACCATTGGATTGCCACAGGTTCATTCCCGGCGGCGCGAGAACCTCGCGCAGGCCGCGCGCGACGCGGATCACGAGATTCATCACCGCCGCGCCTTCGTCGGGCGTCAGATCGTAAATCGTCGGCGCATGCCGGCGCGGCACGACCAGCACATGTCCCGGCACCGCTTGGCGCAGATCCATGAACGCGACGGTCGTTTCATCCTCGGCGACGAAGCTCGCGGGCAGCTGCCGCGCGAGGATCTTGCAGAACACGCAATCGCTCATCTCACCAGGTTCCGCTGTTCGGCATCGACGCCCACGGTTCCTGCGGCGGCAGGTTTCCTTCCTGCAGGATCTCGATCGAGATCAGGTCGGGCGAGCGCACGAAGGCCATATGCCCATCGCGCGGCGGACGATTGATCGTCACGCCCATTGCCGCGAGGCGCGCGCACGTGTCGTAGATGTTTTCGACGCGATAGGCGAGGTGTCCGAAGTTGCGCGCCGAGCCGTAGTCCTCGACGCTGCCATCCGCGGTGGGCCAGTTGTACGTAAGTTCCACCTCGGCCTCAGGCTGTCCCGGCGGCGCGAGGAACACGAGCGTGTATTTGCCTTTCGCGTCCTCCTTGCGCCGCGTTTCGACGAGGCCGAGACCTTCGCAAAAGAAGCGCAGCGACGCGTTGAGGTCACGCACGCGGATCATGGTGTGCAGGTAGCGCATGGATCGAATCTCGTTGTGGAGACTGAAAAGATAGGGCTGCGCTCAGTCCAGAAAAAGGTCTGGCAGCGGCGTTTTCGAGGCATCCACCGCGTACGGCGAAAAATCGCTGACACCGGCCGCGCGCAGCACCTCTTCGTCGAGCAGGAACTGCCCGCAAAATCCGCGCGCGGGCCGCGTCAGGATCGCATGCGCCGCATCGGCGACGATTTCGGGCTTGCGGCAGCGCGCGAGATCGACGCCCGGAATCATGTTGAGCGCATCGGTCGCGATGATCGTGCGCGGCCAC
Source organism: uncultured Rhodanobacteraceae bacterium (assembly GCA_964509025.1). Taxonomy (GTDB): domain Bacteria; phylum Pseudomonadota; class Gammaproteobacteria; order Xanthomonadales; family Rhodanobacteraceae; genus Rudaea. The sequence goes on from CAZDWH010000093.1 coordinate 11,923, forward strand.
AGCGCATTGATCGCAACCCCTTGCGCGCCGAACTCGGCAGCGAGGCCGAGCGTGACGAAGCTCATGCCCATCTTCGCCAGCGTATAGCCGGTGTGCGGCGCCC
>CAZDWH010000094.1:0-11993 GCA_964509025.1 uncultured Rhodanobacteraceae bacterium
GAGTTTGAGGTAGGCCAGCGACGAATAGCCGGTGCCGAAATCGTCGATCGCGACGCTGACGCCGAGCGCATGCAGCGCGTGCATGATGCGGTTGGTATCCTCCCCCATCGCTAGCACCGAGCCTTCGGTGATTTCGAGCAGCAGCCGCGACGGCGCCAGGCCCAGCGCGAGGACGCTGCGCGTCAGGCATTCGACGAAGGCCGCATGCCCGAACCAACTGGCCGACACGTTCAGCGCCACGCGGATCTGCGGCATGCCGACCGCATCCCAGGCGTTGAGCTGCTTGCACGCTGCCTGCATCACCCATTGATCGATATGCCGGATCAGGCCGAGCGTCTCGGCGACCGGGATAAAATCATTCGGCATGATCTCGCCGCGCTCCGGATGCTGCCAGCGCAGCAGCGCCTCGACGCCGACGATGCGGCCGGTGCGCAATTCCACGCAAGGCTGGTACAGCAGACGGAACTCGTCGCGCGCGAGCGCCTGGCGCAGCTCGGTTGCGAGATGCACGCGCTTGTGCATGTCCGCGTGCATCATCGGCGTGTAGAAGCGGATGGAATTGCGCTGCTTGGTCTTCGCCGCATACATCGCCGCGTCGGCGTTGCCGATCAACGCGGTCGCATCCTTGCCGTCGAGCGGATAGCCGGCGACGCCGATGCTCGCGGTCAGCGTGATTTCGTGATCGTTGATCACGAACGGCTCCGACAGCACGACGAGCAGGCGGTTGGCCAGCGCTGCGGCATCTTCGCGCACGCGCAGGCGGCGCACGAGCACGGTGAATTCGTCGCCACCGATGCGGCTTGCGGCGTCGCCCTCGCCGAGCTGACGCGTGATGCGAGCGGCGACTTCGGCGAGCAGGCGGTCGCCAAAGGCATGGCTGTAACTGTCGTTGACGATCTTGAATGCGTCGAGATCGATGAACAGCACGGCGCTGGCGGCGCGGTCGCGCTCGGCCGCACGGATCGCATCGGCGCAAGCCTCCTCGAAACTAGCGCGGTTGAGCAGGCCGGTGAGCGGATCGTGCGCGGCGAGATGCTCCAGGCGCTGCTGGCTGGCCTTGCTTGCGCTGATATCCGTGAACACCGCGACGTAATGCTGCACGATGCCGCGGTCGTCGCGGATCACGCTGACGCTGAGCTGCTCGATGTAGTGGCTGCCGTCGCGCCGGCGCGTCTTCACCTCGCCAATCCAGTTGCCGTCACGCGCGATGGTTTGCCAGATCCGCTCAGGCAGCGGACTGCCGTCAGGCAAGGTACGCAGATCGCCCAAACGCAACGTGCGCGCGGTTTCGGCTTCGTAGCCGGTGATCAGTGTATGCGCGGCATTGACCGCGACGACGCGCCGCTCGGCATCGGCGATGATCACGCCTTCGGCAATCGAGGCGAGCGCTTCGGCAGCGATGCGCCGCTCCTGCTCCATCGCTACCCGCTCGGACATATCGCGGATGATCGCCTGGCGCACGAATGTCGTGCCCCAACGGACCAGACTGCTCTGCGTCTCGACCGAACGCACGCTGCCGTCGAGTGCGCGCAGCTCGTCCTGTCCGGGCAGCGAGGTGTCGCCGATTTTCCCGGACTCGAACATGTCCGCATACGGCGCGCCAATGATTTCGCGCACCGAACGGCCGACCCAAGTCGAAGCGGTACGGTTGGCGTCTACGATCGTGCCCGAACCCTCGTCCACCATCACGATCGCGTCTGCCGCGCTGTCGAACAGCAGACGATAGCGCTCCTCGGTGCCACGCACGCCGGCGAGGATGCGTTTGGCCATACGCAGCCATACCAACATCGCCGCGGTAGCGAAGAAAAACACGCTCGCGAACAACACCAGGCCGATCCATGCGGCGCCACCCGCGATTTCGCGCGAGAACAGGTCGGCGCGCGGCTGGATGAACTGATTCAGTTGGTTGATGCGCAATTGCTGGCTTCGACTCGTCGCACCTGCCAACTGCCCCTTGGACCAAGCGTCCTGTACCTGGTCGGCGACGCTGGAGAGTTCCACGATCGCATCGTCGACCGAATGCCAAGCCTGCATCGCCTCGCGCATATGCGGCGCGGCGGAAAAATACTGCAGGATGAACACCATTCCGGGGATCGCGTCGGGAATGACCCCGCCGCGGCGAAACGCGTCGAATACTTCATTCTGGTTGAAGTGTCCGGAGGCGATCTGATCGCGCGCGAACCTATCCGCAACCAGCACTTCGTAGTTGCTGCGGAAACTACTCAGGCTGGCGGCGTCTCCGCTCGCGGTAAAGTTTCCGAGATCGATCACGGCCTGTTTCTGGGCCTTCGACCACAGGCTTTCGCCGTTGAGAAAACCGGCGAGAGTCACCTGCATCTGCAAGGCCCCCCAGGTCAGCAGCAGGATCAACGCGACCAGCACCGCCAAGGCATAGGCCAGCGGCAACAGACGCCGCGACAATGCGCGCGGCGAATTGGTTTCGGAGTCGCCCATGTCGTTCCCGCTCCTGCGAAGCTAGTCCTTCAGGCTGCGATTTCGATCCTGCCAAGATTGCGCTTGACGAGGCACTTGTCCAGTGTCATCGCCATGGCCTGGTAGGTTCTGCCGACGCACTCGCTGATATGCTTCACTTCATGCGCAGCAGGAGCCGTGCCAAGCAGCGTACATACGATCTCGAGCGCCTCCCACGGATGCGTATCGTCGTAGGCCGCGTGCAGATGCAGCCAGCGCAGGCTCGCCGTGTCGAGACTATTGCGGTAGGCCGGACTGTCGTAGACCAATTGCGACCATTCACCCGTCGCGCCTTCGATGGCGTAATTCGTCGCGGCGATACCCGCGGCAAGCGTGCCCGAACGGCTGACGTCCTCACACCAGTGCGCCAGCGCATCGGACTCGTGTGACGCCCACTTCGTATCGAGCACCTTTGCGCGCGCGACGCCCTCACCTTCGGCCCAATTGAGCCAATACTCGGCGTGGTTCTGCTCGACGCGGATGTTGCGCACGAGCCAACGTCGTGCGAGGTTGTCGCCGGCGCTGCGCCCGAAACTCGTCTTGAGCAGATTCATTGCCATATAGCCCGGGAAGCGTTCGATCACGGGCCAGATGCCGATCATGAAATTTGCGGTGGATTCTGGGTCGAGCCGCGCTTCGCGCATCAATGCGAAGAGTTCATGGCCAACGACGCTTTGTTTGTTGTTTTCGCAATCGGCAACCATGTCCTGGGCCCAGGTAGGGTAGCTGGACAGTTGCTCGATCGGACCGGAGCGCTCGAAACGGGGGTTCATGGGGATCTCCTTGGGGGTCAGGGATCTCGCGGCGGCAGCGTACGCCGCGGTTCTTGCGGCATCAGGGGTCGCTGCCCGCCTCCCTCACTGCTAACGCACGGGCAACGCTCTATTGCAATTTAATCCATTTTTTAGATTTGTGATATATATCACAGAAAATCAACGTATTTCTGCGGCCTCCGCGTAGGCAAAAAGCATGCCCGGAGCTGAAATCGAGGACAGTCTTGTGCCGCCTCGACAATCGCGTCGAGGTGCAGCGACTTAGAGATCGCGCGCGATGCGAATACCGACCTGAGCATTGCGCGAATCGGCCGGCATATTCGTGCGGAACGCCGAACGCGCCTGCTCTGGCGCGCTGCCCCAGGAGGCACCGCGCACGACATGGCGTTCGCAACCGGGATTGACCCAGGCACGACTGTCTGCCGGCGCGCGCAGGTAGCTGTCGTGCCAGCAGTCCTCGACCCAGGCCGACACATTGCCGTCGACGTCGCGCAAGCCGAACGGGTTGGATTCGTATTTGCCGATCAGCGCCGGGCCCCACGACCCGTCGCCGTAGTGCGGGAAGGCGTTGGTCCAGCGGCGCCGCGATGGCGTCGACTCGTCGCGATCGCCGGTCAGATTCCCCACGATCCGGGTCGGATTGCCATCGCCCCACCAGAAGCGCGTCTGCGTGCCGGCACGCAGGACGTACTCGTACTCCGCCTCGCTCGGCAGGCGATAGCGCTTGCCGGTGCGCGCGGCAAGCCAGCGCGCGTAAGCATTGGCGTCGTTCCACGACACGTGGAGCACCGGCAGGTTGTCGTTTGCGGTCGCGCCGGTGTAGTCGCGCTGCCAGTTGACCTCGCGTTTGTCGATCGTGCGGCCGCTTTCTTCATCGTAAACGACCGACGTACCCAAGCGATCCGCGTCGGTCTCGTAGCGCGCATCCTCGACGAAGCTGCGGAACTCGGCAACCGTGACTTCATCGCGGGACAGCGCAAAGCCGCTCTTGATATTGACCTCGCGCTGCGGTTCCTCGCTCGCGCGATGCCCGGTCTCCTGCGCCGGCGAACCCATGACGAATGCGCCCGTCGGCACCACCACCAGCGGCGGCGCCTTGCCGCCGCGGTCGACGAAAGCGTCGGCGATTACCTGGCCCGGCTTGAAGCTCGCGTACAGGCGCGCATTGCGCAGGCGCTCGTTGAACGCGTCGACCCCGGCGACGTCAGGGCTCAAGCCCTGCGCCTTGGTCGCGAGCAACTGCGCCAGGTCGGCGTTGCCCGCGTCGAGCGCGGAATTGGCCTGCGTCATGACCGCTGTCGCGCGCTGGTGCCGGATGCCTTCGATCTGCGTGCGCACATCGAGCAGCTCGTGCGAGCCGGGACGAATCGGCGCTGCGTCGGCGAGCACCTGGTCGGCCCCGGAGAAATCGTCCTGCGCCGCGGCGGCGAGCGCGCGATCGATATAGCCGCGCTCGATGCGTGCGAGGCCCTCGTCGGCGAGCTTGTTGCCGGTGTCGATCTTGAGCACCTGCCGATAGATCCCGAGCGCCGCAGCCTCGTTTTTCGTACTCTCCTCGGCGCCCGGCCTGTGCAGCAGTTCGGCCGCCTGGGTCAGCAGTGGCGTCGTGAGGCGCAGTCGCTTCACGCGCGCTTCCAAGGTACCCAGACGATCGTCGTCGAACGCCTGCTCGCGCAGCATGTCGATCAGCTTGGTCGCTGCCGCTTCGTCGCCGCGATCGAGCGCGTCGCCGGCCTGCTGCAACAGTGCGTTATGGACTTTTTCCACTCCAGCGCGCGCGGCCGTGCTGCGCGCATCGCCAGCGAGCACCTGCCGATACAACGCGAGCGCGCCGTCCTTTTCGTCGAGCAGGCGCCCCTTGTCGAAGGCCAATGCGGCCTTCACCAGCAGCGCCGCGATCGCCTTGGTCGAAGGCGGCGCAGGCTGTGCCAAGCTGATCGGCGGGCCCCACTGGCTCGGGCCGGGCTGCGCGGGGTCCACCGCCACAACGCCGGGCATGCCCGCGGGAGTGCGCATCGTCAGCACCGATGCGCCCGATGTCGTCGCCGCACCCGGCTGATTCGACAGCTGCAGCCCGCTCGGCAATCCCGGATAGAAACGATAGACCAGCGCGAACGCCAGAACCGCGATACCCGCGATGCCACCGAGCACACTCTGCTTGTGGACGACATCGCTACCGGGCATGACCGCAGAAAATTCGCCTGACAAATTCCTGCTTGCACCTTAGGCTATGCGACTGATTGCCGCAAGCGCGCGCGATCACCTGCTTCAGCTCGCGTTGTCGTCGCACCGCGTGCGGCAACAACACCGAGGATCAGCGCATGTCATTCGATTGGATCGCCGACGCCGCCACGCTCGACAGCTGGCTCGCCATCGCGCCCGCAGGCGCACACGCGGGGCTCGATACTGAATTCATGCGCACCAACACGTTCGCACCGAAGCTGGCTCTGGTGCAGCTGAATATCGACGGGCGTACCGCGCTGATAGACGCACCGCTGCTTGGCACGCACGCCGGGCTCGCCGCGCGCTTGGGCGGCCATGCGAATCTCGTCATCATGCACAGTGCGAGCGAAGATCTCGATGCGCTATCGCCGCTCCTGCCCGATGGCCCCGGCGAGCTGTTCGACACGCAGATCGCCGCCGCGCTCGCCGGCATCGGCTTCGGCCTTTCCTACCAGAAACTCGTCTCATCGATGCTCGGCATCGATCTGCCGAAATCCGAAACGCGTTCGGACTGGCTGCAGCGCCCGCTCAGCGCTGCGCAGCTCGACTATGCTGCACAGGACGTGGTGCATCTGGCCGAACTGCACGCGCAGCTCGCGGCGAAACTCGATGCGCTCGGCCGCAGCCAATGGCTGCGCGAAGATTGTCGCCGCCTGATCGATCGCGTCGTACACGCGCAGCCCGACCCGCAACCGCAGCTGGCTTTTCGCGGCGCGAGCGAATGGCCGCGCGAAGCGCAGATGCGTCTGCGCCGTCTGCTGCTCTGGCGCGAGGCGAGCGCACGTTCCCTCGACAAGCCGCGCCCCTGGCTGCTCGACGACGCGGCCGCACTGAACCTTGCCGCACAGCCGCCCGCGAACACCGAGGAACTTTTCGAGCGCACGCGCGGGCTGCGCGCCCTGCGCAGCGCGCAGCGCCGTGAGGTTTTCGAACAGTTGCAGCGTCCGTTCGATGCAGACGACGAGACGGCGCAGCCGATTCCGCCGCCGCTGACGACCGCCGACAAGCGCACGCTCGCCAAGATGAAGGACGAAGTTGCGCGCATTGCGCAGACGCTCGGCATCGCCGACGGCCTGCTCTGCCCGCGCCGCCATCTCGAGGCGCTGCTCAGCGACCGCGCCTGGCCGGCCGCGCTCGAAGGCTGGCGCAAGCCGCTGCTGCAAGACGCGCTGACCGGACTCGCAAGTTCCGGCTGAGCCTGTGCGACAGGCAATTTCCTTATACGGTTCGGCTGCTTGACATGCCCGTGCCGATCGGTTCCACTGCAGCCATGTTCCGCGCACTCACGACCACGACGACGACCATTACCACGACTATCGTGGTGCGGTCCGTTGTGCGCGAGTAAAACCGCAATGCAACGGCCCGCACCTCGACGAGGATGCGGGCAAACGCCGCAGTCTCGGTTAGAATGCGGGCCTCGAATGGACGTCTAGACGTCTTTACCATGAGGCCACAACGCATGACCCTGGAAACCCCTCCCGCCGTCGATGCTGTCAGGCACGGTGCTCTCGCGGCCGCCGCAGTAGTACGCAATGTCACGCACAAGTTCGGCGGCTCGTCGCTGGCCAATGCGGCGCGCATCGCGCACGTCGCGCAATTGATCCGCGCGCGGCCAGAGACGACACAGGTCGTCGTCGTCTCCGCGATGCAGGGCGTGACCGATGCCTTGCTCGGACTGACCAGTGCGGCGGCTTGCGGCGAAGCCTGGCAGGAAAAACTCGACGCGCTGCGTCAGCGCCACCTCGGCGCCGCACAGGAACTGCTCGGATCCAGAGCCGCCGACGCACAGGCCTGGCTCATGCAGCGTTTCGACGAGCTCGCGCAGACGCTCAATGCGATCGCCGTACTTCGCGGCGCCGGTCAGGGCGTGGCTGAGGCGACTAGCGGCAACGGTGAAGTCTGGTCCGCCTATCTGCTGCATGCCCTGTTGCGCGCCGAGGGTGCCGACTATGCCCTGCTCGATGCGCGCGACGTGCTCGTCGTGCAGCATGAGGAACTCGGCGTCGCGGTCGACTGGGACGCCACCGCGGCGAAGCTCGCCGACTGGCGTGTGCGCAACCTCGCGTTGCGTGTCATCGTCACCGGCTACGTCGCACGCGATGCGCAAGGACGCGACACCGTACTCGGTCGCAACGGCAGCGACTACTCCGGCGCGATCTTCGCGGCCTTGTATAAAAGCGAGGAACTGCATATCTGGACCGACGTCGACGGTGTACTCAGCGCTGATCCGCGCATCGAAACCGAAGCGGTCACGCTCGCGGCGATGAGCTACAACGAGGCCTGCGAACTGGCCTATTTCGGTGCCAAGGTGATCCATCCGCAGACGATGGCGCCGGCGATTTCGCGCGGACTGCCGATCCTGATCCGCAACACGTTCAAGCCAGATCACCCGGGCACGCGCATCGACGCCGAAGGCGACGCGAACGGACCGGTCAAGGGGCTCACGCTCGCGCACGACCTCGCCCTGCTCAATGTCGAGGGCACCGGCATGATCGGCGTGCCCGGCACGGCCGAACGCGTGTTCGCGGCGCTGCGCGCGGCGCGCGTATCGGTCGTGATGATCTCGCAGGGTTCGTCGGAACACTCCATCTGCTGTGTCGTCAAACTCGCCGAAGCCGACACCGCGCGCGCCGCGATCGAAGGGGCCTTCGCGCGCGAGCTGCACGCAGGTCAGATCAGTGGCGTCAGCGTAGCGCGCGACATCAGCGTGCTCGCTGCGGTCGGCGATCGCATGGCCGGCGTGCCCGGCGTAGCGGCGCGCCTGTTCGATGCGCTCGCGCGTTCGCACGTGAACATCCGCGCGATCGCGCAGGGCGCGTCGGAGCGCAATATCTCGGTCGCCATCTCGCGCGAACAGGCCACGCTCGCGCTGCGCGCCGCACACGCAGCGTTCTGGCTGTCGCGCCAGACGATTTCGGTCGGGCTGATCGGGCCCGGCAAGGTCGGCGCCGCCCTGCTCGACCAGATCGCCGCCGCCGCGCCGCGCTTGCGCCGCGACGCGAATCTCGATCTGCGTCTGCGCGCAATTCTTTCGACGAAATACCTGCTCGCCGACGAGCGCGATCTCGGCACCAACTGGCGCGACCGCGACGCGGATTTCACCGCCAACGACATCGACGGTTTCATGAAACATCTGGTCGCCGCGCATCTGCCGCATACGGTGATCGTCGATTGCTCGGGCAGCAGCGCGGTCGCGGAGAAGTATACCGAGTGGCTCGCAGCCGGCATTCATGTGATCACGCCAAACAAGCAGGCCGGAGCGGGCCCACTCGAGCGCTACCGCGCGATCAAGACCGCGGCGGCGCGTGGCGGCGCGCGTTTCCGTTACGAGGCGACGGTCGGCGCGGGTCTTCCCGTGGTGCAGACGCTGCGCGACCTGCTCGATACCGGCGACGAGCTGATCGCGGTCGAGGGCATCTTCTCCGGCACGCTGGCCTGGCTGTTCAACAAATACGACGGCAGCGTGCCGTTCTCCGCTCTGATCCGCGAAGCGCATGGACTCGGTTATACCGAGCCTGATCCACGCGACGATCTGTCGGGCGTCGACGTCGCACGCAAGCTCGTGATCCTCGCGCGCGAGGCCGGGCGCGAACTGTCACTGTCCGACGTCGCAGTCGAGAATCTCGTGCCGCTCGCGCTGCAAAGCGCCGGACGCGATGAGTTCATGGCTCGGCTCGCCGAACTCGATGCGCCAATCGCCGCACGCTTCGAGCAGGCGCGAGCGAATGATTGCGTGTTGCGCTATGTCGCGCGCCTCGATCGCGACGGCAAGGCCAGCGTCGGTGTCGTCGAGCTGCCGCGCACACATGCGTTCGCGAATCTGCGTTTGACCGACAATATCGTGATGTTCTCGACTCGACGCTATTGCGATAACCCGCTCGTCGTGCAAGGTCCGGGAGCCGGACCGCAGGTCACAGCCGCCGGCGTGTTTTCCGATTTGCTGCGTGTTGCGGCGTCTTTGGGCGCGCGCGTATGACCGTGCTCATGAGAACCACTATCACTGCAAGCGCCTCCCTGCCTCTCGCGCGCCCATGCGCGGGAGACAAAATCAAGCGGAATGTACGCATATGACGGCCAGGCAGGAAGCAACGGCCTTCTCGCCCGCATCGATCGGCAATCTCGGCGTCGGTTTCGACATTCTTGGCCAGACCATCGAAGGCCCCGGCGATCGCGCCACAGTGCGGCGCACGCAAAATCCACAAGTACACATTGTGGCGATTCGGCACTCTGCCATCGCCTTGCCGATGGAAGCAGAAAGGAACACCGCTGGCGCAGCGCTGATCGCGTTGCGCGATGCGCTCAAGCTGCCATTTGGTTTCGAGATCGAACTCGACAAAGGCATCGCGTTCGGCTCGGGCATGGGCGGCTCGGCGGCGAGCTGCGTTGCCGCGCTCGTCGCCGCAAATTCGCTCCTCGATGCGCCATTGTCGGCGGAAGCGCTCTATCCTTTCGCACTCGCTGGCGAAGCGGTCGCAAGTGGCAGCCATCACGGCGACAATGTCGGACCGATGCTGCTCGGCGGCATCGTGCTCGCAACGCATGATCGCCTCGTAAAAATTTCCGCGCCCGAAGCGTGGCATGCAGTATTGGTGCATCCGCATGCGACGCTCGAAACGCGGCGCGCGCGCGAAGCGCTCAAGGGTGCGTATGCGATCGGCGATTTCGTTGCGCAAAGCGCGAATCTCGCGTTGTTTCTCGAAGGTTGCCGCAGTGGCGACGCGGCACTCGTGCGCGCCGGATTAAATGATGTGCTGGTCGAACCACGCCGCGCACCGCTCATTCAAGGCTTTGCCGGCGTGAAACAGGCCGCACTCGACCACGGCGCATTCGGCGCGAGCATTTCCGGCGCAGGCCCGAGCGTATTCGGCTGGTTCGAATCACGCGCGACGGCCGAAGCGGCGGCGCCTGCGATGCGTGTCGCATTCGCCGCAGCCGGCGTCGATAGCGAAAGTTTCGTCTCGCCGGTGAACGGCCCGGCCGCGAGGGTGCTCGCATGAAATACGCCAGCACGCGCGGCAAGTCGCCCGCGCTAGGACTCTCCGCCGCCGTCGCAACGGGACTCGCGCCCGACGGCGGGCTCTATGTACCGCAGACTCTGCCGCGATTGGCCCCGGAGGATTTCGACGCGCGCGAGTCGCTCGTCGATGTCGCGGCGCATTTGCTGGCGCCTTTTTTCGTCGGCGACGCACTCGCTGCAGAATTGCCGGCGATCTGCGCCGAAGCGTTCACCTTTCCCGCGCCGCTGCATCCGCTCGCGACGCCGCGCGATCATGTGCTCGAACTGTTCCACGGACCGACCGCCGCGTTCAAGGATTTCGGCGCACGTTTTCTCGCCGCGTGCATGCGCCGCTTGCGCCACGATGACGCGCAACCGCCGACCACCATCCTGGTAGCCACGTCAGGCGATACCGGCGCTGCGGTCGGCGCCGCGTTTGCCGGCGCGCCCGGCTTCCGCGTCGCGATCCTCTACCCCGACGGTCGCGTCTCGCCGCGCCAGGCGCACCAGCTCGGCTGTTTCGGCGGCAATGTGCGCGCGCTGCGCGTCGCGGGCTCGTTCGATGACTGCCAACGACTGGTCAAACAGGCGCTCGCTGACTCGCAGCTGCGTGAGCGCGCGCCGCTCGGTTCCGCCAACAGCATCAGCCTCGGCCGCCTGCTGCCGCAGATGGCCTACTACGCGCAAGCGGCGCTCGCGCACTGGCGCGCGCACGACACGAAACTGCATTTCGTCGTGCCGACCGGCAATCTCGGCAATGCAGTCGCCTGCGTGCTCGCGCGCGCCTGCGGACTGCCGATCGGCGCGATCGCGTTGGCGACCAATGCCAATCGCGTGTTGCCGGATTTCTTCGCCGGCGCCGATTACACGCCGCAAGCGAGCCTCGCCACGCTCGCCAACGCGATGGACGTCGGGAGCCCAAGCAATTTCGAGCGCCTTAGCTGGCTCTATCCCGATGCCGCGCAACTGCGTCGCGAGTTCGTCGTGCAGACCATCGACGATCAATCCATCCGCGCGACGATTTCCACGCGGCACAAACAGTTCGGCGAAGTCTTCTGTCCGCATACCGCGACTGCGGTATGTCTGCTCGAGCGCCTGCGTGCCGATGGTGCGGAAGGCGACTGGACCGTGGTATCGACCGCGCATCCAGCCAAATTCGAGGGCATCGTCGAGCCATTGACCAACACGCGGGTTGCCGTGCCCACAAGCCTCGCCGAGTTGCTCGATCGGCCTGCGCATGCCGATCCGCTGCCGAACGATTACGTCGCTCTGCGCCAGAAGCTGCTGGCCTGAGCGGCCGCCGGTTGCGTCAAATTCCCGAGCCCGCTATCATGCGCGGCTCGCCAGAAGTGGTGCGCGGGGATTGGTGCGCGAAGCACCAACGCCGCGCAGCAGCGGCGGGAGTCGGCCCGAATTTACTTCGGGCCGAGCGACGCAAAAGTTGCGGCATGGATGCCCAATTTTTTGCAAAAAATGGGGCGGTAGCTCAGCTGGGAGAGCGCTGCGTTCGCAATGCAGAGGTCGGGAGT
>CAZDWH010000095.1:0-11817 GCA_964509025.1 uncultured Rhodanobacteraceae bacterium
CCTGCTTGGTCACCGGATTGCCTTCGGCGTCGAGTTCGACGAACTCGTCCTTGGCGGCGGCGACGTAGGCGGGCGCGGCAGCTTTGCCTTCGAGCACGGCGTCGGCGGCGGCGCGTGCGAACAGCTTGATCGCGCGGATCGCGTCGTCGTTGCCCGGGATCGCGTAGTCGACCAGCGACGGGTCGTAGTTGGTATCGACCACGGCCACGACCGGAATGCCGAGCTTCTTCGCTTCCTTGATCGCGATGTCTTCATGACCGATGTCGATCACGAACAGCGCGTCCGGCAGGGCGTTCATGTTCTTGATGCCGCCGAGCGACTTCTCGAGCTTTTCCTTCTCGCGCAGCAGGCCGAGCACTTCGTGCTTGACCAGCTTGTCGAAGCTGCCGTCGGTCGACATCGCCTCGATTTCCTTCAGGCGCGCGATCGACTGCTTGACCGTGCGGAAGTTGGTCAGCATGCCGCCGAGCCAGCGCTGCGAGATGTACGGCATGCCGCAACGCGCGGCTTCTTCCTTGAGCGAATCGCGCGCCGAGCGCTTGGTGCCGACGAACAGCACGGTGCCGCGCTTCTGCGCCAGGCCCGACAGGAAGTTCATCGCGTCGGTGAACAGCGGCAGCGTCTTCTCGAGGTTGATGATGTGGATCTTGCCGCGCGCGCCGAAAATGTACGGCGCCATGCGGGGATTCCAGTAACGGGTCTGATGGCCGAAATGCACGCCAGCTTCGAGCATCTGGCGCATGGTGACTTGAGGCATGGGAAAGAAACTCCAAATAGGGACGCACCGCTGTGTCTTGTGAGCGGTGACGTCCGGGGTTAGAACCTCCACGTCTCCAGCGTTGGCGACCTCTTCGACAAACGGCGTAGCGTTTGCGAGAAGCACCCCGACAACGGTATCGAGACGTGTGCGGATTTGTTCCCCGATCCAATTGGCCCGTAGGGAACTGCGGAATTATAGCGGGTTCAGGGACTTGCGCGCAATAAGCCCGCGATACCGTTACAATTCACCGGTTCAGATACTCAAAAAGACCTCCGTCAGCATGCCCGTCACGATCAAAACCCCCGAGCAAATCGAAAAAATGCGCATCGCCGGCCGCCTCGCTGCCGAGGTGCTCGAGATGATCGTGCCGCACGTCAAGCCGGGCGTTTCGACCGAGGAACTCGATCGCCTTTGCCACGACTACATCACCAATGTGCAGCAGGCCATTCCGGCCAATGTTGGCTACAAGGGCTTTCCGAAGACGATCTGTACTTCGGTCAATCACGTGATCTGCCACGGCATTCCGAGCCCGGCCAAGGTGCTGAAGGACGGCGACATCGTCAATATCGACGTCACCGTGATCAAGGACGGCTGGCATGGCGACACCAGCCGCATGTATTACGTCGGCAAGCCCGACGTGCGCGCGCAGCGCCTGTGTACGGTCACGCTCGAAGCGATGCTGCTCGGCATCGAGCAAGTAAAACCCGGCGCGACGCTCGGCGACATCGGCCATGCGATCCAGAAGCATGTCGAAGGTGCGGGCTTCTCGGTCGTGCGCGAATACTGCGGCCACGGCATCGGTCGCATCTATCACGAGGATCCGCAGGTGCTGCATTACGGCCAGCGCGGTGCGGGCATGCGGCTTGAAAAAGGCATGACCTTCACCGTCGAACCGATGGTCAATGCGGGCAAGCCGGGCACGCGTCTGCTGCCCGACGGCTGGACCGTGGTCACGCGCGACCATTCGCTGTCGGCGCAGTGGGAACACACCGTCACTGTCACCGACGATGGCGTCGAAATTCTGACTCCCTGGCCGAAGGCCGCATAGGCGGCGACGCCGTTTGCGTTATTCCTGATGGGTCTTTGACGTTTCGCGCCTGACCCTCTAGTTTTGCAGCGTGACCACTCACGCAGCCAATCTGCCGCTTCCGCGCTTGCCGCCATCGGTGCCGCGCGCCGGCGTATCCGGGCCGGCGCGGCTCGCGCTGCGGCAGCTGCTCGGCGATTTCGATCGGCAGCTGGCCGATGCCTTCTTCAGCACATCGGGCAGCGACGCGGTCGCGCTCGTACGCGCGCGTGCGCAGGCGGTCGAGCGTGTGGTCGTGCATGTGTGGGTTGCCTGCGTCGGCGAGAACGACGCACTCGCGCTATATGCGGCTGGTGGTTTCGGTCGCGCCGAGTTGTTTCCGTTTTCCGATGTCGATCTGCTCGTGCTCACGACGCCCATGCTCGAACCCGCGGCGCAGCGTGCGATCGAATCTTTTTTCACCTGTCTGTGGGACGTCGGACTCAAGCCCGGCCATGCGGTGCGCACGCTCGCCGAATGCCGCGAGCTGGCCGCGGGCGACGCGACGATCTACACGAGCCTGCTCGATGCGCGCGTGCTGCGCGCGAGTGCTGCTTTGCTCGATGCGGGATTCGCTCGCTTGATGACGGACGCCGCGATCTGGTCGCCGGCGAAATATCTCGAAGCGAAGCTCGCCGAGGAACAGCAGCGCCGAGCGCGGTTCAATGACACCGCCTACAACCTCGAACCGAATCTCAAGGATGGCCCCGGCGGCTTGCGTGCGCTGCAACTCGTGCGCTGGCTCGGCGCGCGCCTGTTCGCCGCGCCGACGCTGCAGCAACTCGTCGAGCGCGGACTGATCTCGGAAGCCGAACGCGCCGCGGCCGAGTCGGCGGAGGCGGTGCTCTGGCGCGCGCGCTACGCGCTGCACCTCGTCGCCGGCCGCCCCGAAGAACGCCTGCTGTTCGATTTCCAGCGCGAACTCGCGCGACGCCTTGGCTATAGAGACGAGCATGCGCAGAACCTCGGCGTCGAGCAGTTCATGCAAGGCTATTTCCGCGCGGCGATCGCGATCCAGCGCCTGCTCGACCAGTTTGTGCAGCGCTGCGAAGAGCAGCTCGACCCCGCATCGATCGGCGCGACGCCGCAGCGCCTGAGCCTCGACTTCGTCGCGATCGGCGGCCGCCTCGATTGCGATCCGCCCGATCTGTTCCTCATGCGACCCGCGGCGCTGATCGATCTGTTCCGTATCTGGCTCGAGCACCCGGAAGTGCGCGGCCTGCGCGCCGACCTCGCGCGGCGCATCGGCGAGGCGCTCGAACAAGTCGACGCCGATCTGCCGTGGGACGACGAAGTCAACGCCGCCTTCGCGCGTCTGCTGCGCAAAGGTGTACCCGCCGTCGACGCGCTCGTGCGCATGAATCGCTACGGCGTGCTCGCGCGCTATCTGCCGGCGTTCGGCAAGGTCGTCGGGCGCATGCAATACGACCTGTTCCACGTCTACACGGTCGACGAACACACCATGCGCGTACTGCGCAACATGGCAAGGTTTGCGAGCGCCGAGGGGCGCGAACAGTTCAGTCTCGCGCACGAACTGATCGAGCGCCTGCCGCGGCCGGAGCTGCTGCTGCTCGCTGGGCTGTTCCACGACATCGCCAAGGGACGCGGCGGCGATCACTCCGAACTGGGCGAGAAGGACGCGCGCGAGTTCTGCCTGCGCATCGGCCTGTCCGCCGCCGATATCGACCTCGTCGCCTGGCTCGTGCGGCGACATCTGATCATGAGTGTCGCCGCACAGACGCGCGACATCACCGACCCCGATGTCGTGCACGAATTCGCCGTCGCGGTGGCCGACTCAGAGCGACTCGACTATCTGTATCTGCTCACGGTCGCCGATATCGCCGGCACCAGTCAAAAATTGTGGAATTCCTGGAAAAGTAAACTTTTGGCGGAACTCTACGCGAGTGCGCGCTATATGCTGCGCGGCGGGCTCGAACGCCCGCCGCATGCCGAGGAGCGCGTGCTCGATGCGCAGATGCAGGCGCGCGACCTGTTGCTTGCGCAAGGGATTGACGTGGCGACGATTGCGCAGATCTGGGCCGATTTCCCCGAGGAAATCTTCCTGCGCATCCACCCGGGCCTGATCGCGTGGCAGACCATGGGCATCGCGCGCGTGGGCACAGGCGACAAACCCCTCGTATTGATCGATGCGCAAGGTCCGCGCGGCGGCAGCGAGGTGTTCGTGCACGCGCGCGACGGCGACGGCCTGTTCGCCGCGGTGACCGCGGTGTTCGAACGCATGCGCCTGTCCGTGTTCGATGCGCGCATCGTCACTTCGAAGAGCGGCTGGGGCATGGATTCATTCCTCGTGCTCGACCAGGCCGGGCACGTGCTCGACGCCGATACCGCGCAGCGCCTGCAGAACGCGCTCGACGAGGTGCTGCGGCAGACGCCGTATTCCGTGCACATGTCCGAGCAGCGGCCGGCGCGGCGGCTCAAGCACTTCAACGTGCCGACGCGCATCGAATTCCGCCGCGATCCGTCGACCTCGCACACGCAGCTCGCACTGGTCTGCTCCGATCGCCCCGGCCTGCTCGCGACCGTCGCGCAAACCCTGCGCGAGCGCCGCGTGCGCGTGCATGACGCGCGCATCGCGACCTTCGGCGAACGCGTCGAGGATTTCTTTCTGCTCAGCGACGAATACAATCGCGCGCTGAACGAAAAAGCCTGCGCCGCGCTGCGCGATCTGCTCGTATCTCGCGTCGCGCCGGTTGCACCGTCCACCAGCACATTGGAACCGCACAGACTGGAGCCGCATGTCATCTCTTGAACAGACCATCGACTCGGCCTGGGAACGCCGTGCCGAACTCACCTCCGCCGAAATCGACAGCGCAATCAGGCCCGCGGTCGAGCGCGCCCTGAGCCTGCTCGAAACGGGCGAGCTGCGTGTGGCCGAGCCCGATGGCACGAATGGCTGGCGCGTGAATCAGTGGCTGAAGAAGACCGTTCTGCTGTCGTTCCGCATCAACGGCAATCGCGTGATGGACGCGGCGCCGGCGCCGTATTTCGACAAGGTGCCGCTCCGCTTCGAGGGCTTCGACGAGGCGGCGTTCAAAGCGCTTGGCGCGCGCGCGGTGCCGGGCGCGGTCGTGCGCCGCGGCGCGCATATCGGCAAGGATGTCGTGTTGATGCCGAGCTTCGTCAATATCGGTGCCTACGTCGGCGCGGGCACGATGGTCGATACCTGGGCCACGGTCGGCTCCTGTGCGCAAATTGGTAAAAATGTACATTTGTCCGGCGGTGTCGGCATCGGCGGCGTGCTCGAGCCGCTGCAGGCCGGTCCGACGATCATCGAGGACGACTGCTTTGTCGGCGCACGTTCCGAAGTTGTCGAGGGCTGCATCGTCGAGCGCGGCAGCGTGATCGGCATGGGCGTATTCATCGGCCAGTCCACGCGCATCTACGATCGCGCGACCGGCAAGATCAGCTATGGCCGCGTGCCTGCGGGTAGTGTTGTTGTCGCCGGCTCGCTGCCCGCGGCCGATGGCAGCCACAGCCTTTACGCGGCCGTCATCGTCAAGCAGGTCGACGAGAAGACACGCTCGAAGACGTCGATCAATGAGCTGCTGCGCGGTGGCGAGTAGGTCGTGGCGACGCTCGGGTTGAATCACTACAACATTCGGGCGCCAAGTCCACTGCTCGAGCAACTGCGCGATTTTTATTGCGTCGCGGTCGGTTTGCGCGTGGGACCACGCCCCGCGTTCCGCAGTCTCGGCTACTGGCTATACGCGGGCGAACAGGATGTTCTGCACTTGACCCAAACGCGACCGGATGAAGTGCGTGCCGTCGGTGTTACGGCGACATTCGATCATGTTGCTTTCACCTGCGAACATTTTGATTCGATGCGCGCGGTGTTGGCTGCCGCGGGGATTCCCCACGAAATGGACGACGTTCCCGGCGAGCAACAGCGTCAGATATTCTTTCGCGATCCCGCCGGAAATGGTGTGGAGCTCAACTTCAAACAGGACGGTGCAACATGAGCGTGAAGGTTTACGGCCTCGAAAAATGCGAGACCTGCAAGAAAGCGCGCAAGTGGCTTGATCGCAACAAGATCGTGCACGAGTTCATCGACTATCGCGAACATCGCGTCGATCCTGCGACGCTGAAAGCCTGGGCCAAAACCGTCGGCGGTTGGGAGTCGCTGGTCAATCGCAGCGGCATGACTTGGCGCAACCTCCCCCCCGCGCGCAAGACGCCGGGTTCCGATCCAGAATGGCTGCTGTTGCTCAAGGAATATCCCGCGCTCGTGCGCCGGCCGGTGGTCGTGCGCGGCGACGAGGTGAGTCTCGGCTTCACCGACAAACTGTTCGCGAAGCTGTTCGCCGTATGAGCGCCGACGGCGAGATTTTCGATCTCACGCGCGAGCTGATTCGCCGTGTATCGCTTACCCCCGACGATGCGGGATGCCAGCCGTTGCTCGCCAAGCGCCTGCAAGGCGCCGGATTCAAGATCGAAAACCTGCGCTACAACGATGTCGACAATCTCTGGGCGACGCACGGCAGTGGCGTCCCGGTGCTCGTGTTTCTCGGCCACACCGATGTCGTGCCGCCGGGTCCGCTCGAGCAGTGGACAAGTCCGCCGTTCGAGCCGACGATTCGCGATGGACGTCTATACGGCCGCGGCGCTGCCGACATGAAAACCGCCGATGCGGCGATGACTCTGGCGCTGGCGCAGTTTGTCGCGAAGCATCCCAACCACCAGGGTACGGTTGCGCTGCTGCTGACCAGCGATGAGGAAGGTCCGACCAATCGCGACGGCGTGCGCCGCGTGGTCGAGGAGTTCCGCCGCCGCGGTCAAGGCATCGACTGGTGCATTACCGGCGAGGCCTCCTCGCGCGATCGGCTCGGCGATGTCGTGCGCATCGGTCGCCGCGGCTCGCTTTCTGGCAGGCTCACCGTGCGCGGCGTGCAAGGCCATGTCGCCTATCCCGACAAGGTGAAGAATCCGATTCACCTCGTTGCGCCGGCGCTCGCTGAATTGGCGGCAACGCGTTGGGACGAGGGCAATACGTCGTTCCCGCCGACCTCGCTGCAGATTTCGAATATCCACGCCGGAACCGGCGCGCTCAATGTCGTGCCGGGCACGCTCGAAGCCGCATTCAATTTCCGCTACTGCACCGCGAGCAGTGCCGACAGCCTGCGCGAGCGCGTCGAGGCGATCCTGCGCAAGCATGGTCTCGACTTCGCCGTCGAGTGGGATCATTCAGGTGAGGCCTTCCTCACGCAGGAAGGCCCATTGCGTCGCGCAGTCAGCGCGGCGATCGAGGAACTCTGCGGCGTCGTGCCCGAAGCCGATACGGGAGGCGGCACCTCGGATGCGCGCTTTATCGCGCCGCTCGGCGCCGAAGTCGTCGAAGTCGGGCCGATCAATGCCTCGATCCACCGCATCGACGAGCATATCGCGCTGGACGAACTCGAAACCCTGCCGCGGCTTTATCTGCGCATCGCGGAACGACTCTTCGCCTAGCTCAACCCTTCGGCGTCAGGCGCAAAGTATACTTTGCCTCGCCCGGCAAAAACGGCGTCGCCTTGCCCCGCGCCCAGTCTTCGTGGCCGGCGCCGTAGAACGGCGACAGCGGATTGCCGCTCTGGCCGCCGGGCATGTGGAAGTAGCCGGTTTCCTCGTGACCGGGCTGCACGCCGAAACGCTGCGAGGCGCCGAAATTCGGGCCCTGCACGCGCGGCATATTGTTGTCGCCCGGCAATTCCTCTGCCGGCATATCGAGCCAGCGAGACACGAACGCGGGCAGCGCGGAACTCAGCGGATGGCGGATGCGCGTGGTGTTGTATTCGCCCCAGCGATAGCTCGCGATGCCGCCCTTGCGTTCGCCGGCCCTGGTCGCAACGCGCTGCGCGCAACGCAGCAGCAGGTCGTTCCAGTCCTTGTAGCCGGGTGGCAGCAGATGCGCGGGATGCTGCGCGATCAGCGTGCTGACGAGATGCTCGGCCTGCGGCATCTTCGCCATCTTGAAGTCGGGGAACTTCTGCCGCACCGCCGCGGCGAAGCCGTCGAGCACCGTGTCGATGACTTCCTGGTGGAACGCGTGTGCCAGGCGGTAGCCGACCGACGCGGGATCGGCGCGGCCGTTCCAGTCGTCCGTATGCTTTTTCAGTTCGGCCAGATTCGCGTCGCCCGCGCGCGCGAGCGTCTCGCGCAGGAGGTCGTGCCAGTGCTTGAGAAAAACCGCGCGATCGTCGAGCTGGATCGCGAGGAAATCTTCGGGCGCGAACTGCTCCTTCGCTTTCAGGTCGTCGCGGATCTGCATCGCGCGCGCGCCGAGATCGACGCCGCCGTCGCCGACGGTCGCGTAATCCTTGCTCTCGAAATCGAGCGTGCGCGCGTTCGCGGTCCACAGGCGCGCCGAGGCGGGATTGGGCAGGCGCGGATAATCAACCGGATCGAGCCAGCCGTCCCAGCCCGTGCCGGGCTGGCTCCAGTCGGACGGCAGCTGCGGATCGTAGCCGCCGATGCGTTTGGGGATGTGTCCGGCCAGCGTCCAGCCGATGTTGCCGGCACGGTCGCCGACGACGAAATTCTGCACCGGAATACCGGCGCGGTTCGCCGTCTCGATCGCCTCGTCGACGGTTTCCGCGACGTCGAGATGCAGCAGTTCCATGTTGGTCGCGCCGGGCTGCAGGGCGGTCCATGCCAGCGCGAGCGGCGTGCCATCGGCATCGGCTGCGATGATCGGGCCCCAGCGTGTTTCGCGCACGTCGAGTTTTACATCCGCAGCATTGTGTACTTTGATCACTTCTGTACTTTGCTTCAGCATCTGCCAGCCGTCGGCGGTGCGGTAGCGGTTCTGGTCCTGCGCATCGAGATTGACGCGCACCCAATCGGTCCAGTCGCCGTAGCTGTTGGTGAACGCCCACGCGACATGGCGGTTGCTGCCTGCGACGAGCGCGGGCAGGCCGGGCAGGGTGACGCCGATCAGGTCGACCTGATTTAGTCCAGGATCGGCGCCCGCGTGCCGCGGATTCGGATACTGCAGGCGCGCGCGGAACCAGATGTTCGGCACGCGCAGGCCCAGATGCATGTCGCCCGCGACCATCGCCGCGTGCGTCGCGGTGAGGCTGCCGCCGACGGCGAGGTTGTTGCTGCCGACCATCTGCGCTTCAGCCTGCGACGATGCGTCGGCGAGTTTGAGCAGCTTCGGATCGAGCTTGGACAGATCGATGTCAGTCGCGGGCGGCACGGCGGTTGGCTTCATCGCCGGCCCGAGCAGTGGTGCGTCCCAGGGGCCGCCCGCGGTGCGCAGGAACGTGAACACCGACGCAGGCAATGCGGCCTTCATGCGTGAGAAAGCGAGTTCGCGCGCGTTGGTCGAGTCGTTCAAGTCGAGGAACATCGCATCGACGACGAGGATCGAATCGGCTTCGCTCCAGGGCTGCGGCGCGGCGCCGAGCAGCCAGTATTCCCACGGACGCGAGCCGAGCGCGGCGAGTCCGGCATTGACGCCGTTGCTGTAAGCGGTGAGATCGGCCAGCTGCTCGGGCGCGGCTTTCGCCAGCGCTTCCTGCGCGCGCGCGCGCATACGCAGCGCGCGATGCGGCTTGTCGAGCGGCAGCGCGGCGGCACCGACGAGTTCGGCGAGCTCGCCCGCAGCGACGCGGCGCATCAGGTCCATCGCGAAATAGCGTTCCTGCGCGTGCACGAAGCCGAGCGCGTAGGAAGCGTCGTTGCGGCTCGCGGCGTGGATCGTCGCCACGCCGAGCGCATCGCGCTCGATCTTGACCGGTGCACGCACGCCGGCGGCGTGGCTGACGTAGTCGCCGCTCAGCTGCGCGCGACTGGCGCGCAAGGTCAGCCACATCGCGGCGATGGCGACGACGGCAAGAACGAGGAGGGCGAGGACGAGGCGTTTGAAAATCAGGAGGGCTATGCGCATCGCGCAAGTGTAGCGTACTCGATGCGTCAGGCGTCCGCGGCATTGCGCCACGGACGCCGCGTCGACTTTAGGTTACAGCGACTGCGCGCCGAAGGTGTCGCAGCTGTTGATATTGCCCGCCTGGAAGCCGGCATTGAACCAGCGCTGGCGCTGCGCCGAAGTGCCGTGCGTGAAGGAATCAGGCACGGCATAACCGCGCGCCTGCTTCTGCAGCGTGTCGTCGCCGACCGACGAGGCGGCGTTGAGCGCTGCGGCAACGTCGTTCTGATTGATCCAGTTGAGCTGCTGCTGCGAGCGATTGGCCCACACACCGGCGAAACAGTCGGCCTGCAATTCCTGGCGCACCGACAGGCCGTCGGCGCCTTCCATCGGCATGCCGCGACGGCGCGCGGTTTCCACTTGGTCCATCACGCCGAGCAGTTTCTGCACGTGGTGGCCGACTTCGTGTGCGATTACATAGCCGCGCGCGAAATCGCCGCTAGCGTGGAAACGCGTATCCATCTCGTGGAAGAAGTCCAGATCGAGGTAGACGCGCTGATCTGCCGGACAATAGAACGGACCCATCGACTCGGATGCCGCACCACAACCCGATTGCGTGCGGTTGTGGAACAGCAGCAGCTTGGGCTGTGCGTAGCGTTGTCCGGAAGCCTGGAAGTATTGGCCCCATACGTCCTCGGTGCTGCCGAGGATGGACCTGACGAACTGGTGCTGCGGATCGTTCGCGGTCGCAGGTGTGCCCGGTGCGGGTGCCGCCTGCTGCGTCGGCACGCTCATGTCGCCGCCGCCGGAGAGCAGGGAAAGGATGTCGAGCGGATTCTTGCCGAACAGCAGGCTCACGATCACGATCAGAATGATGCCGCCGATGCCGATGTGAAAGCCGCCGAAATTCATGCCGCCGCCGCCACCGCCTCCGCCGCCACCACCATCGTCCTCGATGACGTTGTCGCTCTGACGCCCTTTCTGCCAATCCATACGAACGCTCCTGTATTGAAGGCTCTGAATAAGCCCGTCCGGACTTATCAGAGCGCGCCGAGTCCGGTACACGCCCGGACTCGGCTACGCCGAATCAAGCGCATGCGCGCTTGATTCGCGATCAAGGCATCCTGCCCTTGCGAAAACCCTAGAGTTTTCGAAGGCTGCGGATGCGCCGAACAGTACTCGTCGCACGGAGTCACTGCAAGCCAGCGGCAAAGCTTGTCGCGCTGGTGTGCACAACACCATGCCGTGCCGGCTATCATGCCAACCATGCTGGGGAATCATCCGCAAGGATCGACCAATCGCTGGCAAGTGCGCGGCGTGTGGGCTGGTGCGGCTCTGTGCGCGCTGCAAGCGATCGCGGCGCCGGCCGATCGCGAGCAGGGCTTGCCGATCATCAGCACGTTTCTGCCGAGCAAATTCAATACGCCGGCTTCGCCGGTCGGGCCACAGGCGTTTGCGCTGACCGCGCTGCCGGATGGCGCGATCGTCGCCGCGCACAGTCGCGGCCTGCTGCGCCTCGGCGGCACCAGCGCAAGCGCTTGGGATCCGACGCATGCGACGGTGCTGTCGCTCGCCGGCGCGGCTGACGGCACGGTCTATCTCGGCGGCGTCGGCGAGATCGGTTATTTCAGGGAATTCGGCGGCGAATTCACTTCGCTCTCGCCATGGGCGGCGCGTCTGGGCGTTACCTTCAGCGATTTCTGGATCAGCATTGCCGCACGCGATGGCAGCGCCTACTTCGCCGACGCGACGCAGGTGTTCCACTGGAATGGCCGCATGCTCAGCGTCGTCTACGCCACCCAGCCGGAGCTGCTTGCAGGTGTTGCCTTCGGCGACGGCGCGGTCGTCTACGATCGTCACGCCGGACTGGTCGCGCTCGATGCGCGCGGCGCGCATGTGGTGCCTGGCAGCGAAAAACTGAAAGATGTCGCGCCATGTGCTTTGGCCGATGCGCGCGATACGCTGATCGCGGCCTGCGCCGACGGCAATGTGCTGCGTTGGCGCGTCGATGGAACGAGCGATGTGTTGCCGCTCTCTCCTGCAACGCGGCTGCAGCTGCAGAGCGCTGGCGTCACTACGGTGGGCGTGCGCTCGTCCCAACCTTCAAAAAGGTTACCCGCGTCA
>CAZDWH010000096.1:0-11660 GCA_964509025.1 uncultured Rhodanobacteraceae bacterium
TCGCGCGCGTTGGGACAGCGCCGGCGCGGAACTGCCGCTGCCCGTGCTCGCGGGCGCGCGCACGCGCGAGGCGCGCGTCGATCTGCGCCCGCCGTCATTGCGCGAAGACGTGTTGACCGACTATGCGACGCAAGGTCTGTCGCTGACCCTGCATCCGCTCGCGCTGATCCGCCCCGCGCTCGCGCGCCGGCGCGTCGTGCCCGCGCGCATGACGCAGGATGCCGGCAATCTCGGCCGGCGTTTGCGCTGCGCCGGACTCGTCACCGTGCGCCAGCATCCGGGCACGGCCAAGGGCGTCACCTTCGTCACGCTCGAGGACGAAACCGGACAGGTCAATGTCGTGGTCTGGCGCGCGCTCGCCGAACGCCAGCATCGCGTGCTCGTCGAATCCGCGGTGATGTGCGTCGACGGCAAGCTCGAAGCGCACGATGGCGTGCATCATCTGATCGCCGACCGACTGCACGATTACAGTGCGCTGCTGCCGGAGTTCAGTTTCGCTTCGCGCGACTTTCACTGAACCTGCTTCGATCATCCGTGTTCAAGCGCTCGCGGCGAGCAATTTCTGCAGTACCCGCGAAACGGCCACGAATGCGAACGTGCCGGTCACGTGCGTCGCTGCGCCGAGGCCACCGGCGCAGTCGAGTTTCAGCGCCTCGCCCGGTTTGGCCGGAGGCGTTTCGCACAGCGCGGTGCCGGCTCGTCCACGCGGCTGCGCTTCGCCATTGATGTTCTCGCGCGAATACACCGCCTGCACGCCGAAATAGCGCTTGGGATTGCGCGTCCAGCCATAGTCGTCGCGCAACTTCGCGCGCACGAGCGCGAGCATATTGTCGTGTTCGGTCTTGGACAGGTCGCGCGCGGTGACCAGCGCAGGATCGACACGTCCGCCCGCCGAACCGGAGACGACGATCGGAATCTTGCGCCGCCTGCAGAACACGACCATCTCGATCTTCACCTTGACCGCATCGCAGGCGTCCAGCACTGCGTCGTAGCCGCGATCGAGCAACTCGGTCAGGTTCGATGAAGTAAGGAATTGTCCGATCGCATGCACGCGCAACTCGGGATTGATCGCACGCATGCGCCGCGCAACGACTTCGACTTTGGGCCGACCGTACTCGCCATCGAGCGCGTGCAGCTGGCGATTGGTGTTCGATACGCAGACGTCGTCCGCATCGATGATCGTCAGTTCGCCGACGCCCGAGCGCGCGAGCGCTTCGACCGCCCACGAGCCCACGCCGCCGACACCGACCACGCATACATGCGCGTGCGCGAAGCGCGCCGCTGCGCCGGCGCCATAGAGCCTGTCGATGCCTGCAAAACGTTCTTTCATGTGTGAATTATAACCGTCGCTTCTGTGCGCCCTGCTCGCTTCGACGCCAAATCGGATATTGGCATCGCTGCGGCATCGTCATGTCGGATAAAATCCGTCCATGCGAAATCTGATCCTGCTTTTGATCGGCCTGTTCCTCGGCGCGATGGGCGCCACCGTCGTGAGCAATACGCTGCAGCAGCGCAGTGCTTATGCGCGCGGCACGATGAACGTGATGCAGCATCACTACGCCAGCCTGCGTGAAGACATCCGCGCGCGTCGCTGCGATGCGAACCGGTCGGCCTTCGCGGTCGCGCAATTGCGGGCGCTGTCGGCCGAGGTCGCGCCTGCGGTCTATCCGGACACGACGCCCGATGCGCCGTTCCGTGAATTCATGCAGCGGCTCGATAACGAACTCACGGCGGCGACGCCACCGCCCGCCCAATGCGCGGACTTGGCGCCGCTGGTGCAGAAAATCGGCAAGGTCTGCGACGACTGCCACCAACAGTATCGGTGACGATTACTTGTTGGGCGGCAGCGGAATGAACTCCGTTTCGCCCGGGATGCGCTCGAAGCGCTGTGCAATCCAGTCCTGCTTCGCTTGTTCGATGCGCTCGCGCGAACTCGACACGAAATTCCAATAAAGATGGCGCTCGCCGTCGAGCGGCGCGCCACCGAAGAACACGGCGCGTGCGGACGCGGGCGCAATAATCTCGACCACGCGGCCGGGCGCGAGCACGGCCATGCGTCCGGCTGCGAGCGGTTCGCCATCGATGCGCAACTCCGCATCGAGGGCATACACCGCGCGCTCGGCGTATTCGGCGGGCAAGCTGAAACGGCCGCCCGCGGAAAATTCCGCGGCAAGATAGAAGATCGGCGCGAATACGCGCACCGGCGAACGCAGGCCCAGTGCCTCGCCGACAACGAGCCGCACGCGCACGCCGTCGCGCTCGATCACCGGCAGGGTCGCCGCGGGATGGTGATGGAATTCCGGCGCAACCTCCTCGGCATCCTGCGGCAGCGCAACCCAGATCTGGATGCCGTGCACCGCGTGCCCGGCCACGCGCTCGGCGTCGGGCGTGCGCTCGGAATGCACGATGCCACGGCCCGCGGTCATCCAGTTGACGTCGCCGGGACGGATGTCCTGCACGCTGCCGAGACTGTCGCGATGCCGGATCGCGCCATCGAACAGGTACGTCACGGTAGCGAGGCCGATATGCGGATGCGGGCGCACGTCGATACCGCTCCCGGGCGCGAACTGCACCGGCCCCATGTGATCGAAGAATACGAAGGGCCCGACGTGCCGCGCCTGGATATGCGGCAGCATGCGGCGGACGTTGAAGCCTTCGCCGAGGTCATGCAGGTGGCCGTCGATCAGATGCACGATGGAGGAGCTGGCTGAGTCGTTCATGTCGCGAGTTTACGCCGACCGGCGTTCCACCGGCGCAACGCTCAAACCCGGAGTGGACAGCGCTTCCGAAGCACCCGTTCTCGCAAGCTTACGGCTCGCTCTGATGCCACCGCTGCCCCCGCGAGATCGATATCTGCCTTTTTGTAAACGTTTACGGTGCAGAAACAAAAAAACGCATCGGCGGCCTCGCGGCTACCGATGCGTTTTCCAAGAGCTTTCTTACGCCGGCGCGACTTCGTCGGCCTGCAGGCCCTTCTGGCCTTGGACGACTTTGAAGCTCACCTTCTGACCTTCTTGCAGGGTGCGGAAACCGGTGCCCTGAATTGCGCGGAAGTGCACGAACACGTCCGGGCCGTTTTCACGACTGATGAAACCGAAACCCTTGCTGTCGTTGAACCACTTGACAGTACCAACCTCACGATCCGACATAAAAACTCCACGTATATCTAGACAAATCCCGTCGCAACACGGGACGACTTACTGGGATGCAAGGAAGCCTTCAAGTGGAACAAGAAGCGGATCGCAGAACCAGCGTAACGCGGGCTTTAGATTCGCTGGCCACGAATGACCAAGGACCGTGCACACAGTGCTTTGATACTAACTCAAATTTTACAAAGTGCCTAGTGGCATTCGCTTGCCGTATAAAATATCTTGAAAATCAGCATCTTTGATGACATTCCTGCCATCGTAAACACGCTTTTCTCAGCGGCCGAGGAAGTCCATCTTGCCGATATCGACGCCGTTGTGGCGCAGGATCGCGTAGGTCATCGTCACATGGAAATACAGGTTCGGCAGCACGAAGTCGCGCAAGTAGTCCAGGCCTTTGAAGCGCAGCTCGCCGGTGCGCATATTGAGCACGATGTCGCGATCCTCGCTGCCCGCATACTTCGACGCATCGAAGCTGTTGACGAAGGCCAGGGTCTTGGCAATGCGTGCCTTCAATTCGGCGATCGTCGACTCGGTATCCGGATACGAAGGCACTTCCGCGCCGGTGAGGCGTGCCGCCGCGCCCTTCGCCATATCGCAGGCAATCTGCACCTGACGCGTCAGCGGGAACATGTCCGGCGCGATGCGCGAATTGAGCAGCACCGCCGGCTCGAACTTCTTCTGCACGGCATAGGCCTCGGCCTTGTCGAGCAGGCCCGACATTCCGCCGAGCATCTTGTTCGCGGTCGGTACAAGGGTGTCGTACATCGAAATCTGCATGGCGGTGCTCCGATCAGGCTTTTTTCGGCGCGGCCTTCTTCGCCGGCGCTGCCTTCTTCACGGCGGCAGGCTTGACCACGGCGGCCTTCTTCACGGCGCCAACGGCCTTCTTCACCGTGTGCGGACGCGCATTGCCATAGCTGCGGATCGCGGTCTTGCCTTTCTTGGTCTTGCGGTCGCCTCTGCCCATCTTCGTCTCCTGCGTTGTTCGTATTGGAAAAATCGGGGCACGCAGTTTAGCAGCAGTGGCGTGGGGAAACGAGATGCGACGGCCTCCCCGGGAGGTGGAACTCGGTCTTGGCGCGTGGCCATGACAGACACGAAACGCGCATATCGCGCTGTTAACATCGACGGCATGCCGAACTCACACCACGGTTCGACGACATTGAGCCTCGCCTTGCAGGGCGGTGGCGCGCACGGCGCATTCACCTGGGGCGTGCTCGATCGCCTGCTCGAAGAGTCGTCGATCGGCTTCGACGGCATCAGCGCGACCTCGAGCGGCGCGATGAATGCGTGCGCGCTGACGCAGGGCTGGATCGACGGCGGGCGCGACGGTGCGCGCGCCGCGCTTGCCGCCCTGTGGGAGGGCGTGGCCAATCACACCAGCCTGATGCGCTGGGCGTTCTCTTCCCCGGCCGGCGCCACGGCCGAACGGCTGCTGCTCGGCCTTACACGCTACTTCACGCCGCAGGAAATCAACCCGCTCGGCCTCAACCCGGTGCGCGCGATCGCCGAGGCGCAGTTCGATTTCGAGCGCATCCGCGCCGAGTCGCCGTTCAAGCTCTTCATCGCCGCGACGCGCGTGCGCGACGGAAGGCTCAAGCTGTTCGAGAACTCGCACGTCACGCTCGAAGCCCTGCTCGCGAGCACCTGTCTGCCACAGTTGTTTGCGCCGGTCGAGATCGACGGCGAGCAGCATTGGGATGGCGGCTACGCCGGCAATCCCGCGCTCGAGCCGCTGATCTATCGCTGCAGGGCGGAAGATATCCTGTGTGTGTTGGTACAGCCGATCGAGCGAGCGCAACCGCCCGCGACTGCGCGCGAGATCGCCGCGCGCATCACCGAGCTCGGGTTCTCGACGACGTTCATCCGCGAACTCGAAACCCTGCAGACCGTGCAGGGCATGCTGTCGAAGAATTTCCCGCCGACGCGAATCGGTAAGCGCCTCAAGGCGCTCGACGGGCAGATCATCGAGCCCGGCGATTCGCTCGACGACTACAGCGCCAAAACGCAGCTGACGACGCGGCTCGCGGTACTGCAGGAACTGCGCGATCTCGGACGCGCGCGCGCCGAAGCATGGCTGACATTGGTTCGCGACGCGCACTGACGCACGCGCCTGACGCTCAGTCAGTGTGTGTGGGTGCAGCCGTGCGAACAGCCTTCGGGCGCCGCGTCGGCCGGCTCGATCTGCACTGTCGCGTGCGCGATGTGAAACTGTTCGCGAAGTATACTTTGTACTGAAATCAGGCTGCGCGGCGCTTCGGCGCCTTCGGCGAGATGCACATGCAGGGTCGCGAGGCGACGACCGCCCGCGAGTTGCCACACATGCACGTGATGCACGTCGCGCACGCCCGCGCCGAGCCGCGCCGCCGCGGCTACTGCCGCCGTATCGACTCCCTCGGGCGTCCCTTCGAGCAGGATATGCGCCGAGCGATGCAGCAGATTCCACGCGCTGCCGATGATTAGCAGCGCCACCAATATCGAGATCAGCGCATCCGCCGGCAGCCAGCCGAAACTGCCGATGACCAGCGCCGCGATCACCGCACCGAGCGATCCGAGCAGATCGCCGAGCACGTGCAGGCGCGCGCCCGCGGCATTGAGATCTTCCTCGTGGCTGTGGCCGCCAAGCAGGCGCAGCAGTACCGCGTTTACCGCGAAGCCGAGCAGCGCGATCCATAGCATCAGTTTTGCGCTGATCGGTTGCGGCTCGGCCAGTCGCATGATGGCCTCGGCGACGATCCATACACCGATGCCGATCTGCGTCAGCGAATTGGTATAGCCCGCGAGCACTTCCAGACGCGCATAGCCGAAACTGCGCCGATCGTCTGCCGGGCGCTGCGCGAAATGCGCGCCGGCCCAGGCGAGCAGCAGCGCAAGCGCATCCACGAGCATATGTCCCGCATCGGCAAGCAGCGCGAGCGAACCGGAATACCAGCCGCCGACCGCTTCGGCGATCAGCGTGATCGACGTCAGCGCAAACGCGAACAACAGACGCCGCTCACCCGCATGCGCGTGACTGTGCGCATGCGCGTGGCCGTAGGCGATTTCATGGTGATGATGCGGTGCATTCATGCGTCGCAAACAGGTTTCGTCGCAACGATGTTAGGTCGATGCCGCGCCGTTACACAATCGCATCGCACGATCGCATCGCAACCGTGCAGCGCGCTAGGCGGCCGTCGAACAACAGGCGCCATGCTGGTGCGTCAGGCGCAGATTCAGCACATGCGCGAGCGCGACTGTGCAGCCGCCGAGCGTCACCAACGTCGCGTGCAGACCGAGCGAACGCTCCGCATCGAACACCCAGGCGCCTACCCACAACAGCGTGAGTCCGGCGCCCGCAAGATACAGCGCGATCGCATCATGGTGACGGCGATAGCCGCGGATCAGAGCGCCGAGCGCGAGTGCGCTCGCACAAGCGATGAAGATGCGCTCGAAGCGATGATCCGCAAGGAAGCTCAAACCGAGCGCCGGCAACAGCGCAATGACGAAAGGCAGCGCCGCGCAGTGCACGGCGCACAGAAACGATGCCGTCGCGCCGACGCGATCCGCCGCATGCGCGAGCATGTCGTGCGCGGCTGCAACCGGGAGCTTCGGGGCGGATTCGGTATTCATGACGAGGTTATAACATAACACAAAAGCACCGCCGCGTTAAGGAAATCCTGATCCGTCGCATGGCACCCTGCCAGGAATCGCAGCACCATGCCCTGTTTTCCGCCTGAACAAGCGATTCGTCACCGCGCTACGCATGACTTCCAGCATATTCGCCGGTGCAGGATATGTTACATTATATCATTGTGTATCGTCACTGCAGCTTTGGAGTTTTTAAGGAATGAAAAGAAATCGCCTCGCGCTCGCCGTCATCCTGATCCTTGCGGGCGCGCCACAGGTTCACGCAGCGGACGCGGTCCCGGGCGCGGATAGCGCGTCCCCCACGGGAGAGGCCGCGGGCGATGCTCCCACGCTCAAGTCCGTCGAGGTCAATGCGCGCCTCGACCAGTCGCGCAACCAGCTCTCGCCCGGCATTGGCGCGAGCCAGTACGTGATCGACCAGAAAGCGATCGAGCAGCTGCCGCTCGGCGATGCGACGCCGCTCAATCAGATGCTGCTGCAGGCGCCCGGCGTCGTGCAGGATTCGTTCGGCGCGATCCACGTGCGCGGCGATCATGCCGATCTGCAATACCGCGTCAACGGCATCATCCTGCCTGAAAGCATCAGCGAATTCGGCCAGACGCTCGATCCGGACATGATCGAGCGCCTGCAACTGCTCACCGGTGCCCTGCCCGCGCAGTATGGTTACCGTACGGCAGGTGTGGTCGAGATCACGACCGAAAGCGGCGCACACCGTCACCACGACGCCGACGACGGCGACGACGAAAACTTCGGCGGCCGCGTCGGCCTGCTCACTGGATCGTATGGCACGTTCAATCCGGAATTCTCGCTTCACGGCAGCAACGACCTGTGGAGCTTCTTCTTCACCGCCGATTATCTGCAGAACGACATCGGCATCGAGAATCCGACGCCGGCACGCAACGCGATTCACGATCACAGCAATCAGGGCAAGGCTTTTGGTTACGTCTCGTACGTACTGAGCGATGACGCACGGCTGGCCTTCATGTTTGGGGCGACCAACAACCGCTTCGAGATTCCGAACAAGCCGGGACAGGCGCCGCAATATGTGCTAGCGGGCACGGGCGCGATCGATTCGGTCAATCTCGACCAGCGCCAGCGCGAAGTCACGACATTCGGCGTCGCCGCGCTGCAGGGCAAGCTCGGCGCAACGGACTATCAGGTGTCGCTCGGCCAGCGCTACACCAGCGTGAATTACCGGCCCGACCCGGTCGGCGATCTCGTGTTCAACGGCGTCGCCGGCATCATCGACCGCGGCAATCGCGCGAATACCCTGCAGGCGGATTTCTCCACGCCGTTCGCCGGCTCGCATACGCTGCGCTACGGCCTTTACGCAAGTTATGAAACACCGGTCAGCAACAATAACGCACTGGTTTTCCCGGCTGATGCGAGCGGCAATCAAACGAGCACGACGCCGATCAACGTGGTCGACAATGCGCCGCGCACGCACGCACACACGTATGGCCTGTATGTGCAGGATCAGTGGGACATCAACGACAAACTCACCGTGAACTACGGTTTGCGCGCCGACAAGGTCAAGGCCTATGTCAGCGAAGGCCAGCTGAGCCCGCGCGTCGGCCTGTCGTATCAAGCGAGCGACACCACGACGCTGCACGCCGGCTACGCGCGCTATTTCACGCCCCCGCCGACCGAGCTGATTTCACCGACCGATATCGCCAAGTTCCAGGGCACGACCAACCAGCTGCCGAGCGATGCGAATGCGGCGACGCTGTCCGAGCGTTCGCACTACTTCGATGCCGGCGTGAGCCAAAAGCTTGGCGACAACTGGACGCTCGGCCTCGACGCCTACTACCGCCGCGTGCGCAATCTGCTTGACGAAGGCCAGTTCGGCGCGGCACTCGTGTTCTCGCCGTTCAACTACGATCGCGGCCGCGTGCGCGGTGTGGAATTTTCCGCAAACTATACAAATGGAAACGTCAACGGCTACTTTAACGTTTCGACCAGTCGCGCGATGGGCAAGAACGTCGTCACCGGCCAATATAACTTTGGGCAGGACGAACTCGACTACATCGCGACGCATTGGGTGCATCTCGACCACGACCAGCGCCTGACCGCCTCGGGTGGCATCAACTACGACTGGGACGGCACGAAGTTCGGCGCCGATTTCCTCTACGGCTCGGGCCTGCGCCGCGACTTCGCCAACACGGCGCATCTGCCGAAGTATTGGCAGGTTAACCTGTCGGCGAATCGCGATTTCGATCTGCCGGCGATCGGCAAGACCAATCTGCGGCTCGCGATCATCAATGCGACGGATGAGGTGTATCAGTTGCGCGACGGTTCCGGTATCGGTGTCGGCGCGCCGCAGTTTGGGCCACGCGTGGGGGCGTATCTCGCAGTCAGCAAGCCGTTTTGATACCGCAAAGAATTTTTATGCCGTCATTCCCGCGAAAGCGGGAATCCCCTGCTTAGCGAGGCAAGATCAAAATGGATTCCGGGTTCCGCCTGCGGCGGCCCCGGAATGACGAAGCCCAGCCTACTTGCTAAGACACGGGTCCGTAGGTGGCCTCAACCCGTTTTGAAAACACCAGATAACAAGTCCAAATACTCGCACTGATCACGGACCTAGGGAGACCGGCAGCGCCAGGCCCCACGCCTCCGAAAAGGAATGCCAGCGCCAATAGCTGAAGAAAACCTGCCGCAGGACCAGACCAAACCGCAGCTATCGCTAAGGTAACTGCCGATCGAGATCGCCATTTTGTAAGCGCCCAAGCTGCTCTTGTACAAACAACCGCCTGCGCCAGGTAGATGCTCGTCGCTGCAACAACATAAAAGTGCCAGTTCGACAAGTGAGCGAAGCTCGGATATTTGCGCTCGACATCGAGTATGTCTTGCCACGCGAACGCCAAGCCCGCAGCAGGACTAATCATCAATACGATTGTGAGAAGCCTTAGCCACCCACCCACGCCGTCGAGGGATTTACTTGTCGAATCCCCACTGGTCGCCGCCAGCGCTGTGCTATCACCGCGCTCGGCCAGGGCTGCATCAAGCGCAGATTGCGCTTCTTCCGTAAGGTCGTTCTTTGAAAGAGCAAGCAAGCTGCTTGTCTCGAGATTTCTGTAGTGTTCCAGCAACCGCTCGTTCATCCCTGCCTCAAGTTTCCGCAACGCAATTGACCACCTATTTGCTGCAACGCTTGCACGTGCCATGCACCTCCAGCGTCTGCGCACGCGTGCGAAACCCGAGCGCCTTGGCCTGTTCGCCGAGCAGCTTGGCGACTTTCTCGTCGCAGATTTCCGTCGCCGATTCGCACACGTCGCAGATCAGGAACGGCACGTGGTGCACGACGCTTGGATGATGGCAGCTGACGTAGGCGTTGATCGACTGCAGCTTGTGGATGAAACCGTTGTCGATGAGAAAATCGAGCGCGCGATACACCGTCGGCGGCGCGGCATTGCTGCGGTCGTCCTTGAGCCGATCGAGCAGGTCGTAGGCCTTGACTGGTTTTTCCGAACTCGCGATCAGGTCGAGCACCTGCTGACGGATCTCGGTCAGGCGCAGGCCGCGCAGCTCGCACGCGGCGGTGACTTCGCGCACGAAGGCACGCGCGTCGTGGTGATGGTGATGCGAGGTGGCGGCTTTGGCTGACATGAGAGGCTGGAAAATCATAGCACCGCACCGAAATGGGTGCTGCGCCCGGTCGACACAAGCCCCCGCAGCAGCCGGATTACAGCGCCGCGCCGCAACGCCGGCAATGCTTGTCGCCCGTATCGACTGTCTGGCCACAGGCGCCACACTTCGGCTGCGACTTCTTTGACTGCGGCTGCTGTGCCGGCAGGATCAACGACACCGCCCAGCCGATCGGCCCGAGCGCAAGCCCGAGCAGGGTGTCGCGCGTAACCGCATTCTTGCGCCGACCGATCAGCCAGCCGACGACGCCGCCGACGATGGTGAACGCAATCGTCCAGAACCACAGCATCGGATCGAAGATCAACGCTACGCAGGACTCGAGCGTTGCCTGCGCTTCGAGCGGATCGCCCGATTGCAGTACCTGGGTCAGGGTCGAGATATCGCAGCTCATCGGCTTCGCACCCGCGCGTCACGCACCTGCGCGCGCGACGGCATCTTCAATGCGCTTCAACGCGCGCTCGCGTCCGGCGAGATATACCGTGTGATCGATCGATGGCGACACCTGCGTACCGGTCATCGCGACGCGCAGCGGCTGCGCGACCTTGCCCATGCCCTCGCCGATCGCGGCGGCGGCATCCTGGATCGCCTTGTGCACGTTTTCGACAGTCCAGTCGTTCGTCGCCGCGAGTTGCGCATGCACGGCCTGCAGCGCGGGCGCGGCAGTCGGCGTCTTCAGATGCTTGGCCACGGCAGCGTCGTCCCATTGCGTGATCGGGCCGTACCAGATGCTCGCCTTTTCGGCCATCTTACGCAGCGTGTGGCAGCGCTCGCGCAGCGCGACGACCACATCGGCAGGCGCGGGGCCGTGCGCGGGATCGACCCCCTGCAGGCCCAGAAGCCATTCGAATTCCCGCGCGATTTCGAGCGGATCATCGGTCTTGATGTACTGCTGGCTGAGCCACTTGAGCTTTTCCAGATCGAAGCGCGCGGCCGCCTTGTTCACGTCGGCCACGTCGAACAGCTCGATCATCTGCGCTTGCGAGAAAATTTCCTGATCGCCATGCGACCAGCCGAGGCGCACGAGGTAATTGAGCAGCGCGTGCGGCAGAAAGCCGTCGTCGCGATACTGCATCACGCTGACCGCACCGTGGCGCTTGGACAGCTTCTGTCCGTCCGCGCCGAGGATCATCGGCAAGTGCGCGAACGTCGGCACTGCCGCGCCGAGCGCGTGGTAGATATTGATCTGGCCCGGTGTGTTGTTGACGTGATCGTCGCCGCGGATCACGTCGGTGATGCGCC
>CAZDWH010000097.1:0-11645 GCA_964509025.1 uncultured Rhodanobacteraceae bacterium
CAATCCATTCGGTGGTGTTCGGCGGCTTCGCGGCTGCGAGCCTCGCCGCGCGCATCGACGACGCCAGACCGGCGCTGATGATCACCGCCGACGGCGGCAGCCGCATGGGCAAGACCGTGCTTTACAAGGCGCTGGTGGACGAGTCGCTCAAGCTCGCCAGGTACCCGCCGCAGAAGGTGCTTATCTTTAGAAGGGGTTTGGATGAGGAAATGCCCGTCGTCAAGGGGCGGGACATCGACTGGAAGACTCTCGAAAAAGACCACAGGGCAGAAGAAATCGACTGCGTCTGGCTCGAGTCGAACGAGCCGTCCTACATCCTCTACACCTCGGGGACGACCGGGCAGCCGAAGGGCGTGCAGCGCGATGTCGGCGGCTACGCGGTCGCGCTCGCCGCATCGATGAAGCACATCTTCTGCGGCGAAGCCGGCGAGACCATGTTCACCACTTCGGACATCGGCTGGGTCGTCGGGCATTCCTACATCATCTACGCGCCGCTGATCGCGGGCATGACGACCGTCATGTACGAAGGCGTGCCGATCCGGCCCGACGCGGGGATCTGGTGGAAGATCGTGCAGGACCACAAGGTGGCGGTGATGTTTTCGGCGCCGACCGCGATCCGCCTGCTGAAGAAGCAGGACCCGGCCTACCTGAAGAAATACGGTCTGTCATCGCTCAAGCACCTGTACCTGGCGGGCGAGCCACTCGATGAACCGACGCACGTCTGGATCACCGCAGCACTCGGCCGCCCCGTGATCGACCACTATTGGCAGACCGAGACCGGGTGGCCGCTGCTCTCGGCGCACCCTGGGGTCGAGAAGACGCCGCTCAAGATGGGCTCGCCCAGCTTCCCGGTGTATGGCTACGACGTGCGCCTGCTGCACGAGGCGACCGGCAAGCCGGTCGGCGACGGCGAGAAAGGTGTGGTGGCGATCGCGCCGCCGCTGCCGCCGGGCTGCATGTCGACGGTGTGGGGCGACGATCAGCGCTTCGTCAACACCTATTTCAAGGACTTCAAGGGCCAGCTCATCTACACCACCTTCGATTGGGGCATCCGCGACAAGGACGGCTACTATTTCATCCTCGGGCGGACCGACGACGTCATCAATGTCGCCGGCCATCGCCTCGGCACGCGCGAGATCGAGGAATCGGTCGCGACGCATGCCAGCGTCGCCGAAGCGGCGGTGATCGGTGTGCATGACGAGCTCAAGGGCCAAGTGCCGATCGTGTTCGCGACGCTCAGGGCTGCTGGCGGCGACGCCAACGCGAAGCGCGATGCCGCACAGGGTATGCAGCAACGCGTCGTCGATATGCTCGGCAGCGTCGCCAAACCCGCGCGCGTCTACATCGTCAACGTGCTGCCGAAGACGCGCTCGGGCAAACTGCTGCGGCGCTCGCTGCAGGCCTTGGCCGAGTCGCGCGATCCGGGCGATCTGTCGACGCTCGACGATCCGAACGCGCTGGAGGAAGTGCGCGGGGCGCTGGCGCGGGGGCCGGATCTTGGCGTCTGATCCATTCCGCCGCTTGCGGGCGCCGTACGCGCCCGAAGTGCTAAAATAAGCGCTTTCCCCGGAGCGACCATGACCACGACGACTCCCGGCGCGCGCTTCCGCGCGGCGCTCAAGGCCGAATCGCCGCTGCAGGTGATCGGCGCGATCAATGCCAATCACGCGCTGCTCGCCAAGCGTGCTGGCTATCGGGCGATCTATCTCTCCGGCGGTGGCGTGGCGGCGGGTTCGCTCGGCTTGCCCGATCTCGGCATCAATACGCTCGACGACGTGCTGACCGACGTGCGGCGCATCACCGATGTCTGCGATCTGCCACTGCTGGTCGACATCGACACGGGCTTCGGCCCTTCGGCCTTCAATATCGAGCGTACGGTCAAGTCGCTGATCAAGTTTGGCGCCGCTGCCTGTCATATCGAAGATCAGGTCGGCGCCAAGCGCTGCGGCCATCGTCCGGGCAAGGAAATCGTCAGCCGCGACGAAATGGCCGATCGCGTCAAGGCTGCAGCCGACGCCAAGACCGATCCCGATTTCTTCCTCATCGCGCGCACTGATGCGATCGCGATGGAAGGCGTCGATGCCGCGATCGAGCGCGCCATCGCCTGTGTCGAGGCGGGTGCCGACGGCATCTTCGCCGAGGCTGCGTACGATCTGCCGACCTATCGCAAGTTCGTCGACGCGGTGAAGGTGCCGGTGCTCGCGAACATCACCGAGTTCGGCAAGACGCCGCTGTTCACAGTCGACGAATTGCGCACGGCAGGCGTCGGCATCGTGCTGTACCCGCTGTCGGCCTTCCGCGCGATGAACAAGGCCGCGGAAAATGTATACAACGCGATCCGCCGCGACGGCCACCAGAAGAACGTGCTCGATACGATGCAGACGCGCGAGGAACTGTACGAGCGCATCGGCTATCACGAGTTCGAATCGAAACTCGACGCGCTGTTTCAGAAGAAAAACTGATTGGAAACCGCAATGACCGAACCGACTTCCACCTTCAAGCCGAAGAAATCCGTCGCCCTGTCCGGCGTCGCCGCGGGCAATACCGCGCTGTGCACGGTCGGCCGCACTGGCAATGATCTGCACTATCGCGGCTATGACATCCTCGATTTTGCGACGACCTGCGAGTTCGAGGAAATCGCGCATCTGCTCGTGCACGGCACGCTGCCAAATCGTGCGGAGCTTGCGGCGTACAAGACAAAGTTGAAGTCGCTGCGTGGCGTTCCGGCGTCGGTCAAGGCCGTGCTCGAACAACTGCCAGCCTCGACGCATCCGATGGACGTGATGCGCACCGGCGTCTCCGCGCTCGGCTGCGCCTTGCCGGAGAAGGACGATCACAATACGCCGGGCGCGCGCGATATCGCGGATCGCCTGATGGCCTCGCTCGGTTCGATTCTGCTGTACTGGTATCACTTCGCGGTCAACGGCAAGCGTATCGAGGTCGAGACCGACGACGATTCGATCGGCGGCCATTTCCTGCACCTGCTGCACGGCGAGAAGCCGAACGCGTTGTGGGTACGCGCGATGCACACTTCGCTGATCCTCTACGCCGAGCACGAGTTCAACGCCTCGACGTTCACCGCGCGTGTGATCGCCGGCACCGGCAGCGACATGTATTCGGCCATCGCCGGCGCGATCGGCGCGCTGCGTGGACCCAAGCACGGTGGCGCGAACGAAGTCGCGTTCGAGATCCAGAAACGCTACGACTCGCCGGACGAGGCGGAAGCCGACATCAGGAAGCGCGTCGAGGCCAAGGAAGTCGTGATCGGCTTCGGCCACCCGGTGTACACGACCGGCGATCCGCGCAACGAAGTCATCAAGGGCGTGGCGAAGGAGCTCTCCGCAGCGCAGAAGAACACCAAGATGTTCGATATCGCCGCGCGCCTCGAATCAGTGATGTGGGATATCAAGAAGATGTTCCCGAACCTCGACTGGTTCAGCGCGGTGAGCTACCACATGATGGGTGTGCCGACCGCGATG
The DNA here is from genome assembly GCA_964509025.1 of uncultured Rhodanobacteraceae bacterium. Classification (GTDB taxonomy): domain Bacteria; phylum Pseudomonadota; class Gammaproteobacteria; order Xanthomonadales; family Rhodanobacteraceae; genus Rudaea. The sequence continues at coordinate 3,480 of CAZDWH010000097.1, forward strand.
TTCACGCCGTTGTTCGTGATCTCGCGCACCTCGGGCTGGAGCGCGCACGTGATCGAGCAGCGCATCGACGGCAAGATCATCCGGCCGAGCGCGAATTACACCGGGCCGGAAAATCTGAAGTTCGTGCCGATCGATCAGCGTTGAACAGATAGCGGCCGCGTTTGCCGCGGCGAAGGAATCGTCGCATGCAAGTCCACTTCCACGGCGCCGCAGGCACGGTCACCGGTTCGATGCATCTGGTCGAGGCCGCGGGCAAACGCATTCTGCTCGACTGCGGCATGATCCAGGGTAGCGACGCCGAAGAGGCGCGCAATGCCGAACCGTTTCCGTTCGACGTTGCGAGCATCGATGCGGTCGTCGTCAGCCACGCGCATATCGACCACACCGGGCGCCTGCCGCTGCTCGCCGCGCGCGGCTATCGCGGGCCGATGTATGCGCAGCAGGCGACCGCGGATCTGCTGCCGATCATGCTGCTCGATTCGGCGTCGCTGCAGGAAAGCGATGCCAAGCGCAGCAATCGCAAGCGCGCGGCGGGTCAGCCGGAAATCGAGCCGCTGTACACGCGCGATGATGTGCAGAAGATGCTCGCACAGATACGGCCACTGCCGTATCACGCGCGCACGACCTTGTTTCCCGGCATTGATCTCAATCTGCGCGATGCGGGCCATATCCTCGGTTCGTCGATCGTCGAACTCTTTGCCGACGACCGCACGCTGGTGTTCTCGGGCGATCTCGGTCCGAAGGGCACGCCGATCCTGCGCGATCCGGAGACGCCGCCCGCGGCGAATCTCGTGCTGATGGAATCGACCTATGGCAATCGCAACCACAAGGATCGTGCCGATACCGTGCGCGAACTCGGCAGCATTCTCGACGCGGCGTGGCAGGGCAAGGGCAATGTACTGATCCCCGCGTTCGCGGTCGGACGCACGCAGGAGCTGCTGTACTGGTTCGCGCGTTTCTATGACGAATGGAATCTCGCGCGCTGGCACATCTTCATCGACAGCCCGATGGCGGCGAAAGTGATCCAGATCTACGACCGGCATCACGAGCTGTTCGACGACGATGCGCTCGCGGTGTGGAAGGGCACGCCCAATCCGTTCCGCCTGCCGAATCTGCACACGACCGAGTCGATCGACGACTCGATGGCGATCAACCAGATCCGCAACGGCGCGATCATCATCGCCGGCAATGGGATGGCCAGCGGCGGGCGCATCGTGCATCACCTGCGCCACAACATCGGTCGGCGCGAGGCGCATGTCGTGTTCGTCGGTTACCAGGCCAATGGTACGCTCGGGCGGCGGCTCGTCAACGGCGCCAAGCATGTGCGCATGTTCGGCGAGGACTACACCGTCAACGCGCAGTGCCACACCGTTGGCGGCCTGTCCGCGCATACCGACCAGAATGGCCTGCTCGAATGGTACGGCGGCATCGCGCAGCATCCGCCGATCGTGCTCGTGCACGGCGAAGACGACGCACGCGAGCCGCTGGCGGGCGAGCTGAGTGAGCGCTACGGTGTGAATGCGCAGCTTGCGCGGCCGGGGATGACGTTGGCGGTTTGAAGTCTATGTTACGCAAGACCGCCGGCGCGAGACGTCATGCTTCGCGAAGTAGGTTATCCGACGCGCAAGCCCCATCGGGACTTAAGACACGGAGCACCTATATTGGATGTCCGCTTCCGACCCAAAGCGGTCACCCGCAGGCGAGCGCCGAGTCTTCTCGCAGACCCAGACGATCGCCATGCTAGGCCTCGCCCGCCGCCGCATCCTCGATCGGCACCGCGACCACCGGCGCGGGCTGTGCGACGGAATTGGAAACCACGCGACCAATCCACACGATGCCGAACACGGTCAACGCAGCGGCAATCCACCCGTTCATTTCGTAGCCGAGAATTTGACCGCTCGGTCCGCTGCCGAGCAGCAGTCCGCCGAACCAGGCGCCGACACCCGCGCCTAATGACTGCATGGCGGTAACGATGCTCATGAAGGCACCGCGCTGCGGCGCTTCGGGCACCGTAGTCATCAAGGCCTGCATCGGAATGAAACGGCCGGACATCGCGACCATGAAGAACGGAAAGAACACGACGATGCCCCACAGCGGCCAGGTCGGCAGATGCGTAAATCCCAGAAGCGGCAAGACCGAAAACGCCGCGACATAGCGAAATACCCGCACCTTGCCGTAGCGGTCCGACTGGCGGCCGATCCAGCGCGCGGTAAACAAGGTCGCGATACCGCCGGCGATATAGATGTAGGCGATGTCGCCGGGCGCGATGCCGAGGTTGGCGACCAACACCGGCGAGATGAACGGGATGACCAGCATGTTCGAACTGACCATCGCGAGCACGAGTGCGAACGCACGCAGGTGCCTCGGCTTGAAGATCAGACGGAACAGATTCGGAATCACTTGTGCGAGCGGCGGTGCGGACTTCGCCAAGTGTGCGGTCAGAGAAGGCACAATGCGCAACGCGCCCAGCCAGATCAACACGCAGAATACGACGAGCAATTCGAAAGCCGACTGCCAGCCGAAATGCGCGCCGAGCGCCACGCCCGCCGGCACGCCGGCGATCGACGCAATCGAGAACGAGGTCATCACGAGGCCCATCGCGGCGCCGCGGCGTGACTCGGGAGTCACATCGCCGACTATCGCGAACACGATCGGACCGAGCACGCCGCCGGTGAGGCCGGCGAACCCGCGCGCGAGCAGCAGCAGATTGAAGTTGCTGGCGAGTGCACAGCCGAGATTCGACAACAGGAACAGCGAAAACACCACCATCAACAGGCGACGTCGATCGAAGCGATCGATGTAGGTCGCAGCAAAAAGCCCAGTCAGCCCCGAGCACCAGGCATAAGTCGACACGGCGGCGGCAAAGCCGGCCGGCCCGATCAAGAACGCCTTCATGATCTGCGGTCCCAACGGCATCATCACCATGAAATCCATGATCACGGTGAACTGGATCAGCGCGAGCAGCCAGAGCAAGGCGCGTTCGCGGGCTGGCGGGAGCATCCCGGGCGACGAGATTGAGGAAGCGGTAGATTGCGAAGTAGTCACTAGAGAATTTTCCGAATGTCCTTGGCGGTGCGTTCCAGGATGGCCTCGATCTGCCGGGTCTGCTCGTCGGTAAAGCCATCGCCGCGCGAGCGCGCCATCAACACCGCCTTGATTTCATGCATTGCGTTGCGGATGCCCTGATAGGCGAAGTCGCCACGCGGGCCTTTGCCGCTGAACATTGCCATGCGCGCGGCAATCGCATCGACGAAGGCGCGATTTTCTTTGAGAAAAGCGCGGCCCAAGGGCGTGATCGAATGCAGTTTCTTGTTGCCTTCCAAGCTGACGACGACGTGGCCCAGATCCTCGAGCAGCGCGAGCAATGGGTAGATCGCGCCTGGACTTGGCGCGTAGTCGCCGCCGACGCGATCCTCGATTTCCTTGATGATTTCGTAGCCGTGGCGCGGTCGATCGGCGATCAGCTGCAACACGATGTAGCGCAGCGCCCCGGCGTCGAACATTTTCGGCCCGCGTGCGCGACGACCGCCGCCGTGATGATCGTGCAGGCGAATGAAAAGGCGTTTCTTGAAGTGTCGAAAGAGGCGCACGTGTCAACGATACGATGTATCGAGTTAAGATATATCTTATTGCGATGCGATCGAGATTGCAAGCGCGACGCCGATTTCCTCAATTGACGCGCTTGAGCAACTATCGAACCAGTGAACCGAGCCGCGTAAACTCTCTTAACACCTGGACCGGTCAGCAGGCTACTCAGAGCCGCTAAAAGTGTTGAACGGTGTTCGTGTAGCCAGCATTGAGCCAGTGAGGAAGGAAAGATAGCGTGAGCTACGCCAGCGAAATGAGAATGCGGCTTCCGACAACCATGTCGATGCCCGAGGAATTTGAGGCTCTCTTTGATTGGATTGAAGCCAAAGGGTTCTTTATGCCCAGTACGGCCTTTCCAGGAGATCGACTCGCAATGCTTGGGCCCGGCAAGGAGCCATACGAAGGAACAATAATCTTGTTCAGAGTCGAAACAGCTGAGCAGGCACAAAAGTCCGGTGACGCATGGTCTGGTGTCCATGTGCCCGACATTGCCAATCGTCTTGTGCTGTTCGCACGCACGGGAGGCGATGGCTCCCACGCAGCCTTCTGGATAGCCGATGATGGGCAGCAACACATCGTATATGTTGGATCGGAAGGCGAAGCGGGTATTCTGGCGTCTCGGCCTCTGGATTTCTTGCGCCTACTCGCGATCGGTTACGAATACATCGATGATTGCTTCGAGAGACCGGATGAGCCGCCAGAAAATGATGCTGGGTCTCGTGTTGTCATCAACGAGGCATACAGATCCTGGCTGCGCCACTCTTACGGGGTAACAATCCCGCATACCGCGTCCGAAGTGATCAAAGAAATTCCTGGCGGGATGCCCGGAAAAACCCAGTCAAACGATCCATTTTTTCGTTGGGCCTACCACTGGCATTTCGAGCCAAGTGAGGATCCGACAAGGTATAGCAGCTGGCGTGGGTGAGCACCTATGACAGAGCGCCGGAATCAGCACTGTCTTCGATGTTCGATTGTCCCCGAATTTGCAATCGATCGGATTCAGCCGAGCTCAATGACCGCTTTAGGGCAGGCTTTCGACGGTTTTGATCGTCTCAAAGTGGCCGAACACGGACTAAGCCGGAACGAATAAAGCCGAAACGAACAAAGCGTTTCAGAGCTGCTCAAAGCGCACGTTCTGGATCGCATACGCTTTCCAGTCGCGATAGTCGAAGTGCCACCACTCGTATTCGTAGACGCTGAAGCCTTCGGCTTCCATCGCGCGGCGTAACAGATCGCGGCGCGCACGCTGCGTATCGCTGCCGCCGCTGTAACGCGGATAAGCGCGTTCGCTCATCTCGTCGTAGAGACTCGGCATATCGACCGCGCGACCGGTCTTGAGATCGTACAAAGTCAGATCGACGGCGCAGCCGCGGTTGTGACGCGAACCGGTTGCGGGATCGGCGACGAACTTGTGCTGTTCGGGTGGCGTTGCGTCCCAGAAAATCTTGGTCACGTACCACGGCCGGTACGCGTCGTGGATCAAGAGGCCGTAGCCCTCGCTCGCGAGCGCGAGCGACGCGCGCACAACCGCTTCCGCCGCGGGACGCTGCATGAAGGCGCGCGCCTGGCTGTACAGCGGCGTGCCGAGGAAATTGCGCGTCGTCGCGTAGCGGATGTCGAGCTTGATCGCCGGATCGAGCAGCGCGAGTTCGACCAAGTCGGGCTTGCGGAAGTCTCCTTGCTCGACCGGCGGCTTGGCCGCGAGCGCGAGCGGCAGCAGCTCGGCGACGGGGCGTACCGGCTCGATATGGAACACCTGCACGCTCGGTGCCGCTTGGTGCGGCGGCGGCGTGGTCGCGCACGCGGCGAGCGCGACAGCGACGAGGAGCAGACTGCTAGTGCAGTGCAGGCGGTTCACGAATGATCTCCGTGCTCTTTTTCGCGCGCCGCATTGCCGCGCGGCAGCACTTCGCGAAATTCCGGAAACGTCTTCCACCGCGGAATCGGTGGCTCGATCCCGGCGCAGGGCGTGTACTCGGATTGCTCGACGGTACGCATCTTGTGGATATAGCGCGGGCAATTCGGAAAGATAGCCTCGGCCTGCACGCGCACAATCAGCTGCGCGCCGACGCATTGCGCGAGCAGCGGATCGTCTGCGCTCACACTCGCACGCCCGTTCACGCGCAGGCGCTTGGGCGACTCGAAATCGATGAACAGCAGTCCGACTTGCGCATTGACCAGCACATTGCCGAGGCTCTTGAACATGCCGTTGCCGTCGTAGCTCGGAAACGCGAGGACATCGGGCGCGATGACGCGTACGAAACCGGGCGCTCCGCCCTTGTACGAGCAGTCGGGACGGCCGTGCGCATCGGCGGTCGCGAGGAAGAACAGCGGGCGCGACTCGATGAAGGCACGATCCTCGTCGCTGAAACCATCGTGCGCGAGCCGCTCGACCAGTCGATCGGCGAGACGCCGCGTGTCGAATTGATCCTGCAGGCGACGCGATCCATCGTGGTACATCGGTACCGGTGGCATGGGGGCCTCCGCGATGACGGAACGTGCTCAGTGTAGCTTAGCCATTGCGGTTAGACTCGTCGCCGGGTATTGCTATTTATCGAAGGAGAGGCCCGTGCCATCGTCATTGCGACGAATCAGCGTGTTCGCGCTCGCCTGCGCGCTCGCCGCATGTGGCACCGTGCGGAGTCGGCAGCATGACGACTACGTTGCACGTGTCGAGCTGCTAGCGCTGCTGCAAACCTTCAACGCCGAATTGCTCAGCCATGACAGCGCGACGCTGACGCTCGAACGCTGGTGCGCGGAGCATCATCTCGCCGGAGACATTCCCGTCGCGCAGGTACGCATCGTTGCACGGCGCCTGCGCGATGCCGAAAAACCAGTCCCCGACGATCTGCGCACGCGACTCGACGTCACCGCGGACGAACCAATCCGCTATCGTCACGTGCAACTCGTCTGCGGCGCGCGCGTCCTGTCCGAAGCCCACAACTGGTACGTGCCGAGTCGCCTTACGCCCGAGATGAATCGCCAACTCGATACGACCGACGAGCCGTTCGGCAAGGTGGTCAAATCGCTGGGATTCCAGCGCCACACAATCGCTGCGGAATTGCTGTGGTCACCGCTGCCGGCGGGGTGGGAGATGCGCGCCGAATCGAGCGTATCCACTTACTACGTACGCGAACCTCTGACTTTTCCTCATGCAGTGCTGCGGCATCAGGCGATATTGCATAACGCCGCGGGTGTGCCATTCAGCGCGCTCGTGGAAACCTACACTGCGGAAAATCTGCCAGGGCTCGGACCGGCCCGGAATTACCGCTGAGACCACAGTTGCCTATAGAGTTGCCGCCAATCGCGTCCCCTGCGCAATCGCGCGCTTCGCATGGAGTTCGGCTGCGACGTCGGCGCCGCCGATCAGGTGCACCTCGATGCCCGCGCCCTTGAGCCCGTCGTAAAGTTCGCGGCGAGGTTCCTGGCCGGCGCAGATGACGATATTGTCCACTTGTATAACTTGCGCCTTGCCGTCGATCGTGACGTGCAGGCCGGCATCGTCGATGCGCTCGTAGCTGACGCCACCGAGCATCTGCACCTTCTTCATCTTCAGCGCGGCGCGATGCACCCAGCCGGTGGTCTTGTTGAGGCGCTTGCCCGGCGTGCCCGGCGTGCGTTGCAGCAGCCAGACTTCGCGCGGTGAGGCTTCTGGCGCGTTCTTGGCGAGGCCGCCGCGATGCGCATACGACATGTCCACGCCCCATTCGTGCGACCAGCGCGCGACATCGGTGCTCGGCGACGGCGCATCCTGCGTTAGAAATTCCGCAACGTCGAAACCGATGCCGCCCGCGCCGATGATCGCGACGCGCTGGCCGACCGGTTTGCGATCGCGGATCACGTCGATATAGCTCAGCACCATCGGATGATCCGCTCCGGCGATATTGAGCGCGCGTGGTGTGATACCGGTCGCGAGGATCACACTGTCGTAGCCGCGCAGCGTTTCGACCGAAGCGCGCGTGTTGAGGCGCAACTCGACTCCTGTGTCCTCGATGCGATGGCCGAAGTAGCGCAGCGACTCGGAGAACTCTTCTTTGCCCGGAATCTGCTTCGCCAGGTTGAACTGGCCGCCGATTTCGCTCGCGGCGTCGATCAGCGTCACAGCGTGGCCGCGCTCGGCCAGCGTTGTCGCAGCGGCGAGACCGGCCGGGCCCGCACCCACTACGGCGATCTTCTTGTGTTTCGCACTTGGTGCGATCTTCAGCTCAGTTTCGCTGCAGGCGCGCGGATTGAGCAGACACGAAGCGTGCTTGTTCTCGAACACGTGATCGAGACAGGCCTGATTGCAGGCGATGCAGGTGTTGATGCGCGAGCTGCGGTTGGCCGCGGCCTTCTTCACCCAGTCAGGATCGGCGAGCAACGGGCGCGCCATCGAGATCATGTCGGCCGCGCCGTCGGCGAGGATGCGCTCGGCGACTTCGGGCATGTTGATGCGGTTGGTGGTGATGAGCGGGATCGCGACTTCGCCTTTGAGCTTCTTCGTCACCCAGGCGAACGCGCCGCGCGGAACGCTCGTGACGATCGTCGGCACGCGCGCCTCGTGCCAGCCGATGCCGGTGTTGATGATGGTCGCGCCGG
>CAZDWH010000098.1:0-11297 GCA_964509025.1 uncultured Rhodanobacteraceae bacterium
GCGCCCAGTGTTACGGCCAGAGCGAGGAGCTCAGCCAGATCCGCCGCCGATCCGAGTAGAGCAGGGAGAGGACGCAGCCCAGGAACAGAAAACCTCCCCGGGCGCCGCGAAGCCAGTCGGCGCGCGACGGGAACCACGAAGTAGTCTGAAGCAGACTGTCGCCCGCGACCACGGTCCAGTATTCGTACATTTTTTGCGAGGCCTGGGTGGCGGTGCGGTCTCGAATGTCCTAACTTGCGAGGGCACGGGCAGGCCCGAGTCGGTGCGCCCCGCACAAGTCACCTCGATATCCGCATCGGCCACGCGCGACAGCGCAGCCTCGAGCGCGACCTGCACCGACGCGCCATGCGTTAGTCGCTGCCAGCCGAGAAAGTCGGTGCCGTCGTATTCGATGCCGAGCGCGATGCGCAATGCGAAACCCCCAAAGTGGAGTCGACATTGTACCTGCCATAACGCAACAGGCCGGGACTAGCCCGGCCTGTTACGACAAGGGAATACGCGGCGATCAGCGCGCGAGACGCAATTCCTCGAGCAGCTTGCGCGCCTCTTCCTTCTGCGTCGCGTTGCCCTCGGCCAGCACCTCATCGAGCATCGAGCGCGCACCTTCCGGATCGCCCATGTCGAGATAGGCGCGTGCGAGATCCAGACGCGTACCGATGGTGTCCTCGGAGGCGGCAAAATCCTGCGCCGAGGCGCGCGGTGCCGAAACGGTTTCGTAGACTGGCGCGGGCGCCGGCGCCGCATGCGCAGGCTCGCGCGGCCTTTCCACGTGACCGTGCGCGTCCGCATGACCCAAGTCGAAGTCCACCGGTTCCTGCGCAACCCGCACCGGCGCAGGCGCTTGCGTGTGCGCGGCCAGATCCTCGAAGTCGAAGTGTTGCGTCACATCCGACGCGGCCTCCGGCTTGGTGACGCTATCGTCGGCGAACCCGCCATGCACCGGCGCATGCGCGTACTCGGTGTGCTCGTGGCCGGCTTCGGTGAACAGCGGATGATGCGGCGACAAGCCCTCGCCCATCGCGCGCACTTCTTCCCATTCGGCCGAATCTTCATGCACATGCTCGTGCAGGTTTTCCGCGAGCGATTCGAAACCCTGTGCGTCGCCCTGCCCGTAATAGTGGCGCAGCAATTCCAACGACGCGTTGATGTCGCGCGGATCGCGCGCGACGCGATCGTGCAACTCCTGCTCGTGCTGTTCGTCCGACGCCTCCACCGGCGTCTCATGCGCGGCTTCGAACTTCGGCCCGCTGCCAAACTGCGGACGCACCGAGCCGGAGCCTTTCTTCTTGCCGAACACCTTCGACAGTGCCCACAGGCCGATCAGCAGCAGCACGCCGCCCGCGCCATACAGCGCATACGGATTGTCGTTGAACAGATTGGTATACCAGGGCTGCTCGGGCGCGGCGGGCGGCACCACCACCGGTTTCGGCGCAGCCGGTTTGGCTGCGTCGGCAGCCTGCGGCGGCGTCGCGGTCTGCGTCGGCGCGTTGTCGGCTAGCGGCGTCACGACCGCGCCACTCGGTGGCGCTGGCGTGCTCGCAGCGGCGGTGGATTCGGCAGGCGCGGGGGTGGCCGCGGGTGCCGGCGTGGGAGTCGCAGCCGCTTCGACCTTCGCCGGTTCGCCCGGCTTCGGTGTCTCGGCAACCTTGTCGACCACGGGCGGCGCTTCGACCGGCTTCGTGGCTTCGGACTTGGCCGGCGTTTCCGTCTTGGTCGTTGCGGGAACCGGCACGATATCGGGAATCTTCGCTACCGGCGCGAGCTCCGGTTTGGCCGCGGCGCCGGGCTTGGCATTCGCCTTGGCTTGCAGCTCCTTAAGCTTGTTCTGCAGGTCGGCGATTTCCGAATCCTTGAGCGAAATCAGATGCCGGCCCTTGTCGTTGATGTCCTCGAGCTGCTTGACGCGCGACTTGAGCTCGGTCGCTTCCTGTTCCTTGGTGGCGAGCGTTTCCTTGGTGCGCGCCAGTTCCGCGCGCGCCTCGGCCGCTTCTTTGGCGTTGCCGCTGCCGGCGCCGGGACGCTCCGATCCTTCCCCGCCGTTACCGGCCTTGGGCGGCACCAGGGCGAGATGCTCCGACTTGCCCGACGGCGTAGCCTTTGCGGCCGGCGCAGGCGCCTCGAGCGGCGGCAGGCCGCCGGCCTGGTTGACCTGGGTCGGCTTGGCCGCGTCGCGCCAGGATTCGTTCTGCGCGCGGATCGCACTCGCCGCGGCGCGCACCGATCCGGCGGCGGCAATTTCTTCGGCCGAAGGAATGCGCAACACCGCACCCGACTTCAGCATATTGACGTTGTCGCCGTAGAACGCCTTCGGATTGGCCTTGAGCAGGGCCAGCATGACTTGATTGAGGTCGGCGCCGGCATCCAGGCCACCAGCGATCGAGGACAGGTTCTCGCCCTTCTTGACCGGACCGTATTCGCCAGCGGCGGCCGACGGCGCGACCGCGCGCGGCGCAGGTGCAGCTTTCGGGGCGGGTGGCGGTGCGGTTTCCTTCGCCGCGGGCGGCGCGGCGGGTGGTGGGACTTCTTTTACGGGCGGCGCCGGCTTGGGTGCCGGCGGCGGCGGGGCTGGGCGCGTTTCTGCAACCGGTGCCGCCGGCATCGCGGCCGCGGGCTTCACCGACTTCACCACTGCCGGAGCGACTGGTGGATCGAGCAGCACGGTGTATTCGCGCAGCAGCTTGCCCTTGGGCCAGTTCACCTGGATCAGGAAATCAAGGAACGGCTCGCGCACGATCTCCTTGGTCGTCAGCTTGATCACGGTCTGCTTGCCGCTGGTGCCGACGGAAAATTCGATCGGCACCCCGACGCGTCCGCGATTGAGTCCGACGCGCGCGAAGTCCTCGGCGGTAGCCAGGTCCACGCGCAGTTCATTCATCTCGACCGCCGAATCGGCCAGCACCGGAATCTCGGCGACTAGCGGCTGATTCAAGCCCGACTTGACCTGGATCGGCCCCAGACCGAGCGCGAAGGCCTGGCTGGTCGCCAGCGCCAGAGCCGTGGCCAAGGAAGATTTCACCAATCCTTTCATGGAGTTCGCCCCAATTTGCGAATGAGAAGTGCGGCGCGTGGCCCTCCCCTGGGCCATCCAAACCTAGAATTCGCCTCACTATAGGACTGTAACTATGAAACGGGATTACGGTTTCCGCAAGAGCTAGCGCGTAGTTCAATGCGCCAGCCCCCGCAAAACCGAGTTTTCCGTCACAGATGGTCCATCAGAGATAATCGCGAATCAGCAACTCGCCGATCTGCACTGCATTGAGGGCGGCGCCCTTGCGGATATTGTCCGAAACGATCCACATGTCGATGCCCTGTGGGTGCGACACGTCCTCGCGGATGCGCCCAACGAAGGTGTCGTCCTTGCCCGCGGCATCGCTGACCGGCGTCGGATAACCGCCGGCCTTGCGCTCGTCGATCACTTTCACGCCCGGAGACTTTTCCAGCAGCGCGCGCACGTCTTGCGCGCTTGCCTTCTCACGCAATTCCAGGTGCACCGCCTCGGAATGGCCGTAGAACACCGGCACACGCACCGCGGTCGGGTTCACTTGTATACTTTTATCTTCGAGAATTTTCTGCGTCTCCCAGACCATCTTCATTTCTTCCTTGGTGTAGCCATTGGCCTGGAACTCGTCGATGTGCGGGATCACGTTGAACGCGATCTGCCTGGTGAATTTCGACGCCGGATATTCCTGGAAATTGAGCAGCGCCGCGGTCTGGCGGCCAAGTTCCTCGGCGCCGGAACGTCCCGCGCCCGAGACGGATTGATAGGTCGCGACATTGATGCGCGTGATGCCCCACTTGCGATGGATCGGAGCGAGCGCGACGAGCATCTGCATGGTCGAGCAGTTCGGATTGGCGATGATACCTCGCGCGGTATAGCGTGCTATCGCGTGCGGATTGACCTCGCTCACGACGAGCGGGATATCGTCCTGATAGCGGAATTCCGAGGTGTTGTCGATCACCACCGCGCCGGCTGCGGCCGCACGCGGCGCATGCGGTTTCGACACGCTGCCGCCAGCGGAAAAGAACGCGATATCGACGCCCGCGAAATCGTAGTCCGCAAGATTTTTCACCGTGATCTGTTTGCCGCCGAATTCGACTTTTCCGCCCGCGCTGCGCTCGCTCGCGAGCGGCACGAGTTCGGAAATCGGGAATTTGCGTTCGGCCAGGATCGAGAGCAGCGTCTCGCCCACGGCGCCGGTGGCACCGACCATTGCAACCTTGTACTTCTCTTTCTTGCTCATTTCGTCAGCTCGGGGTGGATATCGTTTTTGCTGCTCCGCAGCATAACATGCGAACTTGCACTTACCAAATAGCCGTATGGACGGCCAAAACTCTACCTGACCGACCCTGCCTCAATTCGGTTCGGCGGCCGCCCCGCATCCGGCCCGTAGCCCAGCGCCGCAATCAGATTGTCCACCGCGAGGCTCGCCATCCTGCGCCGCGTCGCCAGGCTCGCGCTTGCGATATGCGGCGTCAGCACGACATTGTCGAGTGCGAGCATTTCCGCCGGCACCGCCGGCTCGCGCTCGAATACATCGAGCCCCGCGCCAGCGATGCGCCTGTCGCGCAGCGCCGCGATCAGCGCCATATCGTCGACCACGCCACCGCGCGCGATATTGATCAGGAATGCGTCGTGCTTCATCAATGCGAGTTCGGGTCCGCCGATCAGGTGCTGCGTCTCCGTGCTCATCGGCACCGCGAGCACGACGAAATCCGCTTCGCGCAGCAGCATGTCGCGATCGACATAACGCGCATTGCATTCCTGCTCGAGTTCGGGCGCGAGACGCGAGCGATTGTGATAGATCACCGGCATGCGGAACCCGCTCGCGCGTTGCGCGATCTTCCGCCCGATGCGGCCCATGCCGAAAATGCCGAGCGTGCGCCCATGCACATCGCCACCGAGCAGGATGTGGAACGACATGCCCTGCCACTTGCCATCACGCAGATAGCGCTCAGCCTCGGTCACGCGCCGCGCGGTCGCGAGCATCAGCGCCCAGGCGAAATCCGCAACGGTTTCGTCGAGTACGCCCGCCGTGTTGGTGGCAATGATCCCGGCCTGTGTCAGCGCGGCGATATCGAGATTGTTGTAGCCGACGCCGCGATTCGCGACCGCGCGCAGCAGCGGCGCGTGCGCGAGCACGCTCGCATCGACCGGGTCGGCGACGCCGAGAATCGCGCCGGACTTGTCGCACAGCTTCTGCGCCATCTGCTCGCGCGTCCAGTCGCGGTCTGCGTTTTCGACTGCGACATCGAAATGCTCGCGCAGACGCGCGAGGATATCGTCGAACAGCGGGCGTGAGACCCAGACGCGGGGACGTACTATGTCCGCACTCATCGATGCATCAGCGCTCGATCGAGCCCGGAATCAGCGGCGTAACCGGCCCAACATCACCACACTGCGCGCGATGGCGCAGCGCGTGATCCATCAGCACAAGCGCCATCATCGCTTCCGCGATCGGCGTGGCGCGGATGCCGACGCAGGGATCGTGGCGGCCCTTGGTGCGCATCTCGACCGGTTCGCCGGCGAGGTTCACGCTACGGCCTGGGATCAGGATGCTCGAGGTGGGCTTGAGTGCCATCGACGCGATCACCGGCTGTCCGGTCGAGATGCCGCCGAGGATGCCGCCCGCATGATTGGATAGAAAACCATGCGGCGTGATCTCGTCGCGATGCTCGCTGCCGCGCTGCGCGACGGCGGCGAAGCCCGCGCCGATCTCGACGCCCTTGACCGCATTGATCGACATGAGCGCCGCGGCGAGATCGCCGTCGAGCTTGCCGTAGATCGGCTCGCCCCAGCCGGGTGGCACATTGTCCGCGACGACATTGACGCGCGCGCCGACCGAATCGCCGGACTTGCGCAGCGCGTCCATGTATTTCTCGAGTTCCGACACCTGCTCGGCATCCGGCCAGAAAAACACATTGTCCTCGACCGCATTCAAATCGAACGCGCGCGGCACGACGTCGCCGATCTGCGCGAGCCAGCCGCGCACGCTGACGCGAAAATGTATAGAAAGCCACTTTTTCGCAATCACGCCCGCAGCAACGCGCATCGTCGTCTCGCGCGCGGACGAGCGCCCGCCGCCGCGCGGATCGCGGATGCCGTACTTCTGCCAGTAGGTGTAATCCGCGTGACCCGGGCGGAAGGTCTGCGCGACCTCGGCGTAGTCCTTCGAGCGCGCATCGGTGTTGCGAATCAGCAGCGCAATCGGCGTGCCGGTCGTCTTGCCCTCGTACACGCCGGAAAGAATCTCGACCTCGTCGGCCTCGTGGCGCTGCGAGGTGTGGCGCGACTTGCCCGTCGCGCGGCGATCGAGGTCGCGGCGGAACTCCTCCGGCGCAAGCTCCATCCCCGGCGGGCAGCCATCGACGACGCAGCCGATCGCCGGCCCGTGGCTTTCGCCGAAGGTCGTGACGGTGAAGATTTTTCCGAAGGAGTTGCTAGACACGCCTGACACCTAAAAAAGGAGAAGCACTTTCACGCCCAATCAAAATTCACGCCTCACCGTTGAAACTCAAATCTCGAAACGTTTTCGAATCGACATCGTAGACGATGCCCCAATACAGGCTCCCCCCGTCGCAAACCATCACTGGCTTTTCAGCAGCATCTTTCCCATGCCCCACAGTTGGATAAAAATTGCCGTAGATGTAACGCTTGCCTTTTTGGACAAAACCAACGTACTGCCTGCCGAAGCTTGTGAGAGGAGACTCGATGGGATGCGGAGAATTTGTGTCCAGATAAGGCCCTAGCCCCTGTTCCAGATCGGCTATTTGTTTCTCGGTTGGCGTCCAGAAACTGTCCACTGGTCGCGGCGTTTGCCGAGAACATTGGCTAAGCAAGATTGTCCCTGTTCGAGGCGAAAGGATATGGGCCACGGATGCCGCAAAGACTGGCGCACATAGCATCGAAGCCAGAAACGCAATCGTCGTTCGCACCACGTTCTTCTCCTACCGCTTTCTCAACGCCGCCTTGATCACCTTCGCATGCTTCACGATATCCTCGCGCGCGATCGCGAACACGCCCATCTGCCCGACTTCGAACTCGATCCAGTTGAGCGGCAGTTGCGGCAGCAACTTGATCAGCGCCTGCTCGCTCTCGCCGACTTCGCAGATCAGCCAGCCATCTTTGCTCAAGTGCTTCGGCGCCTCGTCGAGGATGCGCAGCGCGAAGTCGAGCCCGTCCGCGCCAGCCTTCAAACCTAGCGCGGGTTCGTGGCTGTATTCGGGCGGCAATGCGGCGTATTCCTTCGTCGTGACATAGGGCGGATTGGTCACGATCAGGTCGTAGACCGTGTCGCCGAGCTTGGCGAACAGATCGGACTTGATCGCGCGCACGCGGCCTTCGACGTTCTGAAAAACGATGTTCTCGCGCGCCAGCGACAGCGCCTTGTCGCTGATGTCGACGAGATCGACCTGCCAGTCGGGATTGTGCGAGGCCATCGCGATGCCGATGCAGCCCGAGCCCGTGCACAGGTCGAGCGCGCGCCGCACGGGCACGGCGTCGAGCCAAGGCGAAAAGCCGTTCAAGATCATCTCGGCGATCGGCGAACGCGGCACCAAGGCGCGCTCGTCGGACTTGAACTTGAGTCCCGCAAACCACGCTTCGCCAGTCAGGTACGCAACCGGCTTGTGCTCCTTCACACGGCGCTCGATCAGACCGAGCACGGTCTTCTTTTCCTTGGCGGTGAGCTTGCTCTGGCCATAGGCCGGCGACAGGTCGTGCGGCAGATGCAGCGCGTGCAGCACCAGATGCGTCGCCTCGTCGAGCGCGTTGTCGTAACTGTGGCCGAAAGTCAGGCCGGCGCCGCCGAAGCGGCTCGCGCCGTAGCGGATGAAATCGATGATGGTGGAGAGTTCCTTTGTCATTGCCGCAGTATAGGCGAAACCACAACGTTATAATGCGGCGATGAATGATCCGAAACCCGCTTCGCGCCTCAATCTCACGGCCCTGATCCTGATCGCCGCGCTCGCCGCAGCAATGGGACTGTGGGCCGGCAACCGTTACTTCAACACGCCGGCGCAGCCTCAGCTCGCGACCGCCCTGCTCTATCCGGCGCCACGCGCGTTGCCCGACTTTCACCTCGAACAGGCCAACGGCCAGCCGCTGACGCTCGCCGACTGGCGTGGAAAATGGAGCATTGTATACTTCGGTTACGCCAGCTGCCCCGACGTGTGCCCGACCACGCTTGCCGCGCTCAAAGCGGTGTGGGGCGATCTCGGCCAGCGCGGGATCAAGAACAAAGTGCGCATCGGCTTCGTCTCGGTCGACCCCGAGCGCGATACGCACGAAGTGCTGACGAAATACGTCGGTTTCTATTCGCCCGACTTCTTCGCTGCGAGCGGCAGTGATGAGGAACTGACGAAAATCACGCGCGCACTTGGCCTGATCTACACGCGCACGAAGAAGGCCGATGGCAGCATCGAGGTCGACCATTCCGGTTCGGCCGTGATCATCGATCCGCAAGGCCGCCTCGCCGGCATCCTGCGTCCGCCGTTCGCGCCGAAGGCGATCAGCGACGATATCGCCACGTTGGCGAAGGGCGACTGATGCGCCTTTTGCTGCAATATAGCCTGCCGCACCGCGCGCTGTCGCGCGTCGTCTATTGGGCGACGCGCTGGACGTGGGCGCCGTGGAAAGACTACCTCATTTCCACAATTATAAAAAACTACAATGTAGACATGAGCGAGGCGGCGCAGCCCGACCCGCGCAGCTATCCGAGCTTCAACGCCTTCTTCACGCGCGCGCTCAAGCCCGGCGCGCGCCCCACGCCCGCGGACCCGCGCGCGATCGCCTGCCCCGCCGACGGCGCGATCAGCCAGTGCGGTGCCATCGTCGATGGGCGCATCTTCCAGGCCAAGGGCTTCGACTTCACTGCAGCGGAACTGCTTGGCGATGAGGAAGCCGCTGCACCGTATGCGAACGGCGCGTTCGCGACGATCTATCTCTCGCCGCGCGACTATCATCGCGTGCATATGCCGCTCGGCGGCACGCTGCGCGAAACGGTGCATGTGCCTGGTCGCCTTTTCAGCGTCGCGCCATGGACGGTCGAATCGGTGCCGCGCCTGTTCGCGCGCAACGAGCGCCTGGTCTGCCACTTCGATGCAAGCGACGACCTCAACGATCCGCAGCCGTTCTGCGTCGTGATGGTCGGCGCGATGCTCGTGTCGAGCGTCGAAACCGTATGGAGCGGCCTAGAGATCCCGCCTTATGCGCGCGCGATCGTGCGCAAGGACTGGCGCGGCAAGAAAATCCGTCTAGAACGCGATGCCGAGATGGCGCGTTTCAATATGGGCTCGACGGTGATCCTGCTGCTGCCGCCAGCGCACGCGGCGCAGTTCAAGTTCGGTGCGGGTGACAAGGTACGCGTGGGAGCAACGCTCGCCTGAGCGTTGCCCCCCAACGCAGCGATCAAAGCTGCCGACGGCGCCGCTCGGCGGCTTTGGCGCCCGCCAGCAATCCCAGGACCAGTAGCCACAGGGCCCAACGCGCGTCGACAGGTGCAGGCACGGTCGAGTTGAGCACGCTCGCAACGCCGCCGTTGCCGGTGCTGTCGGTATTGTTCGCGGGGTTCGGATCAGCCTCGACTGCCGTCGCGGTCGCGCTATTGTCGAACGCGCCCGCCGCGGCGATCGTCGCCGTAACGTTGATCGTCGTGCTCGCTCCCGAGGCCAGGCTCGCAATCGTGCACGGCATCGCAGCACAGCCGCTGCCGCTGACATTCGTAAGCGTCATGTTCGTCGGCGTCTCGGTCACCAGGATATTCGTCGCCGTCGACGGACCGGCATTTGCCACCACGATCGTGTAGTTGAGCGACTGGCCGACCGAATACGGGCCCGCGGTGGTCAGTGTCTTCGCCAGCGACACGTCCGCGGACGCCGAGGCCGTACCGCCATTGCCGGTGTTGTCGGCGTTGTTCGCGGTATTCGGATCGAACTCGACCGCGGTCGCCGTAGCGCTATTGTCGAACGCTCCTGCCGCGGTGATCTTCGCCGTGACATTGATCGTCGTGTTCGCGCCCGAGGCGAGGCTCGCGATCGTGCACGGCACCGCAGAGCAACCGGCTCCGCTGACATTCGTGATCGTCATGTTCGTCGGCGTCTCGGTCACGACGATATTCGTCGCCGTCGACGGACCGGCATTCGCCACTACGATCGTGTAGTTGAGCGACTGGCCGACCGTATACGGACCCGCGGTTGTCAGCGTCTTGACCAGCGACACGTCCGCCGAGGCCCCAGTCGTACCGCCATTGCCCGTGTTGTCGGTGTTGTTCGCCGTATTCGGATCGAATTCAGCCGCGGTCGCCGTGGCGCTATTATCGAACGCACCCGCAGCCTTGATCGTCGCGGTGACGTTGATCGTCGTGTTCGCCCCCGAGGCGAGGCTCGCGATCGTGCACGGCATCGCGGCGCAGCCGCTGCCGCTGACGTTCGTGATGGTGAGATTGGTGGGTGTGTCGGTCACGACGATATTGGTAGCCGTCGACGGACCTGCGTTTGCCACCACGATCGTATAGCTAAGCGACTGGCCGGGCGTATACGGACCCGCAGTGGTCAGCGTCTTGACCAGCGACACGTCTGCCGAGGCCGATGCGGTGCCGCCCATGGTCGACGTGTTGTTCGCAGTATTCGGATCGAACTCGGTCGCCGTGGCGGTGGCGGAATTACTAAATGCACCCACGGCATTGATCGTGCCCGTGACGTTGATCGTCGTGTTCGCCCCCGAGGCGAGGCTCGCGATCGTGCACGGCATCGCGGCGCAGCCGCTGCCGCTGACATTCGTTATCGTCATGTTGGTCGGCGTGTCGGTCACCACGATATTGGTGGCCGTCGATGCACCGGCGTTCGCCACCGCGATGGTGTAGCTGATCGACTGGCCGACGGAATACGGACCCGCCGTAGTCAGCGTCTTGACCACGGACACATCCGCTGTAGGCCCGGTCGTTGCACCCGCAGTCGAGGTGTTGTTCGCAGGATTCGGATCGAACTCGGTCGCGGCGACGGCGGCGGAATTACTGAACGCACCTGCGGAATTGATCGTGCCGGTGACGCTGATCGTCGTGTTTGCGCCCGAGGCCAGGCTGCCGATCGTGCATGGCATCGCAGAGCAACCGCTGCCGCTGACATTCGTTATCGTGACGTTGGTCGGCGTGTCGGCTACCGTGACATTGGTCGCCGTCGACGGACCTGCGTTCGCCACCACGATTGAATAAGTGATCGACTGGCCGGCGTTATACGGACCCGCCGTGGTCAGCGTCTTGAGCAGGGACACATCCGCTGCCGACGCTGCCGTGCCACCTGCT
>CAZDWH010000099.1:0-11205 GCA_964509025.1 uncultured Rhodanobacteraceae bacterium
ATTCGGAATTCGACGAGTTCTACATCACGCGCACCTGGGAATTCCAGCCGGGCGAAACGCTCAAGACGCGCTGAAATGGCGTCGCATGCGCGCCACCGAAACCCGCCTCCGGCTCCTGTACAATTCGCGCCATGAGCCCGGCATCCGGACAAGGCACCCGCGCCTCGCGCATGGTCGAAATCGCGAGTCTCGCCGACCAGTTCCTCATTGCCATGCCGAGCATGCGCGACCCGAGCTTCGTGCGCGGCGTCGCCTTCATCTGTCAGCACAACGCCGAAGGCGCGATGGGCATCGTCGTCAACCGCCTGTCCGAATACAGACTGGGCGATGTGCTCGCGCAGATGGGGCTCAAGTCGGAACTGGCGACGGTAGAGGACGCGCCAGTGCTGATCGGCGGCCCGGTGCAGACCGAGCGCGGCTTCGTGCTGCACACGCCGCGCGGCAGCTGGGAATCCTCGTACAAGGTGTCGGAGACGTTGTGCGTGACCACGTCGCGCGATGTACTCGTTGCGATCGCCGAAGGCCGCGGCCCGGAAAACGCGCTGGTCGCGCTCGGCTACGCCGGCTGGGGCGCCGGCCAGATCGAAACCGAACTGAAAGAAAACAGCTGGCTTACCGCGCCGGCGAATGCGGCGATCCTGTTCGAGACGCCGCTGGAACAGCGCTGGGACGCGGCCGCGGCGCTGATTGGGGCGAGCCTGTCCAATCTCGCCGGCTACGCGGGCCATGTCTGACGGCAGCGCCGCGGCGACCTCGCGCGATTCGTTCTTCTGCACCAATCCACCAATGAACCACTCCACCCATCCCGCGCCGACCACAGTGCTCGGTTTCGACTACGGCGCGCGGCGCATCGGCGCGGCGCTCGGCAATCGCATCAGCGCCAGTGCGCGCGCTCTCGAGGTGATCGGCAACGGCGCCAATGGCCCGGATTGGCCGCGCATCGAAGCCCTGCTGCGCGAATGGCGTCCCGACGCCTTGCTGGTCGGACTGCCGCTCACGATGGACTCCGGCGAACAGGCCAACAGCCAGGGAGCACGCGCGTTCGCCGCGGACCTGCATGCGCGCAGCAAGCTGCCGGTCGTGATGGTCGACGAGCGCCTGAGTTCGCGCGAAGCGGCGCAGCGTTTTGCCGCGCGGCGCGCGAGCGGTGCGGCGAAACGCAAGCATGCCGCCGCGCTCGATGCGGTCGCCGCGGAGGTGATCGTCGAACAATGGTTGCGCGAGGGAGGTTCTGCTCATGGATGACCTGCAATTTGATGCCAGTGGCCGCCTGCGCCATCTGATCACGCTCGCAGACTTCGAGCGCGCGCGCCTGCATGCCCTGCTCGATCGCGCCGAGGAGCTGCGCCGCGAATCGCACGACGGCACGCGCCCGCTCGATCTGCTCACGGGGCGCACGGTGATCAACCTGTTCTTCGAGCCGTCGACGCGCACGCGCACCTCGTTCGATCTCGCGGCCAAGCGTCTCGGCGCGCAGGTGATCAATTTCGATATCGCGCGCTCGTCGACGGTAAAGGGCGAATCGCTGCTCGACACGATCCATACGCTCGAGGCGATGCACTGCGACGCCTTCGTCGTGCGTCATGCCGAATCGGGCACGCCCGCGCTGATCGCGCGGAACCTGCGCACGCGCGCCGCGGTGCTCAATGCCGGCGACGGCAATCACGCGCATCCGACCCAGGGCCTGCTCGATGCGCTCACGCTGCGACGGCACCGTCCCGACCTGCACGACGTACGCGTCGTGATCTGCGGCGACATTCGCCACTCGCGCGTCGCGCGCTCGGACGTGCACGCGCTTGCCGCGCTCGGCGTGCGCGAGTTGCGCCTGTGCGCGCCGGCGAGCCTGTTGCCCGATAGCGCCGCCGAGGAATTTCCACAATGCGGACTTTTCCACAATTTCGACGAGGCCATCGACGGTTGCGACGTGGCTATCATGCTGCGCCTGCAGAAGGAGCGCATGGATCTGGCCGCGATCCCGTCCGAGGCCGATTATTTCGCGCAATACGGGCTCACGCCTGCACGCCTCACGCGCGCGCGCGCGGACTGCCTCGTGATGCATCCGGGCCCGATCAACCGCAATGTCGAAATCGCGAGCGAAGTCGCCGACGGGCCGCAATCGCTGATCCTTGAGCAGGTCGGCAACGGTGTATTTGTACGCATGGCGGTGCTCGCCGAATTGCTCGGCTCTTGACCTTCACTTCACGGGGATTGCAATGATCATTACCCTCAAACGCACCCTGATCGCCGCGGCGATCCTGCTCGCGGCCTGCGGCAAGCAGGCAGCGCCGAACAACGACCTGCCACTCGCGTTCGCGCCGGCAGACACGCCGTACGCCTTCGCCAATCTCGAACCGACTCCGGCGCCGGTGCTGGCCGCGCAGTCGCAGACCATGCAGGTGCTGTGGCCGGCAGTGTTCGCTCGTTACGACGCGCTGCTCAACGACGCCGAGGCGTTGCCGGAACGGCCGAAGAAAATCGCACACGCGCTGCTCGACGAATTGCGCACGCGCGACTCGCACGAGAAGCTGCGCGAGATCGGCATCAAACCGGACGCGCGCTTCGCGTTCTACGGCGTCGGCCTGGTTCCGGTCGCACGCGTGGAGCTGGGCGACCCGGCTGCATTCAAGGCGATGATCGCGCGCGTCGAAAGCAAGGTCGGTGAAAAAATGCCGACCGGCAAGACCGGCGCGCAGGAGTATTGGCAGCTCGGCAACGAGCACATCGCCTTCATCCTCGCAATCGAGAATACGCATCTCGTGGCCAGCGTGTGGGCGCCTGATGCGAGCGACGCAGTCAAGCAGGCCCTGCTCGGCCTGAGCCGTCCGGCGCAAAGCCTCGCCGACTCGGGCAAGCTGCAGGCGATTGCCAAGCAGTACGGCTATGCACCCTACGGCGAAGGTTATTTCGACGCAGTCGCACTGGTGCAGCGCCTGTCGAGCGCGCCGACCGGCAGCGACCTGGAAATCGCCAAGTCGATGCATCTGCCCAGCGAGGGCGCGATCACCGATGCGGTGTGCAAGAGCGAAATCCTCGGCATCGCGCAGAATTTTCCGCGTGTCGTGTTCGGCGCGGAAAAGATCGAGCCGCACAAGGCGACCGTGGGCATGCAGCTCGAACTCGCGCCGGCCCTGGCCAAGTCGCTCGGCGACGCGCTGACGCCCGCCCCCGGCGGCGATGCCAGCAGCGATGCGCTGGTCGATTTCAGCATCGCGCTGCCCCTGCTCAAGCTCAAGGATTTCTGGATCAAGCAGGCCGAAGCCGTCGCCGCCAAACCCTATGCCTGCGCCTCGCTCGCGAGCCTGAACAAGTCGTTTGCCGATTCGAGGACCAAGCTCGACCGCACCATCCCGCCGCCGTTCAGTGATCTGACCGGCGCGCGTATCACGCTATCGAAATTCAACGCACGCGGCGCGGGTGGCGTGCCTGACGTCGGCGGCAAGCTCCTGATCGGATCGAGCAATCCGCTCGCCGCCATCGGCATGGCGCAACTCGCCGTGCCGGCGCTCAAGGACGTCAAGATCACCACCGATGGCAACCCGGTCGCGGTGCCCGCCGGCGTCGCGCCGGCCGCGGTGCCGCCGCTCGCCATCGCGGTCAACGACAAGGCGATCGCGATCGCCGCGGGCAAGGGCGAGGACGCCGGCCTGCACGATTTTCTCGTCGCGCCCGCGGCGGCGACGCCGACCGTGATGCATATGCACTTCAGCGGCGCGATCTACGGCGCAATGTCGCACTACGCCGAACTCCTCAAGGCGAGCCTGCCCGCAGCCAAGCGCGATCAGGCGGAACAGCAGCAACAGCTGTTTGCGGTCTACGAAAAGTTTCTACGCTCGATCGACATCCGCATCGAAACCAATGCGCAGGGCATCGCCTTGCACGAGGTGGTGGAGACCGGGACCGCGCCGTAGCGGCGGCCGCGCAGCTCAGCGCGTTACGAAAAACCGGCGCCCGACGAAACCGGCGCCGGCACAGCGGTCGTCGTCGACCCGAACGATGCGGCCGCCCGCGCGTTCGATGACCCGGCGCACCGCGCTCTCGTCGATGACGTGCATCTCGAATGCGGCGCGGCTCGCATAACGCCAGCGCCGCAGGCGATTGAGCAGGGCGTTCGGCAGCCAATGATGTAGCGCGCCGCGCCAGTCGCGCGTATGCCCGCAGGCGATCTGGAATACCGCGAGGCCAGCGGGCGCCAGCACGCGCATGAATTCGGCGATGTAGACGCCTTGCAACTCTGCCGGCATGTGCTGCAGCACGATCACCGAATAGATCAAATCGACGCTCGCGTCGAGCAGGAAGCGCAGGTCGGCGTGTACGTTCTCGACAAAGCGCAGATTGGCATAATCGGCATTCATCGCGCGCGCGCGCTCGATCATGCTTGCGGCGATGTCGACGCCGATCGCTTCGGCATAGCGCGACGCCAGTGCGCGGCTGAGGCGGCCGACGCCACAACCGA
Source organism: uncultured Rhodanobacteraceae bacterium (assembly GCA_964509025.1). GTDB lineage: Bacteria > Pseudomonadota > Gammaproteobacteria > Xanthomonadales > Rhodanobacteraceae > Rudaea. The sequence continues at coordinate 4,454 of CAZDWH010000099.1, forward strand.
AATCGAGCGCAACGCGACGCTGCCGCGGCAGACCGAGCACGGCGCACTCCGCTTCGAGCGCCGCTATCTCGCTTTCGCCGGTTGCGAAAAACTCCGCCACATCCCAACGACCGCCGCGCGTGTGCGCGTAGGAGAGGATCGCCCATAGCGGATCGTCTTCACCGAGCGCGCTCCAAGTATCGCGCACGCGATCGAGAGGATTCATCAATGATCCATTAACCGCAACCAGGCGCTGCAGCGAGTCCTATGCAACGCACTCGACTGCAACCTGCTCGCTCACGATTCGACGAGTTCCACGCCATCCATGCCCTGCGACAGCGTATGCGCGTCGCCGCCCTGCGCGAGCTTGATCTTCAGGCGCACCTCGTTGGACGAGTCGGCGTAGCGCAACGCATCCTCGTAGCTGATCTCGCCGGCCTGATAAAGTTCGAACAGGCTCTGGTCGAAAGTCTTCATGCCGAGGTTGGTCGACTCCTTCATCACGTCCTTGAGCTTGTGGACCTCGCCCTTGCGGATGTAGTCCTGCACCAGCGGCGTACCCAGCATGACCTCGACCGCAACGCGGCGCGACTTGCCGTCGGGCGTCGGGATCAGCTGCTGCGCAACCACGCCCTTGAGGTTCAGCGACAGGTCCATGAACAGCTGCGGATGCCGGTCTTCGGGGAAGAAGTGCAGGATGCGATCCATCGCCTGATTGGCGTTGTTCGCGTGCAGCGTGCACAGGCACAAGTGACCGGTTTCGGAGAAGTTGACCGCGTGCTCCATCGTCTCGCGCGTACGCACCTCGCCGATCAGAATCACGTCGGGCGCCTGACGCAACGTGTTCTTCAGCGCGTTCTCCCACGAATCGGTATCGATGCCGACCTCTCGCTGCGTGACGATGCAGCCGGCGTGCTGATGCACGAATTCGATCGGGTCCTCGATCGTGATGATATGGCCCGTGGAGTTCTGATTGCGGTAGCCAACCATCGACGCGAGCGAGGTCGATTTGCCGGTACCGGTCGCGCCGACGAAGATGATGATGCCGCGCTTGGTCATCGCCAGCGTCTTGATGATCGGCGGCAGGTTGAGTTCCTCGACCGTCGGAATCTTCGACTCGATGCGGCGCAACACCATGCCGACGTTGTTGCGCTGATAGAAGCACGACACGCGGAAGCGGCCGACGCCGGTCTGCGAAATCGCGAACTGGCACTCGTGCGTTTTCTCGAACTCCTCTCGCTGCGACGGCGTCATCACGTTGAGCACCATGTCGCGCGACTGCTGCGGTGTCAGCACGGCTTGCGTCACCGGCATGATCTTGCCGTGCACCTTGATCGACGGCGCGGCCCCGGCGGTAATGAACAAGTCGGAGGCGCGTTTGTGCACCATCAGTTTCAGGTAGGAACTGAAATCGAAGTCAGCCATGACGATCTCCTGAACAGTTCTGTGTATGGTCAGAAAAAGTCCATCGTGGACTTTATTCTGACGCGCCGAGTCCGGCACATGTCCGTACTCGGCTACGCCGAATCAAGCACGTTCGTGCTCGATTCGCGAGCGAGGCGTCCTGCCTCGCGGAAACTCTGAACTTGTTCAGAGTTTCCCGGTCGCCCGATCTTAGCACCGCGCGCGGATGCCGGCGCATGTGTGGCGCGATAACGCGACCCAGGACGCGGATTCGTGGCTCCCCAAACCTGTTCGCGAGTGGCCCTGTTGGCGCCGCCAGGCGCCCGCAAAAATCAGCGCAAGAATCTGATAGCGCGCTCAGCCCGGCCCGGCGAGCATCGCGCCACACCTGACACTTGGAGAACCAGATGCGCCTCGTTTTTACCCTGATCCTGTTCAGCGGCTCGCTGACTTGCCTGCTCGCGAGCGCGCCCGCGCACGCGGAAGCTGACGCATCGCCGCTGGTCTACGGCTATGTGCAGCTGATGAACAACTACGTCAGCCGCGGCCTGTCGCAGAGCGTCGGCGAAGCCTCGATGCAGGCCGAGATCGACGTCAACGCCGGCGCCGGTCCCTACCTCAATCTCGGCGCCGTGCGCATGGCCTGGATCGACAAGCTTTATCCCGGCGACAGCGTGCACGTCGAGATCGACGGCGTCGCCGGCTACCGCTTGCTGTTCGCCGATGGCCAGGCCAAGTTCGGTGTGTTGCGCATGCAGTTCCCCGGGACGTACGCGCCGCAGAATCCGCTGCTCAATACGACCGAGGTCTTCGGTTACGTCGCCTGGAAGGGTTTGAGCGCGCGCCTCAATGTTTCGGTGACCGACGCGTTCGCGACGCCCGACTCGCGCGGTGCCTGGTATCTCGACCTCAACGCCGTGCGGCCGCTCGGCGACGGCTGGAGCTGGCTCGCGCACTATGGCCGGCGCCAGTCGCGCGGCACCAATCCCGTCTCCGGCGCCGACAATGCCAAGCTGTTTTCGTACAACGACTACAAGCTCGGCCTCGCGCGCGACTTCGGCCACGGCTGGAGCCTGACCGCTTTCTACAGCTACGCCGACACCGATCCGAAAATCTTCACGCTGAACAACTACAACGTCGGCGGCGGGCATGTTTCGGCGGTACTTGAACGAGACTTTTGATCGCGCAGCAATCAAAAGTCTCGCATGGCGCGATTGAACTCATCGACCGCCAGCTTTCCCGCCTTGTCCCGCGAAATTCTTGGCCCATGAAGCTTCGATCAATTTGACCAGGCTGGGTGGCAACGGCGTATAACCTTGCGCGTCAGCGAAGGGGCCGCCTTTTTCGAGCGCCCAGCGGAAGAAATCGAGACTCTTTTCCGTCGCCGCACCCTTCGCGGGCATCAATACCCACGTGGTTGCGGTGATCGGCCAGGCTTCCTTGCCCGGAATGCCGACCAGCAGCAGGTTGAAACTGGATGCGTGCGCCCAGTCGGCTCCTTCCACGGCGTTGCGAATCGTCGTCTGGGTCGGATAGACGCTGGCGCCGGTCGAATCATGCAGGGTGGCGATGCGCATATTGTGCGCAAGCGCCCAGCCGTACTCGACATAACCGATCGAGTTCGGCGTGTTGCCGACCATGTTCGCGACGTTTTGGTTGCCTTCCGTGCCCGAGCCGACAGGCCAATTGATCGTTTTCGCGGTGCCGAGTTTTGCCGCCCAGTCGGGGCTGACCTTGGTCAGGTAAGCGCTGAAATTGTAGGTCGTACCGGAGCCTTCGCTGCGATGCACGACGGCAATCGGCGCGTCCGGCAAGGAGGCGCCGGGGTTGAGCGCCACCAGAGCGGGATCGTTCCACTTGGTGATCTTGCCCATGAAGATGTCGGCCAACGTCGAGCCGTTGACCTGCAGGCGCCGGCGTTGACCCAATCCCTGGACGTTCTCGACCACGACGATCGCGCCCGCGACGATCGGAAACTGCACGAGATTGTTTTTTGCGAGATCTTCCTCAGCCAGCGGCGCATCCGTTGCGCCGAAATCCACCTGCCCGGCCTTGGCCTTGGCAATTCCCACGCCCGAACCACCACCCTCGTAGTTAATCTTCACATTGGATTTGACCGTCCAGTTGCTGGCCCATTCCTTCAGGATGGGCTGGACGAAAGTCGAACCTGCGCCATGCAATTCAGTCACTCCGCCCTGCGCCGGCGGAGCCGCGAAGGTGGGGGGGAAGCAAAGCGCAAATAGGGCAACCGCTGCAGCGATCGAACCGGAACGAGCGAACGAGTGGCGCATATGAACCCCCGCAAAGTGCGGCACAGGCCGCAGCCGTCCGTTCATCTTCTGCGTCGATTGCTACCGAATGATGACAGCGGGGGGGGGGGGCCGCATCTGATGCAATTCAGGGAATGCGTTCCTTCAAATCCAGAGCCACCGGGAAGCTCTTGCGTAGCTTGGGAGGAAGACTGAACTTTGCAGACTCGAATTGCTGCACCACGCAGCGCGATAGATTCGTTTCCGGGCGAGCTACAACGCCTGTCAACCTGCCTGGTGGTTCGGCATCCGCAACCAGGATAAACCCGGTTTTGTCCGGATTCGCAACTTTGGTCAAACACTGCCGAAGGATCAGCTCTGCACGTGGCGCGACCTGTTCTTTCACCCACTTGGCCCGGAGCTCCCCGTTAGGAAATTTCAGGTACTCGTCGGCGTCGGATATGCGCGTATCGAAGGTTTCGCACCAACTGAGTCCCGTTGGTGATGTCCATTTCGAGAGGTCGAACTTGGTCTCGAAGCAAATGTGCCAACATCCACCGCCAACTTGGCGACCTTGACCGCTTGCTAGGCAAGCCACCAGACAGTCATCCGCGAGCGTGCAGCGACGCTTGAGCTTGCCGATTTGGCAGACTTCCCTTTCGGTAAGCTGAATTCCGCTTGCCGGCTGCGTCTTGCAGTGATTGAACGGCTGCTCCATGAACGCCATATTTGGCGGAACGAACTCGAGCTCGTCAGCTGGCAGCGCCGAGGCAACGCACAGTTGCGATAGCGCGAAGGTCAGGTAACCGAGTAGAAATTTAGTATTGTTCACAATCCATCCCAAAGCGGGGTCAGAGTGCGGTTCCCACGGCTTCAAGAAGTCGACCCTGAATCCGGCTTTAGCCCGGTTTTACTATCGAGCTGACTCCGTCGATCAGCGTTCCTACTCCGGTGGATGAACTTTCACCTCAGTAAAGTCATCGCTGAACCGTAGCAGCCAGGTTGCGCGATACGTTCCAATGAGTTCCTCGAAAGTCAGTACGTATGTACCATCGCAACGCTGCAACAGCACCGAAGGCGTCCGAATCTTAGTCGACCGTTCTGTACGCAGTTCGATCACCGCCTTCGCGGCGAGCACGAGTCGTTTGGTCAAATTGCGATCTTCGACGTTGTCGCATGCCGCAGAACAAGTCGTTGTAATCAAACAGGCGCCAACGCCCAGCCACGCGCATCGTATTGGCATTTCCTCAGCAATCAGCTTCCTCACCGCAACCAATTCGCCCCCGTCACGATCGCCGCGAGATCAAACTTCGCCTTGTGATCGAAGAAGCTCGAATGATCGGCATACGCTTTGCCACTCGCGGGCGCGGTGCGCGCGGCGGCGAGGCGCACGGTGCGCAGGCATAGCTCCTGGCGCGTCTTCGCCACATCGGTGATCGAGAACATGAAATAGCCCTTGCGCGTGAGCTTGACCGCGTAGCAGTCGAGGCGATGCTCGTCTTTTTCGGTGGTGGCGAATTCCTCGACCCAGGTGACGCTGTGCTGTTCGCCGTCGAGCGCCGGCTCCTCGGCGTAGCGCACGATGCGGTGCTCGTCGGGATCCTCGCCGCGTCTCTCGCTCATCACGCGATCGTTGTCGCGCCCCTTGTCCAGCAGCGATTCGCTCGATTGCGTGACGAAGGCGCCTTCGTCGACATAGCCGACCGGATGCCAGTCGACCTCGACGAACCAGGCGTCGTCGTCGGCGAGATTGACGCTCTCATGCACGATCCAGCCCGAGGTCGACTTGTCGATCAGCGTGCCGAATTTCGCGTACAGCGCCATCAGGTTGATGCGCGGAACGAAGCGGAAATGGCCCGGCACGTCGATATCGGCGTCGCCTTTCGCGATCTCGACGCGGCCCGACTTGAGCGGTAGCTTGGACAACTCCGCATCGAAGCGCGCCTGCACCTGCGCGTCGCTCTCATGTGGCATGTTGCGCCGGTGCGCCATCTCGTTCTCGGCTTCGGAAACGCCGTATATCAAGAACCCCCACCACGCGCCGAAAATCAGCAGGCTCGCGATCAGCGGGAAGCGCACGCGCACTTCGGGATCTTTCCAGTAGCGGATCAGCGCGATAAGGCCCGCGAGCGGCGACCGAAAGACTACGCACAAGGCGCCGAGCACGCTGTGGCGCCAGATGCGCGCCGCGGCGAGCAGATTGAACAGGAACGCGAGGATTGGCGCGATGAGAAACAGGTAGATGGTCGTGAACATCGTCGGCTTCCTCAGCGCAGGTCGATGCGGGCGATCTGTTCGCGCGGCACGCTGAACTGCGCGGTGTATTCAAAGCTCGGCACCGACAGCGTGATCTGCTGCGAGCCCACCGCTTCGAGCTGCGCGTAGTGCTCGGTGCCGTTCTTCAGCACGACGCGGACCCGGGAACCGATGTAATCCTTGAGCGACGCATACGGCACGCCCGGCGCGGCCGCAGCAACGGGCGCGGCGGGCGCGGGGGTCGGATCAGGCGATGGCTTGGCTTTGGCGACAGTGACCGGCGCGGGACTGGGTGCGACCGCGGGCGCGGGCTGAATCGCAGGTGCTGCCGTGGGCGCAGCGGCGGCGGCTGGCGCCGCGGACACGCCCGCCAGACCGGCCTTTTCCGCGCGGATCAAGGCCTCGATGCGCACCTCGTCCTGCTCGGGCGTGTCTGCGCCTGCGAGCAACGGGAAAAGCAGAAGTAGGGTCAGCGTCCGTGCCAGTTGCATGCATTAGTCCTGTGATCAGAAGGAACTGGATCCCGTGTCAGCGTACGTCCACGTACTGGACGGGATGAGTGCATCCGTTTTGAAACGGGATTCCGTGTCACCGCACATCATGTGCAGCACGGGATAAGCACTTCTTGTGCTTATTTGAACACTTCCTTGTTCTTCGCGTAGGTCGACGCCTGCTGGCGCGTGATCAGACCGCGCTTGACCAGATCCTGCAGACACTGGTCGAGCGTCTGCATGCCGTGCTGGCTGCCCGTCTGGATCGACGAATACATCTGCGCGACCTTGTCCTCGCGGATCAGGTTGCGGATCGCCGGGATGCCGACCATGATCTCGTGCGCCGCGATGCGTCCGCCGCCGACCTTCTTCA
>CAZDWH010000100.1:0-11068 GCA_964509025.1 uncultured Rhodanobacteraceae bacterium
ACGCCTGCCTGATCGGGATGCACGCGACCGTGCTCGACAAGGTGCATGTGCATCGTCACGCGATGATCGGCGCGGGCGCGGTCGTGTCGCCGGGCAAGGTCGTCGGCGAGGGCGAGTTGTGGCTCGGCAATCCCGCGCGCTGCGTGCGCAAACTCACGTCGACGCAGATCGAGCAGCTGTATTACTCGGCGCAGCACTATGTGCGGCTGAAAAACGAATATCTCGCTGCGAAGGATTAGCGACAATCTACGCTGACGATGCCGGCTGCGTAGAGGTTTCCCAGCTCGTCAAAATCCGCAGCGCCTCGTCGCGATCCGCACCGCACATCGCCGGTTCCGGCCGCAGCTGACGGCACACCGCCGGTCGTTCGGGCTTGCCGAACAGCTTGCAGCGGTTCGCTTCGTCCAATTGGATGCAGCGAACGCCGGCCGGCTTGCCGTTCGGCATGCCGGGGATCGGCGAGGAAATCGACGGCGCGATACAGCAGGCACCGCATCCGATGCGGCATTGCATGGAATTCTTGCTCGATTGAGCCGCAGCAGGCGCGGCCATCGCTCATTGTAGAAGACGATGGCCGCGTGCCGCGAATCGCGCGGGTTACTTCGAGATCAGCAACAGCAGCGACTGCCCGCACTGGCCGTAAGTCGTGCCGCCCCCGCCGATCAGGGCCTCGCTGCCGGCTGCGGCCATGGCATTGCTGTCGTTCCAGTTGCAGGTGTCGGCGGCGCGATACCAAGCCGTGCCGGTCGGTGGCGCAGGCAGCGTGAAATTCACGTTGCCCGACCAGCCGTTGTAGGCGATATAGATCGAATTCGCGTCGCCAAAGGAACTGCCGTTGATCGTCCAGGCGATCGCGTGATTACCGGTGTTGTTCCAGTAGTTGCTGTCGGCCTGCGCGCCGCTCGGCTGCCACCACAGCACCTGACTCGACGTGTACCAATTGAGCGGGCGCAGCGAAGCATGCGCCTTGCGGAACGCGATCAGGCGCGTTGCGTAGGTGTTGAAGTTCGACTGATCGGTACTCCAGCCGTAGTTGAGCCAGTTCGCGCTCGAATCGAGGTTGTAGGCGTTGTTGTTGCACTGGAGCGAGCGCATGTATTCGTCGCCACCCTGCAGCAGCGGCGTGCCGGCCGAGAGCATTTCGAACGCCATGCCGGTGCGCGCGGCGCGGCGCTGGTCGTAGGCATTGCCGCCCTGGTCCCAGCTGTAGTTGTTGCTGGTGCCGCCGTCGGATGGGCCGTAGGGCCAGGGTTGATTGTTGTTCGAGCCATTGCACGAATAGACGTCCTTCAGCGTCATGCCGTCATGCACGTCGATAAGGTTGGTCGAGTTCCACGGCGCACGGCCGCTGCCCTGGAACAGGTCGGACGAGCCGGCGAAGTTGGTCGCTTCCTGCCCGATCGTGACCTGGATGACGCCGAGATCGTTCTGCGCCTGGCGCAGCTGATCGCGGTAGCGGCCGTTCCATTCCGACCAGCCTTGCGGGAAGCCGCCGAGCTGATACGAATTGCCGCCGATGCCCCACGGCTCGGCGAACAGATCGAGGCCGCTGCCGCCGCCCGCCGGGCGCACGCTGAATTCGCGCGTGATGCGGTTGATCGCGACATTCGGATCGGACGCGTTGAAGTTGTAGCAGCCGTTCGCACAGCTGTTGCCGAGCACCGAGGCGAGATCGAACCGGAAACCGTCGACACCCATCGTCGTCGACCAGTAGTTGAGCGAATCGACGATCAGGTTCTGCGCGACCGTGTTGTAGGTGTTGTAGTTCGCGCCGGTGCCGGTGTTGTCGTAGAAGTACTGGTTGTCCGAGGTCAGCTCGTAATAAGTCGCATTGTCGAGGCCGCGGAACGAGTAGATCGTCGCGGTCGTGGCATCGTTGCCGCTCCAGGTGCCGCCTTCCGCGGTGTGGTTGTAGACCACATCGAGGTATACCTTGATACCCGCGTTGTGGAAGGCCTGCACCATCGCCTGGAACTCAGACGTCGGGCCGCCCGGCGACTTGTCGGACGAATAGCGTCGATCCGGCGAAAAATAGTTCTCGGTCATGTAGCCCCAGTAGTTCTGGTTCGCATCCGAGTTTGGTACGACGTCGTTCGAGTCGTTCTGCGTTTCCTGCACCGGCAGAAATTCGACCGCGGTCACGCCGAGGCTCGCGAGATAGCTCGCCTTGAGTCCTGCGCCTCGGTACGTGCCGCGATAGGCGGAAGCGATGCCGGTGTCCTGCGCGGTGAAACCGCGCACGTGCACCTCGTAGATCACATCGTCTTTCTGCGCGCGCGTCGGTTTGCTGCCCGTGCCCTGTCCGCTCGGCAAGAGCACGATGCCCTTCGGCGCATAGATGCCGCTGTCCGTGTTGCGGTTGGTCGCGCCCGAGGCGAAGACATTGCCGTTCTGGTTCGACGCATTGAGCGGGTCCTGACTCACTTCGAGCGCGTACGGATCGAGCAGCAGCTTGTTCGGATTGAAGCGATTGCCGCTGGCGTCGACATCGGCGACGAATCCGATCGACGTGCCCTTGGTCCAGGTCGAGTTGTAAGGCCAGTTCGGTCCCCACGCGCGATAGCCGTAATAGACCGCTCCGGTGATGCCGGAAGCCTGCAGCGAGGAGACCGGCACCGTCTTCGACCATACGCCGCCGCCGACCGGGCTCAGCACATAGCGCAGCGCATCCTGCTTGCCGTAACCGTTGGCGTACAGATACACCATGATGCGCGTCGCTTGCGAAGAGTAGACGCGGAACGTGATGTTCGCATGCTGCGCGTCGTAACTCGCGCCGAGGTTCATGCTGTTGATCGAAGCCTGCACGGGCATGGCTGCGAACATCGCGAGGCCGGCGCACGCGAGCAGCACGGCGAGAATCTTCGGACACTTCATTCGAAACTACCTCCATCGTGGATGGAACAGCGGAATGCGTCGTGATGTGTCCGCCCCATGGATGTGAACCAAGACACCGCGCGGATACTAGGCAGCATCGCGCTGCAGCAACCAGAGGCCTGCATACGTATTCGGTAGAAAATCTGCTCGCCCCGAACCCGTCGAAGGGCGCACGAGAGTCTTGCGAAGGGACCGAATTCAGAGCGTGCGTCCACACGCCCGGCGAGCGGCGACTTTAGTCCGTCGCGCGCAGCGGCAACTCGGCGCGCAGCTGCGCGTGCACCGGATCCGTGTCGGGATAGATCCCGTGCCAGATATGGAACGATTCGGCCGCCTGCTCGATCAGCATGCCGAGCCCGTCGAGCGCCTTGCCCGCGTTGGCCGCGCGCGCCCAGGCGAGAAAGCCGAACGCTGCGGCGCCGTAGCTCAGGTCGTAGCACAGCGCGCGCGCGGTGACGATGCCGAACGGCAGATCGAGCGACTCGCGCGCGTGGCCGGCCGAAGTTGCGTTGACGACGAGGTCGAAGCTGCCGCAATTCTTCAGGTCGTTCCAGTAGCGCGTATGCACCCGCTGCGGATCGCCGATCGCATCGGCCAGCGCGTCGGCGCGCGCGGCATTGCGATTGACGATCACAAGTTCGCCGATGCCCGCATCGAGCAGGGCGTGTGCGGCCGCGCGCGCTGCTCCGCCCGCGCCGAGCAGGAGGCTGCGGCGTTCGCGCAGATCGAGGCCGTGGCGTCGCGTCAGATCGCGGATCAGGCCGACGCCATCGGTATTGTCGCCGCGCCAGCCGTTGTAGTTATCGATGCACGACAACGTATTCACCGCGCCGGCGCGTTGCGCGAACGCCGACGTCTCCTTGCACAGCGCGAACGCATCCTGCTTGAGCGGCAGCGTCACATTCGCACCGACACCACCATCCGCTGCGAAACGCGCGAGCGTTCCGTTGAACACTTCGGGTGGCGTGTCGATTGCCGCATAGTTCAGCGCGATACCGGTCTGCGCGCCGAACAATTTGTGGATGCGCGGCGACAGCGAGTGCGAGATCGGATGGCCGAAGACAGCAAACTGCTTCATCGAGAAACTCCTGCCGTTCGCGGTGCGGTATCGAACCGCGAACTTATCAGTCAACGCTCGTCCTTCGATGCTTCAGGGCGAGCGACTCTCTTGTAACCAGCGTGCCGCGTCGAGCGCAAAATAGGTGAGGATCGCATCCGCGCCCGCACGCTTGATGCAGGTCAGCGCCTCGAGTACGCAGGCGCGCTCGTCGACCCAGCCATTCTGCGCGGCCGCCTTGAGCATCGCGTATTCGCCCGACACTTGATAGACGAAGGTAGGCGCGCCGAAACGATCCTTCACGCGACGTACGATGTCGAGGTAGGGCAGGCCCGGCTTGACCATGACCGCGTCGGCGCCTTCGGCCAGATCGAGCTCGATCTCGCGCAGCGCCTCGTCGCTGTTGCCGACGTCCATCTGGTAGGTATGCTTGCCGCCCTTGCCGAGATTGCCGGCCGAGCCGACCGCGTCACGGAACGGGCCGTAGAAACTCGAGGCATACTTGGCCGAGTAGGCGAGGATGCGTGTATTGACGTGTCCGGCTGCTTCGAGCGCCGTTCGGATGGCGCCGATGCGACCGTCCATCATGTCCGAGGGGGCGACGAAGTCGTAGCCGGCTTCGGCTTGCGCCAGCGCCATTTTGACGAGTGCGATATTGGTCTCGTCATTGAGGATATAGCCGGTCGCATCGATCAAGCCGTCCTGACCGTGCGTCGTGTACGGATCGAGTGCGATGTCGCCGATCAATCCGAGTTCAGGGAACTTCGCCTTGAGCGCGCGCGCGGCACGCTGGAATACGTTGTTCGGATTCCACGCCTCGCGCCCGTCCTCGGTCTTGACCGATAGTGGCGGCGATGGAAACAGCGCGAGTGCGGGAATCCCGAGCCGCACGCATTCGCCCGCGATTTTTAGCAACTCGTCGATCGTGACGCGCTCGATGCCGGGCATCGAAGCGATCGGCTCGCGCCGGCCCTCGCCGTCGATCACGAAGGCGACCATGATCAGGTCGCTCGGCAGCAGGGTCGTCTCGCGCATCAGCGCGCGCGAGAAGGCGTCGCGGCGCATGCGGCGCATGCGGGTGGCGGGGTAGGCCATGGACTGCGGTTCCTTTAGTACTAACGCCGAATTATAAGGCGTGCGGTGCGGGCGCGGCTGTTTGTCCGACGGGCGGAAGCGCCGGAATTGGCAGGGGTGCGGCAAGCGCCACAAAACTTGGCTATGATGCCTGTCCGTTGCGCGTGCACTGGGGTACGCCTTGCCAGGGATTCTGATCGTCGAGCGTTCGGCCACGCTGGGCCATCTGTTACGCCGCACCCTCGCGGCAGCGCAGATCGAGGCCGGCACCGAAACCTCGGGTTATCTCGAAGCGGTCGATCTGCTCAAAGCCGAGCAGGCGCGTGGGCAGGCGTTCGCCCTGATCCTGCTCGGCGCGCCGGCACGCATCAACCGCGAATTCGCCGCGCTGCTGGAAACGCTGCGCAGCGGCGAGGGGGCGCACACGCCGTTGATTCTGATGGCGCACGAGAAAAACGCCGAACTCGACAATTTCGCGCAGCATCGTCCGCAAACACAGTTCGTGCCGTGGGCGAATTTCAGCCGCATTCCGGTGAGCGTGCGTACGCTGCTGCCGCACGCCAACCTGGTGAGTCCGGCGCGCCCGGCGCATCCGCGCACGGGAGACACGATCAGCATCCTGCTCGTCGACGATTCGCAGAGCATCCGCGAGGCCTATCGGCGCCTGTTCGAGCGCTCGGGCTACGACGTCGCCACCGCCGACACGCTGCGCCATGCCGCGGCGGCGATCGAGGCGCGGCGCTACGACATCGTCATCGTCGACTACTTCCTGCCCGACGGCAACGGCGAAGAATTGTGCCGCAAGCTCTCGGCCAAGGCCGACGCGCCCGCGCTGGCGATCATCACCGGTACGTATCGCGAAGAAATCATCAAGCGCTGCATCGATGCCGGCGCGAGCGAATGCCTGTTCAAGAACGAAGCGAACGAGCTCACCCTCGCGCGCGTGCGCACGCTGGCCAAGCAGGTGCAGTCGCAGAAGAATGTCGAGGCCGAGCGCCAGCGCCTCGACGGCATCCTCGGCTCGGTCGGCGACGGCGTGTTCGGCGTCGACAACGACGGCGTGATCACCTTCATGAATCCGACCGGGCTGCGCCTGCTCGACTGGCCGGACGAGGCCGAGCTGCTCGGTCAGAGCGCGCACGCGAAGATCCATCCGTTGCTCGAAGACGGGCGTCCCGCAGCCGAAGCGATCGAGTCCGCGCTCGGGCGCGCTTACGTCGAAGGCCAGTCGCTCAACGCGTACGAGACGCTGTTCCGTACGCATCGCGGCGCGAACATCCCGATCGAGTGCTCGGTGCTGCCGCTGTCGATCCAGCAGCGGCGCGAGGGTTCGGTCGTGGTATTCCGCGATATCTCCGGACGCAAGAGCGCCGAGCGCCTGCGCTGGGAAGCGACGCACGATCCGCTCACCGGCGTGCTCAATCTGCGCGAATTCCAGAGTGTCGTCACCGAGGAAATCCAGCGCCGGCGCGAGGGCAGCGGCCACGCCGCGGTGTTGCATATCGACATCGATCGCTACAGCTACATCGTCGACACGATCGGCGTGCCCGCGGCCGAGCACCTGCTGATCGAAGTCGCCGGAGCGATCCAGAAACTGATGCGCACGGGCGATGTGCTCGCGCGCATCGACGGCGACGAGTTCGGTCTGTTGCTCGGCAACGTGCAGCTCGAAAGCCTGTACGCGCTCGCCGATGGATTCCGCGAAGTGCTCGCGCAGTGCCAGTACGGCGCCAACGGCGGCCGCCGCAACATGACCGTGTCGATCGGCGTCGCGGTGATCGGCAAGGACGCGCCGCCGATCGAGCAGGTGCTCGATCATGCGCGCCATGCCTGCCAGATCGCCAAGCAGCGCGGCCGCGACCAGATCGAGATTTACGTCGGCGACAGCGACGCGCGCGTGGCGCAGGCGATCGCCGCGGGCTGGACCGAGCGCCTGCGCGCGGCGCTCGACGAAGGCCGTTTCGCCTTGCTGGTCGAGCCGATCGTGCCGCTGACCGCCTTGCCGTTCATCGAGGCCGACATCGTGCAGCGCGACGGCTGGCGCATCAATGGCGCGCATCCGCCCGAGCAGGCCGAATACCTGTTCGAAGTGCTGATCCGCATGGTCGCGACCGACGGCCGCTGGATCTCGCCGCGCGTCTTCATTCCGCTGGCCGAGCAGGCCGGCATGATGCCGAAGATCGACCTGTGGATCCTGCAACGCCTGTTGCGCCACCTCGAGGCCTTGCGCGGCGTTTCGCACAATGTCGCGTTCAATTTCAATCTTTCCAACGCCACGCTCGGCGATGCGCATGCACTCGCGCAGATCGAGGCGAGCCTGCGCGAATCGAACGGGCTCGCGCAGCGCCTGGTTTTCGAAATCACCGAGACGAGCCAGCTCGCAAGCGTGCCGCGTGCGCGCGCGTTCATTTCGGAGATGAAAAAGTTGGGCGCCCGTTTCGCACTCGACGATTTCGGCACCGGCTTCTCCTCGTTCACGCATCTGCGGCACCTGCCGGTCGATCTGGTCAAGATCGAAGGCAGCTTCGTCGAGGGCATGGTCACGAGCGACATGGACCGCAAGATGGTCGCGTCGATCTCGCAGCTTGCGCATTCGTTCGGACTCAAGGTCGTCGGCGAGCACGTCAGCGGCTTCGAGACGCTCGCTGCGTTGCGCGCCTGTGGCGCCGACTTTGCGCAGGGGCATTATCTCGGCGAGCCGCGCCAGCTCGCCGAGATCGACTTCACCGCCCTGTTCGCGCGTCAAGCTGCGCCACTGCCCAAGACGGCGTAACCGCCGCTTCCTCTCGTTGAACCTGAGCTTGCGCGGCAGGCTCGTTCTCGTGTGGCCAAACCGACGACTCGGACGGAACTGCATCGCACTGGCTCGCTAATTGCTTGATTAGGAAGTGGAAATGTGAGGCTTGATCTGTGATGTGGTTTACAAAATCCAGGCTATTCAATGGACTGCGATTTTTTGCTAAACTATGAGTCACTAGCATCACATAACCCTTTGGTGAGAGGGATAAAATGCTGACCTCGATGCTCGTCATGGCGCTCCTCTGCGCTGCCGTCTGTTTCGCCGCTTCCGTCAGGCGCGTTCCGGAAGGCCAGGCTTACACGTATCGCCGCATGGACGGGCAAATCCGCACCCTCGGTGCCGGCTTGCATTTCGTGCTGCCGCTGATCGGGCGCGACGCGCACAAGATTCGCCTGCTCGGCAATGTCGTTGATGTCGACGTGGCGGGTCGCGATGCGCCGCTGCGCGGTCAGGTCTATTACCAGGTGCTCGATGCCGCGCGTGCCGACACGATCATCGACGAAGTCGCTGCGCTCGTGCGCAATCAGTTGCCGGCCCTGCTCGACAACGCCGCGCACGACAGTGCGGCCGAGCGCAATCTGCAGCTCAAGGCCGAGCTCAATCGCGGCCTGCGCGAGCGCGGCGTGCTGATCACGCGCGTGCAATTGATCTGACACAGCTGCACGATAGGCGCCTCGCACCGACGCCTCGATCGATCGCGGTATACTGGCGGGCCGCCCCAGGCTCCGCCATGTCCGCCACGCCTTCCGCCCTTGCCGCTCGTGCGAATCGCCACGCCCGCCTTGTTGCCGGCGCGGGCGAACTCGAGCTGATGCTTACGGCCGAGCAAAGCGAGCGCCTGATCGACTATCTCGAACTGCTCGCGCGCTGGAACCTGACTTACAACCTCACGGCGGTGCGCGATCCGGACGAGATGATCACGCGCCACCTGCTCGATTCGCTCGCGATCGTGCCGCAGGTGCATGGCACGAGCCTGATCGATCTCGGTACCGGCGCGGGCCTGCCCGGCATCCCGCTGGCGATCCTTGACCCCGGGCGCGCGGTGACTCTGGTCGACAGCAACGGCAAGAAGACACGCTTCCTGCGCGAGGCTGTGCGCGTGCTCGGCCTGGCCAATGTGCGCATCGAAAATGCGCGCGCCGAGGATTTGCACGGGCAGTACGACTGCGTCGTCGCACGCGCGTTCGCCTCGCTCGCGGATCTGCTGCGCGTCGGCGGCCATCTGCTCGCGCCGGACGGCGTGTGCCTGGCGATGAAGGGCCTGCTCGACAAGGACGAAGTGCTCGGCCTGCCAGCGGGATTCGCGATCCGCGAGGTGGTGCCGCTGCACGTGCCCGGCCTCGGCGCGGCGCGGCATGTCGTAGTTATCAGGCGTTCGTGAGACTCTGCGCTAAAATATTCCAATGACGAGGATCATAGCGGTCGTAAACCAGAAAGGCGGCGTGGGCAAGACCACGACCGCCGTCAATCTCGCCGCGGCCCTGGCCGAGGCGAAGCGCCGCGTGCTGCTCGTCGATCTCGATCCGCAGGGCAACGCGACGATGGCCTCGGGCATCGACAAGCGCACCGCCAAGCCTTCGGGGTGCGAAGTGCTGCTCGACGAGGCACCGATCGACAAGGCGATCCTGACTACACCGGCCGGCTTCGATCTCCTGCCCGGCAGTCGCGACCTGACCGCGGCCGAGCTCAAGATGATGGATATGCTCGCGCGCGAGTCGCGCCTGAAGGAGCATCTCGCGCAGCTCGGCGAGCGCTACCAGACGATCCTGATCGACTGCCCGCCGTCGCTGCATCTGCTGACGATCAATGCGCTGACCGCGGCGCACGGCGTATTGATTCCGGTGCAGTGCGAATACTTTGCGCTCGAAGGGCTCACGAGCCTGCTCGACACGATCAAGGCCGTGCGCACGCGCCTCAACCCCGGTCTCGAAATCGACGGCCTGCTGCGCACGATGTACGACATCCGCAACAACCTCGGCAACGATGTGTCGGCGCAGCTGGCCAAGCACTTCGGCGACAAGCTGCTGCGCACGGTCGTGCCGCGCAATATCCGCCTGGCCGAGGCGCCGAGCCACGGCAAGCCGATCAATCTCTACGACCGCGAATCGCGCGGTTCAATCGCCTATCTCGGCCTTGCCGGCGAGATGCTCAGGCGTGAGCGCGCCGGAACGACTCCGCCGCCCGCAGCGCCAGCGGTGCCGTCGCTGGCCTCGATGCTGCGGTAGAAGCGTTTGCCATGGATCGACACGGATAAGGCAAAGCAGCTGTGTGATCCGTGTTCATCCGTGTCTATCCGTAGCCAAAAGCTCTAGACTTGGCGCCGACGAATTTTCGGAAAACCCGTAATGGCAGCGGCAAAACGGCGCGGACTCGGCGCGCGCGATCTCGATGTGTTGCTTGGTGGTGGCGACGAAGCGGCGACCGAAACCGATGGCGACGATCTGCGCACGCTTGCGGTCGAGCGCATCCAGCCGGGCAAGTTCCAGCCGCGCAAGCACTTCGACGAGGAGCAGCTTGCCGAACTGGCGGCGTCGATCAAGGCGCAGGGCCTGATCCAGCCGATCGTCGTGCGTTCGGTCGGTGCGGCGCGCTACGAGATCATTGCTGGTGAGCGTCGCTGGCGCGCGGCGCAGCTAGCGGACCTCAAGGAAATTCCGGTCGTCGTGCGCGAGGTCGCCGACCCCGCGGTCGCGGCGATGACGCTGATCGAAAACATCCAGCGCGAAGATCTGTCCGCGCTCGAAGAGGCGAATGCGCTGCAGCGCCTGATCGCCGAGTTCAAGTACACGCACCAGCAGACCGCCGACGCGATCGGCCGTTCGCGCGCCGCCGTATCCAATTTGTTGCGCCTGCTCGAACTGCCCGACGAGATCAAAGCGTTGCTCGAAAAGGGCGAGATCGAGGCGGGCCACGCGAAGGCCTTGGTCGCGCTCGACGTGAAACTCGCGCTTGGCCTCGCGCGCCAAACAGCGCAGCACGGCTGGTCGGTGCGCGAACTCGAGGAAGCCGCGCGCCGTGCGCAGGCGCCGAAAGTTTCCGCCGCGAAGAAATCCGCACCGCGCGATGCCGACATTGTCTCGCTCGAGCGCGAGCTGTCGGAAAAACTCGCCGCCAAGGTGTCGATCCAGCATGCGCGCGGCGGACGCGGCAAGCTCGTGATTGGCTATCACAGCCTGGACGAGCTCGAAGGCATCCTTGCCAAAATCCGCTGAATAAGCTACTGCGCTCGGCATCTTGCGCGCCGGTCGTGCTCGGAATCCTCA
>CAZDWH010000101.1:0-11043 GCA_964509025.1 uncultured Rhodanobacteraceae bacterium
AGAAAGTATTTGAAGTGATGGCCCTGATTTGCGGCAAGGCCCAGACGCAATCCCAGTGCGCAACCGCCAAAAAGACCTCGTGACTTCAAAGACGATGTGCGTACAGATGCATATCTCTATCCGCCGAGGTGGCGAGCGCTGAAAATGCCAGAGTTAGCGCGGACTCGCCTCGCGATTCTCTGCGTCATTCTCCGGCCAGCAACGTACCGTCACTCGTCGGGCCGATAGGCTGGCGCCATCAGTTACTCGGGTCGGGACCTGCAGCAATACTTGCGATTAGGGAACTTTATAAGCCTAAGCCATCGCCTCGTACAGCGGCAGCGTGAGGAATTCGGCGAAGTTCGCCGACAAGGCCATGTTTTCGAAAATTCCCGCGGCCTGGTCGTAGGTCGCGACATCCTCGCCGGCTGCCGTGACGGTCGCCTTCACCTTCGCAAGCTCCTCGGGAATCAGCGCACGCACGAGTGCCGCATCGATCTTGCGCCCGTCGTCGAGCACGCCCTTGTCGCTGCGCACCCACTGCCATACCTGCGAGCGCGAGATCTCGGCGGTCGCGGCGTCTTCCATTAGATTGTGGATCGGCACGCAGCCGTTGCCGGCGAGCCAGCTGCCAAGGTAATGGATGCCGACATTGATGTTGTTGCGCAGCCCGGCCTCGGTGATCGGCTGCTCGGGCACGAAGTTGAGAAAGTCCGCGGCGGCGATCTTCTCATCGCGTTGCTTGCCCCACTGGTTCGGCTTGTCTCCGAGCACGCGCGTGAATTCCTCCATCGCGATCTGCACCAGGCCTGGGTGCGCGATCCAGCCGCCGTCGAAGCCGTCGTTCGCATCGCGCTTCTTGTCATGACGCACGCCGGCGAGGGCCTTCTCGTTCGCCGCGGCATCGTTCTTGATCGGGATCAGCGCGGCCATGCCGCCGATCGCGGGCGCGCCGCGCTTGTGGCAGGCCTGCACGAGCGCGAGCGCGTAGGACCGCATAAACGGCACTTCCATATTGATCGCGGCGCGGTTGGCGAGGCAGAAGCCCGGTTTGTTCTTGAATTTCTTGATCGCGCTGAAGATGTAGTCCCAGCGGCCCGCGTTGAGGCCGGCCGAGTGCTCGCGCAGCTCGTAGAGGATCTCTTCCATCTCGAACGTTCCGAGTATCGTTTCGAGCAGTACCGTCGCCTTGATCGTGCCCTGCGCAATGCCAAGCTCGTTCTGCGCCAGCACGAAGATGTCGTTCCACAGCCGCGCTTCGAGATGGCTTTCCATCTTCGGCAGGTAGTAGAACGGGCCGAAGCCACGGGCGATCTGCTCCTTCGCGTTGTGGAAGAACACCAGCCCGAAATCGAAGATGCCGCCGGACACGCGCTGGCCATCGACCGTCACGTGCTTCTCGTCAAGATGCCAGCCTCGCGGACGGATCTGCAGGGTCGCGATCTTGTCGTTGAGTTTGTAAACCTTGCCGGCTTCGTTGGTGTAGCTGATCGTGCCGCGGATCGCGTCCTTGAGATTCACCTGGCCCTGAATCTGGTTGAACCAGTTCGGGCTGTTGGAATCCTCGAAGTCGGTCATGTACGAATCCGCGCCCGAGTTGAACGCGTTGATGATCATCTTGCGGTCGACCGGACCGGTGATCTCGACGCGGCGGCATTCGAGCGCCTTCGGCAGCGGCGCGATTTTCCAGTCGCCTTCGCGGATATGTTTCGTTTCCGGCAGGAAGTCCGGCATCTCGCCCGCGTCGATGCGCGCCTGACGCGCAACACGCGCTTTAAGCAATTCCTGACGACGCGGCTCGAACGCACGATGCAGCTTGGCGACGAAGGTGAGCGCGTCGGGCGTCAGGATTTCATCGAAGCGCGGGTGCAGCGAGGCGTTGATCGCGACGCCGGGCGGAAGGGAAGGGGCCATGCCGGTTCTCCTGAATAAAATCACGTATCGACGCGATTAACGCGGATCGGCCGAGAGCAATTGCTCTAGCCTGCGGAGCGGCCTCTTGAGCTCGTCATTCCCGCGAAGGCGGGAATCCAGTTCTTGCGGTTTTGCTCTTCCGCGGAGGTGTGAAGAACTGGATTCCGGGCTCCGCCTGCGGCGGCCCCGGAATGACGAGCAAAGGCGAATTACTGATCAAATTACATACAAATCGACGTACTCGTTGACCGCCATCGCCTCGAGCTTCTTCTGATCGAGCGACACATTGAGAATCGTCTTCTGCTGCTTGACCGGGAAGCGGCGTGCGAGGTTGGTCTTGAACTTCTCGACCAGCACCGGAATGCCTTCCTTGCGGCGGCGCTTGTGCCCGATCGGGTACTCGACTGCGATTTCCTTCAGCTTCTTGCCGTCGTTGAATTCGACCGTCAGCGCATTGGCGATCGAGCGCTTGTCCGGATCGTGGTAGTCGCGGGTGAACTGCTTGTCCTCGACGCAGACGATCTTGTCGCGCAGTGTGTCGATGCGCGGGTCGTGCGCGATGCTGTCCTCGTAATCGCCCGCGGTCAGGCGGCCGAAGATCAGTGGCACGGCGACCATGTACTGGATGCAATGATCGCGGTCGGCCGGATTGTTGAGCGGGCCCTTCTTGTCGATGATGCGGATGCAGGCCTCGTGCGTGCGGATCGTGATCTTCTTGATGTCCTCGACCGTCTTGCCGAGCTTCTTCAACTCACCGTGCAGTGTCATCGCCGCTTCGACCGCGGTCTGCGCATGGAACTCGGCCGGGAAGCTGATCTTGAACAGCACGTTCTCCATCACGTACGAGCCGTACTTGCGCTGGAACTGGAATTCCTTGCCCTTGAACAGCACGTCGTAAAAGCCCCAACCCTTCGCGCTCAGCACCGAGGGATAGCCCATCTCGCCGGTCTTCGCGATCAGCGCGAGGCGCACGGCGCGCGAAGTCGCGTCGCCCGCGGCCCAAGACTTGCGCGAACCGGTGTTCGGCGCGTGACGATAGGTGCGCAGCGACTGGCCGTCGACCCAGGCGAGCGACACGGCATTGATGATTTCATCGCGATCGAGGCCGAGCATTTCCGCGACCACCGCGGTGCTCGCGACCTTGACCAGCACGACGTGGTCGAGGCCGACCTTGTTGAACGAGTTTTCCAGCGCGATGCAGCCTTGGATCTCGTGCGCCTTGATCATCGCGGTCAGCACGTCCTTCATCGTCAGTGGCTTCTTTCCCTGCGCGAGGTTGTTGCGCGAGAGCCAGTCGGCCACGGCGAGGATGCCGCCGAGGTTGTCCGACGGATGGCCCCACTCGGCGGCGAGCCAGGTGTCGTTGAAGTCGAGCCAGCGGATCATCGCGCCGATGTTGAAGGCAGCTTGGATTGGATCGAGCTGGAACTGCGTGCCTGGCACCTTCGCGCCGTTCGGCACCACGGTGCCCGGCACGATCGGCCCGAGCAATTTCGTGCAAGCGGGATATTCGAGCGCTTCCAGTCCGCAGCCGAGCGTATCGATCAGGCAGTTGCGCGCCGTTTCGTAGGCGAGATCCGACTTGATCTTGTACTTGGTCACGTAGTCGACGATGTCGACCAGCACCTTGTCGGGTTTCGGGCGGACGTTGGAGATATGCGAGCTCATGGGCTTCCTTGGGATGTGGGACGAAGGAGGGTCGCGCGCGTGCGCGGAGCCCGCTATTTTAGCCCAGTGGCTCTGGCCGCGCTTTAGTCCTTTGGTTCGCTAGACCCGCCCGGCTACCGGAATCAGCGCCCCGGTAATCGCCTGTGCCTTGTCCGACAGCAGGAACACGATCACGTCGGCGATCTGCTCGGGCTTCACCCAGCGGCTGAAATCTGCGTCCGGCATGTCCTTGCGGTTCGGCGGCGTGTCTATGATCGTTGGCAGGATCGCGTTGACGGTGATGCCGCGATCCTTCAATTCTTCCGCCAGCGCCTCGGTCAGCTTGAACACGCCGGCCTTCGACGCCGCATACGCACCCATGCCGTTGCCGGCCTTGAGCGCGCCCGCTGCGCCGATATTGACGACGCGGCCTGCGTGGCTCTTGAATAACAACGGCAGGGCGGCCTTGCTCGCTGTGAGCGCGGTCTTCACGTTGACGTTGAACAACAGATCCCAGGTCGCGAGATCGCCTTTCTCGATCGTCTCCCAGCGGAATGTGCCGGCAATATTGACCAGCGCATCGAGCCCACCGAGCTGCGCGCCGATCTTCTGCATGACCTCGTCCGCCGCGCCTTTCGCGGTCAGATCGACGCCGCTGAACTCGTGCACATTCGCTAGCGAGGCCAAGGCAGCCGGCATCGGCGCGTGATCGATCGCTGCAACGATGGCACCCGCGTCGAGCGCCGCGCGCACCATCGCCTGGCCGAGGCTGCCGGCCGCGCCGGTGATCGCGATTTTTTTGTCTTGCAAGCTCATGTTCGGTCTCGTGAGAGGAGTGCACGAATGCTAGCAGGACTAGGCTAAGATCGCGGCGTCGTCAGCATGCAACAGGGGCCAGCTTGAAACGCAAGACACGATCCAGCGCTTCAAAATCCAAAGCGCAAGGCAGCCTCGCTTGCGTCGGCGTCGGCATGACACTCGGGTCGCACCTCACGCCGCTCGCGCGCAGTCATATCGAACAAGCCGATGTCGTATTTGCTGCCGTATCAGATGGCATCGTCGAGAAATGGATCGAGGGTATGCACCAGGACGTGCGCAGCCTGCAGCCGTTCTACGCCCCGGGAAAATCGCGGACGCGCACATATCGCGAAATGGTCGCGGCGATCATGGCCGAAGTGCGTGCGGGAAAGAAGGTTTGCGCAGCGTTCTATGGCCATCCCGGCGTCTTCGCGTGGGCGCCGCATGAGTCGATACGCATCGCACGCCGCGAAGGATATCCTGCGGTGATGGAACCCGGCATCTCGGCCGAGGACTGCCTTTACGCCGATCTCGGCATCGATCCCGGCACAGTCGGCTGTCAGCACCACGAAGCGAGCCAGCTGCTGTACTACAAGCGACGCATCGATCCGAGCGCGTATCTCGTGGTCTGGCAGGCGGGTTCCGTCGGAATACAAACCGGATTGAGCGTCGACAAAAGCAGTCCGTATTTGCAGCTGCTCGTCGACCGCCTGGCGGAGGACTATCCGCTCACACACAAGCTCACCGTTTATCGTGCCGCGACGTTGCCGATCGACGCGCCACGCATCGAGCGCGTTGCTTTAGGCAAGCTCGCCAAGACGCGTATCGAACCGCCCGACACTCTTGTGATTCCGCCCGCACAAAAGCTGGTGCCGAATACCAAGATGCTGCGACGTCTCGAACAGCTCGCGCGTACGTCCGCGTGAGTGCGCCTGCGCTGGTGACAGCGCGTTTGCGTTTGCGCGCGCTGGAGCTTGGTGACCGCGCGCTGTTCCATGAGTTGTACAGCGATGCGGAAACCATGCGCTACATCGGCAGGCCTTCGTCGCGGAAGGAGAACGATGCAAGCTTTCGCGCGACGCTTGAGGCGCAGCACCAGCCGCGCAAGCCGCAATTTTTGATCATCGTCAGACGCCGTGATGGAACGGGGATCGGCATGTGCTCGATCCGCCGCATTTCAGTGCGCGAGTACAGTGCGGAAGTTGGAATCATGTTAGTGCACTCAGCCCGCGGGCGCGGCTATGCGATCGAGGCTTGGGGCGCCTTGATTGATGCGGCCTTTCGGGCATTGCCTATCGATGTCATTTGGGCGCAATATCATGTGGCTAACGCGGACATCGCTCGCCTAATGGAAGCATTGGGGTTTGTCGCTGCCGGGAACTGGCGCCCACGAGGCGCACGACCGCAGCGGTATATCGGGATGATGCGGCGTTCCGCATGGCGCAAACCATCCGATCAACGAGGGGAATATTGCATGTCGAATATCATCGGGTTTCTTGAGAATGCCGGGCGCAACGCGGCGATGCGCTATGTCGCGCGAGAGCAGTTGCTGCAGATGATGGAACACGCGGAGATTGCGACCGAGCGTTCGGTTCTCGATTCCTTGTTTGGTGTGCGTGAAACCATGTACTGCGACAATCAGAAGATCACTCCGCCCAAGAAAAAGAAGGCTCCGGCGAAAAAAGCTCCGGCCAAGAAGCCCGCAAAGAAAGCGCCTGCAAAGAAACGCTGACGGCCGCGCCCAAAGCACAGGCACATGGGCAGTTCACAGACATCGCGCCCGGCTCGGTTTGCCGGGCGCGTTCTTTTGGTGGTTGCTTTGTTCGCGGCGATCGCGAGCTTTGCCGTGCCCGAAACGTTCGATGCTGCATTGCAGCGCGCAGACCAACTGAAGACCGCGGACAACGATAAATTCCAGGCTCTGCTCAAGCAACTCGACGCGCAAGCCGGCCAGCTGACGGGAGCGCAGCGCGATTTCCTTGAATATTTGCACGCTTGGCAGCTCGGTTATTTGGGCGATTACCCGGGGGCTCTGTCTGCATTTGAGACCCTGATGGCGCGCACGTCCGATGCGACAGTTCGGGCGCGTGCCCGGATCAGCTTGGTGAACGATCAAGTCAATGCGGCGCATTACGAGGATGCCTATGCCAATTTGGGTGTCCTGCTCGATTCGCTGCCACAGATTGAAAATCGTACCGCCCATCTGCTGAGCCTTACCGTTGCTACCGTGCTATACGATGAAGCGGGACAACACGAGCTGGCACAAAATTTTGCAGATCAGGCACTTGCTTACGATCAGAGCGATCGCTCGGTTTGCGTCGCAATGAGGCGGAAGGCTGAGTCACTTTATAAAACGGGCCAGCTGCGAACAGACGACGTGCAGGTTCGCGGTGGCCTCGAAGCCTGTCAGCGAATTGGTGACGCTTTATATACGAACCTTATCCGTACTTCCGTGGCGCGAGCACATGTTGGGCGAGGTGACGCGGCGGGTGCGTTGGCTCTGCTCGAGCCGTACGTGAGCGAGATCGCGCGGACACACTCGTCTCCAGCGAACTCACGCTTTCATGCGACGCTTTCCCGCTGCTATCTGCTTACTGGAGATCTGGCGCGTGCCGATCAATCCGCCCGTATCGCCATTGAGTACGCCAATAAACAAGTGAATTCCGAGGCGTCTGCCGAGGCATGGCAGGTGCTTTATGAGAGCGCCAAGCAGCGGGGCAACGACAAAGACGCGCTGACCTTCCACGAAAAATACGCTGCTGCCGACAAAGGCTATCTCAACGACACAAGTGCACGTGCATTGGCATATCAGATGGTGCATCAGCAGGTGCTCGACAAGAAGCGCCAGATCGATACGCTCAACGAAAAGAACCACACGCTCGAACTGAGTCAGCAACTCGACTCTGCGACGGCCAAGAATCGTCTGCTGTTGATCGCGCTGCTCGCCGCAGTGCTCGCCGGTGTCGCGGCCTGGGCCTACCGCACTAAGCGCTCGCAACTCAAGTTTCAACGCCTCGCGCAACGCGACAGCCTGACCGGCATTGCCAACCGCCAGCATTTCATGGAAACCGCGCACGACTCGCTGCGCTATTGCGCGAAGGACTCGCGCGACGCGAGCGTGCTTGCGCTCGATCTCGATCACTTCAAGTCGATCAACGACATGCACGGTCACGCAGCGGGCGATGCCGTGCTCAAACGCGTCGTCGCCGCTTGTCAGGCGCAGTTGCGTTCGATCGATGTGTTCGGGCGCTTCGGCGGCGAGGAGTTTGCGATCCTGCTGCCCGATTGCGACGAAGCCGAGGCCCAGCAACGTGCCGAAGCGATACGGGCGGCGATTGCCGGATCGCGTGGGGTTGCCGATCCATCGGCGACGGGTATCGTGGCGACTGCGAGTTTTGGCGTCGCTTCGACGCAGACGAGCGGCTACAACCTCGCGACCCTGCTGGCGAATGCCGACAGCGCGCTGTACGACGCCAAGCGTACCGGCCGCAACCGCGTGCTAACTTACCGCGTGTCCGCTGCACACGTTGTCAGCACGCTGCCGCGCGAAGTTTCTCGTACCGTTTGACTCGCGCCGTCATGACTCTTAGTATTCCGCCGCCTCGCGGGGTATAGCTCAGCCTGGTAGAGCGCCAGCTTTGGGAGCTGGATGTCGAGAGTTCGAATCCCTCTACCCCGACCAATATTTATTGTGCGATCGTCCATGGTCGCTTAAATCAGAAAGCGGCCATCCTTGGCCGCCCTTTCAACAAAGAGCGGCCCGGGCGCCCGTAGCTCAACCGGATAGAGCACCGGCCTTCTAAGCCGGCGGTTGTGGGTTCGAGTCCCGCCGGGCGCGCCAGTTGGACGATATATTTTTGAAACGGTCTTGTGGACCGGCTTCAAAAATCAGTACAATTATCGGCTCGGCGATGGCGCAGCTTCTGAGCCGTCCGCCAGCACGATTCAATGGTGGGCGTAGCTCAGTTGGTTAGAGTACCGGATTGTGATTCCGGTTGTCGGGGGTTCGAATCCCCTCGTCCACCCCATTCCCTTCGGGGGCCGTTAGCTCAGTTGGTAGAGCAGGAGACTCTTAATCTCTTGGTCCTAGGTTCGAGTCCTAGACGGCCCACCACTTCTTCCTGATCGGTCGCGCGCGCCCATGCTACGGGCGCGGTTCCGCCGTGCGCGGCCGTTCTCTTCGCCGCATCCGCTTCCCATCGCCTTGGCGCGACGCTTTTCCGTGCCCAATCGTCCTTGAAGTCCGGTCTGTCGCAATAAAATGAGAGTTGCGTCACATAAAAAAGCGTGATAGAAGTCACGTAAATGTGTGGCATGCACATGGCTATGGGGCCGCGGACGGGGACAGGGTCAGACGCGACAAACAACAACAGCATCGTTTTTAAGAGTCGCAACCAGCAGACTGTCGTAACGGCGGTAGTTGGATTTGCGGTCTCGCTCCAGCAGCGTGATTCTCCCAGGGCACGCTGCCTTTTTTTGCCCGCAATAATTTCTTCTGCGCGCAATCGATCCGAATACGGTGCTCAAACTCGTGCGCGGATGAGCGAGGTCGTTGTTCTTGCACGCGCAAAGCCGGGCCCGCTAAAATGTACGATCGTTCAAAGACGATGGGTTGCGGCCGAGGCTGCAGCGCGTTGCACCGTGATCGTCGGGATTGCCTGACGCCAGCCGGGCGAATGTGGCGAAATTGGTAGACGCACCAGATTTAGGTTCTGGCGGGGTAACCCGTGAGAGTTCGAGTCTCTCCATTCGCACCATTGTTTGCAATCCTCCCTGATTGCGAGAATCAAGAAGCGGCCAT
Organism: uncultured Rhodanobacteraceae bacterium; assembly: GCA_964509025.1. Lineage (GTDB taxonomy): Bacteria > Pseudomonadota > Gammaproteobacteria > Xanthomonadales > Rhodanobacteraceae > Rudaea. The sequence goes on from CAZDWH010000101.1 coordinate 9,140, forward strand.
CCGTGGCCGCACTTTTCAACACGAGCATCGCTTCGGTGATGCGCTAAAGAAATTTTGAGGTAGGTCATGCAAGTTTCGGTTGAGAATCTTTCCAAACTCGGGCGCAAGCTGACGGTGCGCATCCCCGCCGAGCAGTACGAATCGCAGGTCAGGTCGCGTCTCGCCGAAGTGGCGCGCAGCGTGCGCCTGAAGGGCTTCCGCCCGGGCAAGATTCCGCCGAAGGTGATCGAGCAGCGCTTCGGCCAGCAGGTGCGCGGCGAGACGATCTCCGAGCTGATCCGCAATAGTTTCGAGCAGGCGATCGGCGAGCAGAATCTGCGTCCGGCAATGGCGCCGGAGATCGGTACGACCGGTGTTCCGGCGGATGGTCAGTTCGAATACACGGCGACGTTCGAAGTGTTGCCGGAAGTCGGCAAGGTCGACGTGAGCCAGATTGCGATCACGCGTCCGACGGCCCAGGTCGGTGACGCCGACGTCGACGCGATGATCGAAACCCTGCGTGGCCAGCGTCGCCAGTGGTCGCCGGTCGAACGCGCCGCGCAGATCGGCGACATGGTGCTGTTCGAGTACGCGGCCGAAGGCAGCGACGCTGCGGGCAAGTTCCGCCACCCGGCCGAAGGCGTCGATCGCGTCGGCACGATCCTCGGTTCCGGCGCGATGTCGAGCATGCTCGAAGACGCGCTCAACGGCGCTGCTACGGGTCAGCCCATCACGGCGTCGGTTGCGTTCCCCGCCGACTTCCGCGTGCCCGAACTCGCTGGTCGCACGGCGCAGGTCGAAGCCAAGATCATCCGCGTGCAGGAATCGAAGCTGCCGGAAGTCGACGATGCGTTCATCGGCGCGTTCGGCATCCGCGAAGGCGGCATCGACAAGTTCCGTGCCGATGTGCGCGCGAATCTCGAGCGCGAACTCAAGGGCATGCTCAGCGCGCGCCTGAAGAACGAAGTGGTCGGCAAGCTCGTCGCGGCGTATCCGGAGCTCGATCTGCCGCAGGGGATGATCGAGCGCGAAGCGCAGGGTCTCGCGCAACAGGCGCAGGAGCATGCGAGCCAGCAGGGCCAGACCGCTCCCGGTCCGGAAGCCTTCACCGACATGGCGCGTCGCCGTGTCGCTGCCGGTGTGCTCGTCGGCGAACTTGCGCGTCAGAACAATATTCGCATCGACAACCGCCGCGTGGCCGAAACGCTGGCCTCGTTCGCCTCGACTTACGAGGAACCTGAGCGCGTGGTTGAACTTTACCAGCGCGATCCCCAACTCATGGGCGGACTGCAAAGCCGCGTGATGGAAGATCAGGTTGCCGACTGGATTGCCGATCACGCACAGGTGACGGAACAGCAACTGAGTTTCGCCGAGGCGATGCGTCCAAGTTGAATTTTTGCAATCATCCCTGATTGCGAAGATCAAGAAGCGGCCTTCCGTGGCCGCACTCTTCAACAGAGCATTGCTTCTACGCGTGGAGAACAGCATGACCCCGATTCGCAATCTCAATCTCGTGCCGATGGTGGTCGAGCAGACCTCGCGCGGCGAGCGCGCCTACGACATCTATTCGCGCCTGCTGAAGGAGCGCGTGGTGTTCTGCGTCGGCCCGGTCGACGACTACATGGCCAACGTTATCGTCGCGCAGCTGCTGTTCCTCGAGTCGGAGAATCCGGAGAAGGACATCAACCTGTACATCAACAGCCCCGGTGGCGTGGTCACCGCGGGCCTGGCGATCTACGACACGATGCAGTTCATCAAGCCGGACATCAGCACGATCTGCGTCGGTCAGGCTGCGAGCATGGGCTCGCTGCTGCTCGCCGCGGGTGCGAAGGGCAAGCGTTATGCGCTACCGAATTCGCGCGTGATGATTCACCAGCCGCTCGGCGGTTTCCAGGGCCAGGCATCGGATATCGCGATCCATGCCA
>CAZDWH010000102.1:0-10933 GCA_964509025.1 uncultured Rhodanobacteraceae bacterium
GCATCATAAAGAATCAAGCGCCTCAAAACAACACGCCAACTGAGGGGCTGGGGCGAGCGGCACACGGGGCGTTGCTGGCGGCAGCCGGTGCACCCGAGAGCGCCCGGCGAGCCGGCCTGACTGCGTTTATTACCTGTCGTCGCGCATCAGCTGGCGTTGACTTCGCGCAGCACGGTGCGGTGCTTCTGACGCAGCAGTTCTTCGTAGGTGGCAACGTAATTCTTCGCCATGACCTTCGACGAGAAGCGCGCTTCGAACGCCTTGCGCACGTTGACGCGCGGCAGCGTGTGCAGACGCTTGACCGCTGCGACCGCGCTGATTTCGTCTTCGACGACAAAACCCGACACGCCGTTTTCGATCACTTCCGGCACCGAACCGCGGTTGAACGCGATCACCGGCGTGCCGCAAGCCATCGCCTCGATCATCACCAGGCCGAAGGGCTCCGGCCAGTCGATTGGGAACACCAGTGCATGCGCATTGCCGAGGAACTCGCGCTTCTCGTGTTCGCCGATTTCGCCGATGTACTCGACGTGCGGCAGCGCCATCAGCGGCTTGATGACTTCGTCATAGTACGCACGATCGGCCTTGTCGATCTTGGCGGCAACCTTGAGCTTCATGCCTGCCTGCCCGGCGATGCGGATTGCCCTGTCAAGACCCTTCTCTGGCGAGACGCGGCCGAGGAAGGCGAGGTAGCCGGGTTCGACGTTCGGAATCGGCTTAAGCACGTCTTCCGGCAAACCGTGATAGACGGTTTGCAGCCAGTTCGCCTGGGGCAGCGGAATGCGCTGGTTGTCCGAAATCGACACCACCGGCACGTCGCTGAACGTGTTGAAGATCGGCTGCAGTTCCGGCAGATCGAGACGGCCATGCAGCGTGGTCACGAACGGCACCGGCTGACGGGCGAACAGCGAGAACGGGTAGTAATCGATGTGGAAATGCAGCACGTCGAACTCGTCCGCGCGACGGCGCACTTCTTCGAGCAACAGCATGTGCGGCGCCATTACGTCGCGGATGGTCGGGTCGAGGCGCAGCGCCTGCGGCCAGAAGGCTTCGAGTTTCGCCGAGGTTTGCGAATCGCCGCTTGCAAAAAGCGTGACGTCGTGGCCCTGTTCGACCAGTGCTTCAGTCAGATAGGACACCACGCGTTCCGTACCACCATACAGCTTGGGCGGAACCGCCTCGTGCAACGGAGCGATTTGAGCGATTCGCATAATGAAGAACTCCTAGTAAAAAATCAGGCAAAGTACTGCGTTGGGTAAAAGCGACTCGCTTGCTCGCCAGGGCAGTCTGACCGGACTTGCCGGCACGGGCCTGATTCTTTCGAGAAATCCTGCGATGGATCGCTTGGGTAGTGAGCCCAGACCAGTGGGTCACCGTCTGCGCATGTGCCGGTAAACGCACACGCGCCGCCTACGTTGACAAACTGTCAGAAAATTCGGTGGGCTTACAGAGCATGCATTATCAATGCCGGCATTCTTACCGCACCACGGCATTTCAAAGTTTTTACGTTGTTACAAAGCCGAAACACTTTGCAAACCCTTGTTTTGTAAGACAGTTCTAGAGTGGCAACTGGTTTTCGGCCCAAACCGCCACCGTGGCATAGTCTGCCTTGGCGCCGGCCCTGCCGGAAAACAGTAAAAAATACCGTGTCGGCATTGAATGCAATTTGTAATTATATCTCGAAATTTTCCGCACCCTGCGTGAACCGTGGCCCCGCTGACGGGTCGAGCGGAAGCAGGTCGCGGACGTCTATCGCGAAATCAATCGCGCCAAGGCCCGGATACACAGGGCGCAATCGCTTTTGCATGTTTACAATGCGAAGCATCGGCTTCGCGGCGGAGCCTTCTTCTGTGTGGCCCACGCGTTGCGTGCACAACCCGAAACACACCGACCTCACGATCAATTGGAATTGGAACATTTAACCATCGCCCAGCGTAATGCCCAGGACGCAAAGCTCGCGAGCTATGCGCACCGGCCGCTTGCGTTTCTTTTCCGCTTTATCCGCCGCCATCCGCTCGCGCATGCGATCGTCCTGTGCAGCGTGTTTGCGGCCGTGGGCTGTGCGCTCGCTTCGCAATACGCGATCAAACATCTGATCGACGTGCTCGGCGAAGGGCGGCATCACCCCGGCCCGCTGTGGGGAGCGTTCGCTATCCTCGTTGGCCTGATCGCCGCCGACAACCTGTTGTGGCGAGTCGGCGGCTGGGTTGCCGCGCATACGTTCGTCGCCGTGACCGGCGACCTGCGGCGCGACCTGTTCCAGTACCTGAGCGGACATTCACCGACCTACTACGCCGAGAAACAGCCGGGCATGCTCGCCAGCCGGATCACGGCCACCTCGAATGCGGTCTACACGGCGGAGAACACCACTGCCTGGAACGTGCTGCCGCCGTGCATCGCGGTGCTCGGCGCGATCGTCATGATCACCTCGGTGAATCCGCTGATGGCCGGCGGCCTGATGCTGTGCTCGGCGATTCTGTCCGTGGTGTTGTTCAAGCTGGCCGGACGCGGCTCGGCGCGTCACCACAATTTCGCCACCAAGGCGGCGTCGGTGGACGGCGAGCTGGTCGACGTAATCAGCAATATGGGGCTCGTGCGCGCGTTCGGCATGACGTTTCGCGAGCAGCAGCGTTTTGGCGCAACGGTCAAGGCGGAGTTGGACGCGCGCCAGCAAAGCCTGCTGTATCTGGAAAAGCTGCGCCTGCTGCACGCGGTGATCACCGCGCTGCTGTCGGCGGGCTTACTAGGCTGGGCGCTCTGGCTGTGGGATCAAGGCAAGGCGACCTCGGGCGACATCGTGCTCGTCAGCTCGCTCGGCTTCACGATTCTGCATGGCACGCGTGACCTGGCCGTGGCGCTCGTCGATGTCACGCAGCACGTGGCGCGTCTCGCCGAGGCCGTGCGCACGCTGCTCGAGCCGCACGGCATGCCGGATCGCGACAACGCGACCGAGCTCGTGCCGCAGGGCGGGCGCGTCGATTTCGAAGGCGTGACGTTCGCCTATCCGCGCCGCCGCGCGATTCTCGATCACTTCGATCTGCATATCGAACCCGGCCAGCGCGTCGGCCTGATCGGCAAGTCGGGCGCGGGTAAATCCACCGTGCTGGCGCTGCTGCAGCGCTTCTACGAAACGCAAGGCGGTGCGATCAGGATCGATGGCCAGGACATCGCCACGATCACGCAGGACAGCCTGCGCCATGCGATCGCGCTGGTGCCGCAGGACATCTCGCTGTTCCATCGAACGGTGTACGAAAACATCGCTTACGGCCGGCCCGAAGCGAGCCGTGAAGAAGTGCTCGCGGCCGCGCGCGAAGCGCGTTGTGCGGACTTCATCGAAGCCATGCCGGAAGGCTACGACACGATCGTGGGCGACCGCGGTGTGAAGCTCTCCGGCGGCCAGCGCCAGCGGATCGCGATCGCTCGCGCGATCCTCAAGAACGCGCCGATCCTGCTGCTCGACGAAGCCACCTCCGCGCTCGACAGCGCGTCGGAAGAAGCGATCCAGAAGGCGCTCGACCGGCTGATGGTGGGCCGCACGGTGATCGCGATTGCGCACCGTCTGTCGACGCTGCACAACTTCGACCGGATCATCGTGATGAGCGCAGGCAAGGTGATCGACGATGGCAGCCCGGAAGAACTGCGCCAGCGCCCCGGCCTGTATCGCGATCTGCTCGCGAAGCAGCACGGCAAGGGTACGACGCTGCATATCGGCGGCAAGAAGGTCGACGAGCAGCACGTGGTCTGAGCCTCTCGCCGAGCGCCTGACCTCGCGAGGCATCGCCGCCACCAGTAGAAAAGCCGCTTTTCAAGCGGCTTTTCTATTTATCACGCGTGGTGCGATCACCCCGTAAGCATCCTACCCGGTCTGAGTTGCTCGCCCCGCCCGTTTTCCCGGCGCGGCACGTCCCTTCCCGCCTCGCGTGCTCTTTGCAGCCGTGACACCCTGCAGGTCGCGCATGAAGTTATCGCGCCACACCGACACATTGTTCTCGCGCAGCTGAACCATCATGTCGCGATGGCGCGCCTGGCGCTCCGCGAGCGGCATCGCCAGCGCCTTGCCGAGCGCCTCGGCCATGCCGTCGATATCGACCGGATTGACGATCAGCGCGCCCTCCAGTTCCTGCGCGGCGCCGGCAAAGCGCGACAGCACGAGCACTCCCGGATTCTCCGGGTCCTGCGCCGAGACGTACTCCTTGGCGACGAGGTTCATCCCATCGCGCAACGGCGTGACGTAGCCGACATGCGCGGTGCGAAACAGCGCGGCCAGCACCGAGCGCTCGTATTGCTTGTGGATATACAGAATCGGCGTCCAGTCCAGTTCGGCGAAGCGCCCGTTGATGCGCCCCGATTCGCCTTCGAGTTGCAGGCGGATATCCTGATACGCGTGCATGTCGGCGCGCGTCGGCGGAGCGATTTGCAGGAACGACACCTTGTTGCGCTGCGCGGCCGCGTGTTCGAGCAGGCGCTCGAACGCGCGGAAGCGCTCCACCAGTCCCTTCGAATAATCGAGTCGGTCCACGCTCATGATCAGCTTGCGCGAATGCAGCGTCGCTTTCATCGTGCGCACCGGTTTGTCGCGCTCGCCCGCTTTCGCGAGTTCGGCGATTTCGTCCGGATAGACACCGATCGGATACGCCGCCGCGCGCAGCGTACCGCCGAACGCGTGAATCGTCAGCGGGCCGCCGGCCGATGCGTCGACCGCACCGCCCGCTTCGTTGACGATGTAGTCGCAGAACGCACGCAGGTCCGGCGCGGTCTGGAACCCGAGCAGATCGAACGAACACAGTGCTTCGACCAGTTCGCGATGCGGCGGCACCGCGAGCAACACCTGTGACGCAGGAAAGGGAATGTGCAGGAAAAAACCGATGCGATTCTTCACGCCGGCCGCGCGCAGCGCCTGCGCGAACGGGATCAGGTGATAGTCGTGAACCCAGATCACGTCGTCTTCGCGCAGCAGCGGCACGAGTTGTCGCGCGAGCCACGCATTGACGCGACAGTAGCCCTCGAAGTCGTGCCGGTCGTAATGCAGCAGGTCGGCGCGATAGTGGAACGCGGGCCACAGCGTGGCGTTCGAGAAACCGCGGTAGTACTGGTCGTAATCGCGGCGCATCAGCGCGATGGTCGCGAAGGTCACCGGGCCGCGCTCCTCGACCTTGATCTGCGGCTGGCCCGAACTGAGCACGTCGCCGCTCCAGCCGAACCACATGCCGCCGGTTTCCTTCAGCGCGTCATACACGCCGACCGCCAGACCGCCTGCCGCCGGGCCGCCCTCCGAGATCGGCGCCACCCGGTTTGATACGATGATCAGTCGGCTCATGAAGCGCGATTCCCGATGCAATACGTTGTTTGCGTTGAGCGACGCGTGGCCATCATGCTGCGCGCGCCGCCGCGACGATCGATGCGAGCCAGTCGAGCAGTTCCGGAACCGAGTCGATGCGCGAGTGCGCCATCGTCTCGCCCGCACCGACCTTGATCGACACGCCGCCGCGCTCGTTGACGACGGCAAAGCCTTTCTCGTCCGTCAGGTCGTCGCCGGCAAACACCGGCGTACGGCCGACGAAAGGCGGCTCGTCCAGGAACGCGCGCAGCGCGCGGCCCTTGTCGACGTCCTTTGGTTTGATTTCATAAACCATCTTGCCCGGCTGCAGAACGTAGGCGCCGGTGTAGTCGGCGACCAGCCGCGTGGTTGCCTCGCGCGCCACCGGCTCGCGGTCCGGCGCATTGCGATAGTGCAGCGCGACCGCCGCGCCTTTGATCTCGAGCAGCATGCCGGGATTGTCGTTGACGACCTGCGCGAGCACCTGCTCCATGCGCAAGAGCCGCTCGTCGTGAAAGCCGATGCGCTGCGTGTCGCCGTTCGCGTCGCGCCGCTCGGCGCCGTGCAGGCCGGCAATCGGCAAATCGGGCATGCCGAGAAACGCGTCGATACTGTCGATTCCACGCCCCGACACGACCGCGACCGCGCCGTTGGTCAGGCTGCGCAATTCGGTCAGCAGGTCGATCACGCGCGGTTGCACCAGCACGCCGTCCGGCGTGGGGGCGAGTTCGACGAGCGTACCGTCGAAGTCGAAGAAAAATGCCGTCTCGCTCGGAGACAGAACAGCCGGAAGTGCTTGCATCGGATAGTTTTGCCTTTCAGCCTTCGGCGGCCGGAAAAGTGTGCGCATCTTACCGCGCATCCATCAATTTTTCGAGAAAGTAAGGCGAGGCACAAGCCCAGCCGGGCAGCGCGCGCCGGGACCGCGGAAAATCGCGTTCAAAAGGGACGCAATCCGGCTTCAGCCCGCTTTCAGCCACCTGCGTCAAATTGCCTCGAAAACCGCGCGCCCGTGGGCGCCGCGCGACGTTATCGGCGATTTTGCGATACAGTCGCAGCCACGCGGATCGTTGCCGCTACGAACATATTTGCACACTATGGCGGCCCGCGCGCCGCACGCGAATCGGGCGGCGGCGTTGACTGGCATCACTCGCCGGGCGGCATGCGGCGGGCGTCACTCACCTGGCGTCACTCACTTGGCGTCACTCACCTGGCGTCACCCAGGCGCTGCCCTTCAATCGAGTCACTAAACCCTGCTTTGCTCCTGACCTTCTCATCCCGGCACGCGCAACCGAACCTCACATCGTCACGCAAGGCGAAGTCCGTTCGCCGGTTCGCGATGACGGTCACGCTAGGCGCGCTGACCGCGCTGGCCGGCTGCACGCATCGAGCCGGACCCTGGCAATTGACGAACGTCACCGGCCACCTGCCGGATCTCGATTTCACGCTGACCGCCGACGACGGCCGCCCCGTCACTGGCGATTCGTTCAAGGGCCGCACCTCGCTTGTCTATTTCGGCTACACGCATTGCCCGGACGTCTGTCCTGAAACGATGGGGCGGCTGATACAGGTGCTGGGCAAACTCGGCCCCGACGCGCAGAAAGTGCGCATCCTGTTCATCACCGTCGATCCCGCACGCGACACGCCGCAGGCCTTGCACGATTACGTTGGCGCCTTCGACTCGCAACACGCGCAAGGGCTGACCGGCACCGGCTGGCAAATCGAGTCGCTCGCCAAGCGTTATCGCGTCGCCTATCAAATGGAAAAGCGCGACCCCAACGGCAGCTACGAAGTCACCCATAGCTCCGCCGTCTACGTGTTCGACAGCCAGGGCCACGCCCGCCTGCTGGCCACCGATCACGACACGCCCGATGCGATCGCACAAGACCTGCGACGCATCGTCGAAGACCATACCTGACCTTTCCCGAGTCCATTCATGTCGATCAAGAACAAATCGTTTGCCGTATTGAGTTGTGCCCTCGCTCTCTCGTTCGCTGGCGCGCTTACAGCACTAAACAACGCGCAAGCCGCCGGCCCCAACGCGATCAGCGTGAAAGACGCGTGGGTGCGCTGGCTGCCGAACGGCCTGCCCGCCGCCGGCTATGTGACGCTGGTCAATGCGAGCGACAAGCCGGTCGATCTCGTTGATATCTCCAGCAAGGATTACGGCGACGCGATGCTCCATCAGACCGTGTCGAGCGGTTCGTCGCAGAAGATGGTGATGGTCGACAAGCTGACGGTGCCCGCGCATGGCCAGGTCGCGATCGCGCCCGGCGGCTATCACGTCATGCTCGAGGACGCGAAGCACAAGGTCGCGCCGGGCGACACCGTGCATCTCACGCTCAAGTTCTCCGACGGCGAGACGCTCGACACGCCCTTCGCCGTCAAGTCGCCGGCACAGACCAAATAACGTGCGGCAATGAACCTGCTCTACTGGCTCGATCCCTGGGAGTTTTCGCCGACCGTGGTGATCGCCCTGCTGGTGCCGGCGATCCTGTTCGTGCGCGGCGCGCGCAAGGCGGGGGTGTCGGCCGCGCGGCGCATTTCCTTCTGGTTCGGGCTGGTGGCGTTATACGTCGCGTTGCATACGCGGCTCGATTACTTCTTCGAGCATGAGTTCTTCCTGCATCGAGCGCAGCACCTCGTATTGCACCACCTCGGGCCGTTCTTCATCGCGCTGTCGTATCCGGGTGCGGCATTGCGCGCGGGCATTCCCTTCACATGGCGCAAGCGCTTCGTGCGCCCCGCGCTGGCAACGCCGGTGGTGCGCAAACTGCTCGACGTGGTGATGCACCCCGTGGTCGCGGTCACGCTGTTCGTCGGGCTGATCTACTTCTGGTTGATGTCGCCGGTCCATTTCGTGGCAATGCTCGACTGGCGGCTCTATCGCGTGATGAACTGGAGCATGGTGATCGACGGCCTGCTGTTCTGGTGGCTCGTGCTCGATCCGCGTCCGGCGCCGCCCGCGCGTTTATCGCCGGGCAAACGCGTGCTGGTGGTGATCGCCGCGATTCCGCCGCAGATTATCCTCGGTGCGTTCATCTTCTTTACGCCGCGCGAGCTGTATCCGATCTATTCGATCTGCGGTCGCGCGTTCACGTGGCTCAGCCCGATGCGCGATCAGCAGATCGGCGGCCTGTTGCTGTGGATTCCGGGTTCCATGATGAGCGTGATCGGCGCGCTGGTGGCCCTGCGTCACTGGATGCGGCTATCGGCGCGCGGACGCCTGCGCGGCGAACGGCGCGCGAAGATCGCACCGGCGTTGGCACGCACCGCTTCGGCGCCCGCCGGTGGGCATTGCTGATTCCGGTCGATCCAGCAAGCGCTTGCAGCGAACCCGGCGAGCATGATGCGTCGGGTTCAGTGTTGTCTGGCCGCTTCAGGCCGAACGCATCCAGACGTGCGGAATGCCGTCCTCTTCGTGAATCTCCGAGACCGGTGTGAAGCCGAACGCGCCGTAAAAACCCTGCAGATGGGCCTGCGCATGCAGACGAATCGGCGTATCCGGCCATTGCGCCCGGATGTGCGTGAGCGAGCGTTCGAGCATCGCGTTGCCCAGACCGATGCCGCGAAATTCCGCGGTGGTGAGCACGCGGCCGATACGGACATCGGCATCGTCTGCGTCGGGCAGCAGAACCCGCAGATAACCCGCGAGCGGCGGACGGCTCGCGCGGGGACCGTAGGCAAAGAGATGCCAGGCGTCCATATCGAGCCCGTCGATATCGCCATACAGGCAGTTCTGCTCCATGACGAACACCGCACTGCGCGCGGCCAGCATCGTATAGACCTCGGTGCTCGTGAGGCTGTCGAAGGGTTTCCAGCGCCATTCGAGTTGGGCCAGACGCGTGGCGGCGGTTTGCTGCGATTCGGTCATGAAAAAGCTCAAAAGATAGAGACACGCCGCCACGGATAGCGGCACTGTGGAATTATGCCGCACGTGGCTGTTTGGTGGCACGATGCCGAGGCATGCGATGTGCGGCCCGCGCCTGCGATGCCTGACCATGGCTGCAGGTCGCGGCAGCCGGCCTATGCCGGGCCCGAGTTCGCGCCCCACGCCATACTGGCTCGTTACGTGCCGACAAAAACCGGCTCGACAGGCCGCGCGAGACATTCGATCAGATTGCCCGGGCCGCACAAATGCAGTGCGCCGACCACCACCAGCGTGCGCTCCGGGCGCGTGAGCTGCTCGGTCAGGCGCGCCGCCCAGATGCGATTGCGCGCGTCGAGAATCGCGTGGCGGATGCCAGGCAGATTGAACATCGGCGACTCGACGGCGATACGGTGCACGGTCGCCAGATCGCCCTCCAGCCAGGCGGCATGCATACGCTCGAGCGTACGCTGCGGTTCGTCGAGGTCGGAAATCAGCAGGCCGAGCGCTGCGCCTATGGCGTCCAGTGGAATCGATTCGAGCGCCTCCGCTACTTCCAGGGCGGTCTCGAGATACCGGTAGGGTTTGGCTTGCGTGATCGCCGAGCGCAACATGCGCGGCTCGACGCCTTCGACGACCTGCTGGAACAGCGTCGGCGCGACGATCAACGCGGCCCACGGACGCAGCTCGACGAGCGGCGCCAAGGGTCCTTCAACGGGCCATACCGCGGCGAGTTGCCGCCATGCGTCGGCGGATAGCGTGGCCTGCAGTTGATCCGCGCCGCCTTTCCGGTCGTTCTTCAGAAACGGCAGGATCGTCGGCGGATCGGACTCGAAGACGAGTGCTTCGGCCCAGTCATAGGCCTCGGCGATCCATGGCGGCGTTCGGCGGCTCGTTGCGGGAAACAGATGCATCGAGCCGAGCAGGCGAACGTGGGTGCCGGTAAGTTGTAGGTACATGCGGCCTCGATGTGGACAGGCAATGTGGCGACGAAGCGCGCGCGCCGTTCAATCGGTAAAGCGCAGCGCCGGACTCCGGCGCCTCGCCACGCGGTACGCACCGTGCAAGCGACGAACAACAGACACACAATCCGCGAAACAGAGACCGTGTATCAACGCCACCTGCAGGTGCGTCCAGGTGGCGCCACACAGGCAGAGCGCATAGATCACGCGCAAATACACCGAGCGGCGTTCGATATCGCGAAGGCGCAAGGCGTCGATGTGAATGCGTCGAGGTTTGGACGCTTCACTATAGCGGCTACACAACGCAGCGCGTGCGCCGAATGCAGAAGTGCATCACGACGCCGCGCGCACAAAAAAGAAAAGCCCCGACTTGTCGGGGCTTTTCTTTACATCAACTACTGGAGGCGCGAGCCGGAGTCGAACCGGCCTAAACGGCTTTGCAGGCCGCTGCATAACCGCTTTGCTATCGCGCCGCAAGCGGACTGGAACCTAGCTGCAGATTCGCAGATATTGTCGGGTGAGCAACCGGTGGGACCGGGCCACCAAACAAAAAGGGAAGCGCTGCTTCCCCTTATGTATGGAGCGGGAGACGAGGCTCGAACTCGCGACCTCAACCTTGGCAAGGTTGCGCTCTACCAACTGAGCTACTCCCGCTTTGCACTGCTTCGCAACGCCTTGCACTTGCAGCTTGCCAACTGCACTTCGCCAAAACAACGCGCTGCTTCAAAATTTGGAGCGGGAGACGAGGCTCGAACTCGCGACCTCAACCTTGGCAAGGTTGCGCTC
>CAZDWH010000103.1:0-10933 GCA_964509025.1 uncultured Rhodanobacteraceae bacterium
GCCGGGCATGAACGTGGTCGATCTCGGCGCGGCGCCGGGCGGCTGGTCGCAGATGGTACGCGAGCGCCTCGGCGACAAAGGCAGGGTTATTGCACTGGATATCCTGCCGATGCAGGGCATCGCGGGAGTCGACTTCATCGAGGGCGATTTCCGTGAGGAGGCCGTGCTCAAGCGCTTGGAGGCCTTGCTGAACGGTTCCAAAGTCGACCTTGTGCTGAGCGATATGGCGCCCAATATGAGTGGAGTAGGCGTGGCCGATCAGGCGCGGGCGATGCATCTTGCTGAATTGGCTGCAGATTTTGCCGCCGCGCACCTCAAGCCTGGTGGCGCGTTTTTGATCAAACTGTTTCAGGGACGCGAGTTCGACGAATACTTGAAGAACTTGCGCAAAGGGTATGAGCGCGTCAGCATTCGCAAGCCGAAAGCCTCGCGCGCACGCAGTCCGGAAGTCTACGCAATGGCGACCGGAAAGCGTTGAAACGATTTGTCGCTGTGACGAATCCAAGATGGGTGTGACGGCGTTTGCCGCAAACGGGTCTATGCAATGAACGAGATGGTCAAGAATTTACTGCTCTGGGTTGTGATCGCCGTGGTGCTGGTCACCGTAGTCCAGAGCTTCAAGCTCGGCGGTGGCGCGTCGAACGAGGTGCCGTATTCGGACTTCATGCAGCAGATCGCCAACGGCAACGTGAGCGAAGTGCTGGTCCACAACGACATGAAGACCGTCGATGCCAAGCTCAAGGATGGCAACAAGCTGCACACGACGATTATTCCGACCGAGGCCGCGATCGACACGCTCAACAAGCATGGCGCGAAGGTCACGGTCGAACCGGTCGACAACAGTTTGCCGCTTCTCAAGATCGTGCTCGACTGGGTGCCGTTCCTGATCTTCATCGGCCTGCTCGTCTACTTCATGCGCCAGATGCAGGCCGGGGCGGGCGGACGCGGTGCGATGAGCTTCGGCCGCTCGCGCGCGCGCCTGCAGGGCGAGGATCAGGTCAAGGTCACATTCGCCGACGTCGCTGGCGTGGATGAAGCCAAAGACGAGGTGCAGGAGCTGGTCGAATTCCTGCGCGATCCGTCGAAGTTCCAGAAGCTCGGCGGCCGCATCCCGCGCGGCGTGCTCATGGTCGGCTCGCCCGGTACCGGCAAGACCTTGCTGGCGAAGGCGATCGCGGGCGAGGCCAAGGTGCCGTTCTTCACGATTTCCGGTTCCGATTTCGTCGAGATGTTCGTCGGCGTCGGCGCCTCGCGCGTGCGCGACATGTTCGAGCAAGCGAAGAAGCACGCGCCGTGCATCATCTTCATCGACGAAATCGACGCGGTCGGCCGCCATCGCGGCGCCGGCCTCGGCGGCGGCCACGACGAGCGCGAGCAGACGCTCAATCAGCTGCTGGTGGAAATGGACGGCTTCGAGGGCAACGAAGGCATCATCGTGATCGCCGCGACCAACCGCCCCGACGTGCTCGATCCTGCGCTGCTGCGTCCGGGCCGCTTCGATCGTCAGGTCGTCGTGCCGCTGCCCGATCTGCGCGGGCGCGAGCAGATTCTGAAAGTGCATATGCGCAAGGTGCCGCTCGCGAACGACGTCGATCCGACCGTGATCGCGCGCGGCACGCCGGGTTTCTCCGGCGCCGATCTCGCCAATCTCGTCAACGAGGCTGCGCTGTTCGCCGCTCGCGGCAATTCGCGCGAAGTGATGATGAGTCACTTCGAGCGCGCCAAGGACAAGATCATGATGGGCTCGGAGCGCAAGTCGATGCTGATGAGCGACGCCGAGAAGAAGCTCACCGCTTACCATGAAGCAGGCCATGCGATCGTCGGTCGGTTGGTTCCGGATCACGATCCTGTCTACAAAGTCACCATCATTCCGCGTGGGCGCGCGCTCGGTGTGACCATGTATCTGCCCGAAAGTGATCGGTACAGTTATTCCAAGGAAAACATAGAGAGTCGCCTGTGCTCGTTATACGGCGGGCGTGTCGCCGAGGAGCTGATTTTCGGCGCGCACAAAGTTACCACCGGAGCGCAAAGCGATATCGAGCGCGCAACCAAGATGGCGCGAAATATGGTGACGAAGTGGGGATTGTCGGACAAGCTCGGACCGATCGCGTACAGCGAAGACGAGGACGAAGTCTTTCTTGGGCGTTCCGTTACGCAGCACAAGCACGTCTCCGACGATACTGCGCGTCAGATCGATGAAGAAGTGCGCAATATTCTCGATACGGCGTACCAGCGCAGCACGCAGATTCTCAATGACAACGTAGACAAATTGCACACGATGGCGCAGGTACTGTTGCAATACGAAACAATCGACGGCGAGCAGATCAGTGCGATCATGGAAGGCCGCGAGCCTGGCCCGCCGAAGGATTGGCAGAAGTCGGACAACACGCCGGGCGGCACGCCGAATATCGGCAGCAAGCCAGCGGCGCCGATCGGCGGCACGGCTACGCAGCATTGATCTTCTCCGCTCCCGCGCACAGCGGGAGCGGCGTGCGGTTAGAATCGCCGCATGTTCGATCTATCGCGTACTCTCGATTGCGCCGGGCGCGAATTGCGCCTGGACCAGCCGCGCATCGCCGGCATCGTCAATATCACGCCTGATTCATTTTCCGACGGCGGCAAATTCTTCGATGCGCAGCGAGCGATCGAACACGGCCTGAAGCTCGTCGAGGAAGGCGCCGATCTGCTTGATATCGGTGGTGAATCGACGCGTCCGGGTGCGGAACCGGTTTCGGCACAAGACGAAATCGCGCGCATCGTGCCGGTGATCGAGGCGCTCTCGAAACACACGTCCGTTCCGATTGCGATCGACACGAGCAAGCCCGAAGTGATGCGCGCAGCGGTTGCAGCAGGCGCGGGCTTCATCAACGATGTGCGTGCGCTGCGCGAGGACGGTGCGCTCGATGCCGCCGCCGGGCTCAAGGTGCCGGTGTGCCTGATGCACATGCAGGGTGAGCCGCGCACGATGCAGGCCGAGCCGCACTATCTCGAAGTCGTCGAGGAAGTGAAGCGTTTTCTCACGGACCGCGTCTTCGCCTGCGAGCTCTCCGGCCTCGACAAGAAGCGCCTTGTCATCCATCCCGGCTTCGGCTTCGGCAAGACGCTCGAACACAATCTCGCGCTGCTGCGCGGCCTCGACCAGATCGTCGCGATCGGCGTGCCCGTGCTCGCTGGGCTGTCGCGCAAGGCGATGATCGGCGCGCTCACAGGGCGTGAAGTCGGCGATCGTGCGGTAGGTTCCGCTGCCGCGGCGCTGATCGCCGTACAGAAGGGCGCGGCGATTGTGCGCGTGCACGATGTCGCGGCAACGCGCGATGCGCTGGCAGTGTGGCAGGGCGTCGCAGCGGGAATCACGCCGCTAAAGAAAGCGCCGAAGCCTTTTGGTTCCCAACGGTTCGACGACGACTAATTCGTCGCGCGGAACTCCACGCGTGTTGAGCGTGTCCATCAATGCAAGAAAATCGTCGACGCACGGGTCTCGTGTCGCTAGAGTCCACGTATTCGCCATGAAACGCATCGCCTGCCACGTCCTGCTTGCACTTGCCCTGATCCTGCAGGGCGTGCCGGGCGCGTTCGGCACGGTGCTGACAAGCACGAAGCCAGTATCAGCCGCGAGCATGCCTTGCTGTCCCGACGGCATGTCGATGCAGGCGGATGCCGATGGACAACCTGCCTGTCCGGATTGCCCGGACTGCAGCTGCAGCGTCGACTGCATACTCGTGTGTTCCGCTTGCGTGATGGCGCCTGCTGTGCCGGTCATGTACACGCTTGCGTCGATCTTCAATTCCGCTGCGCCGTTGCTTGCACCTAATCGCGCACAGACCACCCGCAGCGACAGCCCGCCGACGCGACCTCCGATCGTCTGAATCACTAATTGATCCAAGAGCCGTTCCGATGGAGCGGTGACCGCGCTCGTGCGCGCTTTGATCAGGTGATCTCATGTTGGCTGATTTCATGTTTCGCGCTCGAAACCGACGCAAGTCCGGCGCGCTATGCCTGGCGTTGCTGGTGCTGGCCGCGCCATCCGGCGCAGCGGCCAAACCGATCGCATTCGCGAACGGCACGACGGTGATGGCCGAGTACGGCGCCGGCACGATGGAGGAGGCGCAGGCGTTCTACGCGCCTTGGTATTGGCTGTCGCTCGGTGCGGGCTACTTGCGTCTCGACAGCGATGCCAGGGCGCGCACGCGCGACATCCGCTATCTGCGTGCGAATTATCTCGTGCAGCGCTGGAATCTCGACGATGCGCAAGCGAACGTGTTCGCATGGGGCGGACTCGGCACGGCAAGCGGCAATGATTTTCGCGGCAGCAAGCTCGACCGCGAAGCCGGCTTCCAGGTCGACTACGAAACGCGGCGGGTCTACGTTTCCTGGGTCAGCGATCTGCACGAAAGCAGCGCTTACTCCCACCGCACCGACACCTTGCAACTCGGTGTCGCACCTTACGCCCACGACTACCAGGACTTGGCCGTCTGGTTCGTGCTGCAGGGCCGCCAATACAGCGGAAACATCCATCACGGCATCGAAACGGCGGCGCTGATTCGCCTGTTCAAGGGCGGTGCCTGGCTCGAGGCCGGGCTGACGCGCGGCGGCAAGCCGCAAATCATGCTGATGCTCAACTTCTAAAGGAATCCATTATGCGTCAATTTATACTTTTTATTTCCGCGATGCTGTACGCGTTGCCTCAATTCGCTGCGGCGACAACGATCGAGATGGAGGTCAACGGCCTCGTTTGCGCGTTCTGCGCGCAAGGCATCGAAAAGAAGCTGCGCACGTTCCCGGCCACGGCGGACATCGTCGTGAGCCTGGAGAAGAAACTCGTCGCGGTCGCGACCAAGGATGGGCAGGACATCGCGGACGACGAACTGCGCCGTGCGCTGACCGATGCGGGCTATACGGTCAAGGCGATCCATCGCGAGGACGAGTCGCTCGACGCTGTGCGCACGCGCTTGAAGGCCAAGCCGTGAGCGCCCCATTGCGACGTAATGCCGCGCTCGCATTCGCCGCCTTGCTCGCAAGTTCGGGTACGCTGATCTGCTGCGTGCTGCCAGCGGCAATGGTCGCGCTCGGCGCGGGCGCGGCGCTGGCCGGCCTCGTCGGCGCAGTGCCGCAGCTCGTCTGGTTGAGCGAGCATAAGGCATGGGTGTTCGGTATCGCCGCAGCGATGCTCGCGCTCGCTGGCGCCGCGCTGTTCTTCGGCCGGCGCCTGCCATGCCCTGCCGATCCGCAGCTTGCGCGCACCTGCCTGCGTCTGCGCAGCGTCAGCGCGTGGCTGTACGCCTTCGCGCTGCTCGCTTTCGCGCTCGGTGAGACGTTTGCGTTCGTGTTGCCTGTTCTCGCCGCGGGCTCAGCGTGACGCGGCCCACGCCTGCGCAATGTCGACGAAACGCAGGCAGTCGACGTGGCTGTTGTACAGCGGCACCGGCGCGATGCGGATCACGTCTGGTTCGCGCCAATCGCCCACCACGCCGTTCGTGCTCAAGTAGTCGAACAGCGCGCGGCCAGCCTCGCGCCCGGCACGCACGCGCAGCGACAGCTGACAGCCACGTTGTGCGGATGCCGACGGTGTGGCGATTTCGAGCGTACGGCCAAGATGCGTTTCGATCAGCTGAGTGAGATAGCCGGTCAGCGCGATCGATTTCTCGCGCAGCCGCGCGAGCCCGGCGCGATGAAAAATCTCCAGCGACACGCGCAGCGGCGCGAGCGCGAAGATCGGCGGATTCGACAGCTGCCAGCCGTCGGCGCCGGGCGTCGGCATGAACTGCGGGCCCATCTGAAAGCGCGTCGCCTGATCGTGGCCCCACCAGCCGGCGAAGCGCGGCAAGTCCGAGCGTGCGTGCCGCGCGTGCACGAACGCACCCGCGACGGCGCCGGGACCGGAATTCAGATACTTGTAGCTACACCACACGGCGAAGTCGCAGCCGCTGTCGTGCAGATTCACCGGCACATTGCCGACCGAATGCGCGAGGTCGAAGCCGACGGTGCAGCCGCGCGCATGCGCGAGTTCGCTGATGCGTTTGAGGTCGAACACCTGGCCGGTGCGGTACTGCACGCCGGGCAGCAGCACCAGCGCGATGCGCGCACCATGTTCGTCGATCGCGCGCTCGATCGCGTCTGCGGAAATCGAACCATTCGCATCGTCGCCGTCGAGCTCGATCAGATCGCGTGCCGGATCGAAGCCGTGAAAGCGGATCTGCGATTCGACCGCGTAACGGTCAGACGGGAACGCGCCGCGCTCGATCAGGATCGCCGGTCGCTCGCGCGTCGGCCGGTAGAAGCTGACCATCAGCAGATGCAGATTCACGCTGAGCGAATTCATCGCGACGACTTCGCCGGGCTCCGCGCCGACGAGCTCCGCGAGGTGATCGCGTACGAACTGGTGATAGGGCATCCACGGATGCGCGCCACGGAAGTGGCCTTCGACCGCGTGTTCGGCCCAGGCGTCGAGCTCGGCGTTGAGCGCGTTGCGCGTCGCGCGCGGCATCAGGCCGAGCGAGTTGCCGCAGAGGTAAACTACTTCGCCGCCAGCGAGGACACTGGCGGCCACTTCGCCGCCAGCAGGGGCGCTGGTAGCGCCTTCGTCAGCACCATACCGCGGCAGCAGGAATTCGCTACGGAATGCCGCGAGCGGATCGGCCGCGTCGCGCGCACGCGCCTGTGTGAGTTCGTCGTCGCGAGAAAAACTCATGCGCCTAGTGCTGCTTGAGCGAGCGCATCACGCCGCTGCAGCCGCTATCGTAGGCCTGCGTCCACGCCGCACTCGTCGCGGCGAGCAGCGGGCGCGCGCAACGCACATGCACGAGCACGGTCGCGGCGAGCTGCCAGGTTTCGCGATATTCGTAGCGTTGCTTGCCGTTGAGCGCCATGTAGTGCAGCACGCCGTCGGCGTTGTTGTCCTTGGCGGCTTCGAAGCCAGGCGCCTGCTTGGCGCGATCCGTGGCAGCGTTGACCAGCGCCTGTGAGGTCGAAGCGTCGTTGAGCAGCTTGGCATCGACCCACACCTCGCTCGATTCGCCGCTGCCTTCGGCCGCGGGATCCTTGACCTGGAGCACGAGGAATTGCGGCACGCCTTCCTTCTTTTCGAGAATCACCGGCCACGCGGCCGGCGCGTTGAAGCGCACGATGCCCTCGAACAGGGAATATGCGGTTTGACCCGCGGGAGGCGTGGCGCGCGCGGCGGCGCGTGCAGGCGGCGTTTCGGCGGCGGATGCGGCGAGAGGCAGCAGCGCGGCGAGCGAGAGTACGACGGATTTCAGCATGCGGATCTCCGGAGGCAGCAAGTTCATTGGAAGCGCGACAACGGCAAGTCTAGCCACTGCAGCGCGGTGCCGTGGTAGACGCGCGCACGCTGCGTGGCGGAAAGCTCCAGCGCGGCGATGCCGCTGCCGGGGTTCTGCTCGCCGAGAGGAAACGGATAATCGGTACCAAGCATCACATGCTCGGCGCCGGCGACGTCGATCAAGTATTCGAGCGCGCGCTTGTCGTGCACGCAGGAATCGAAATACAGGCGATCGAAATATTCGCGTGGATTGCGCGCATTGTCAGTTGCGACGAGATCGGGGCGCATGCGGAAACCGTGCTCGATGCGTCCGATCGAATAGGGGAACGCGCCGCCACCGTGCGCGAGGCAGACGCGCAGCTTGGGCAGGCGTTCGAGCACGCCGCCGAAGATGAGACAGCAGGCCGCGCGCGACTGCTCGGCCGGCATGCCGACGAGCCAAGGCAGCCAGTATTTCGGCATGCCCGGCGCGCCCATCATGTCCCACGGATGCACTAGGATCGCCGCGCCAAGATCGGCTGCGGCCTCGAAGAACGGGAACAGCTCCGGCGCATCAAGATTCCAGTTGTCGACATGCGAGCCGATCTGCACACCTTGCAGGCCGAGCGACTCGATGCAGCGTTCGAGTTCCTGGATCGCCAGGGTCGGCGACTGCAGCGGCACCGTGCCGATGCCGGCATAGTGGCGCGGATGCGTGCGGCAGATGTCCGCTGTGTGATCGTTGAGAAAGCGATGCAGTTCGAGCGCCTGGTTCGGCTTGGCCCAGTACGAGAACAGCACCGGCACGGTCGAGATCACCTGCACCTGCACGCCGTGTCTGGCGTAGTCGTCGATACGGTGCTGCGCGTCGAAGGCGTTTTCCCAGACTTCACGGAAGAACTTGCCGTCCTTGTAGATGCGATGGCGTCCTTCGGCATTGACCATCACCGGGAAGCGGTCGTCGCCGTATTTTTCGGCGAGATTGGGCCACGAAGCTGGCAGGATATGCGCGTGCGTGTCGATCTTGAGCGCGTCGGAATTCGGCATGCGCGGATTCTAAGGCCTAACGGTGCGGCGCGGAGAGAATCGGCGCACACTCGCTGTCGCAGACCCCGGCCACGAGGAATGCCGACTGAACGGACGGACGCCGCGGCCCCGCGCCGAGGCTTCCGGCCATCGTTTTGACGTATCATGCGCGGACCGCTGTCCCCGTACGAGCACGCCCCCGCATGAGCACGAGCATGAGTCACCACTGCGCCGATCCGAAACGCGTCGATTCGATTTCGGCTTTCCGTCTTCGCGCCCTGATCGGCTGCGCCGCGTTGTCACTGTTCGGCGCTGGTGTGGCACAGGCAGCGCCGTTCGCGTATGTGGCCAATCACGCCGACAATACGGTTTCGGTACTCGATGCCTCGACGCATGCGTCGGTCGCGACGATCACGGTCGGTTCGCTGCCGATCGGCGTGGCATTGGCCGGCACCAAGCTGTACGTGGCTAACTACGGCGCCGGCACCGTATCGGTGATCGACACCACGACGAATACCGCCTCGGCCACCGCGATCACGGTCGGTACCAAACCCGAACTGATGGTGACGAGTCCCGATGCCAAATCGGTCTACGTCGCCAATCTCGGCGAGGCGAGCGTGTCGATCATCGACACCGCGACCGACACCGCCGCGAACAAGATCACCCTGACCAGCGGCAGCTACCCGGTCGGCGTCGCCGTCTCGCCGACGGGCAATCGCCTGTACGTGACCGACGCGCGCCAGGCCAAGCTCATGGTGGTCGATACGGCGGCGAAGAGCGTCACGACCAATATCGGCGTGGGACCCAATCCGATCGGCGTCGTGGTCAATCCCGCCGGAACCTTCGCTTATGTGACCAACTTCGGTAACGATACTGTTTCCGTGATCGACACCAGCACCAATGCCGTCGTCGCGACGGTACCGGTCGGCGTCGGGCCCGACGGCATCGCGATCAACAAAGCCGGCACCTATGTCTATGTCGCGAACGCGAGCAGCAGCACGGTCTCGGTGATCAGCACCGCGAGCAACACCGTCGTCGCCGCCATGCCGGTGGGAGCGGGCCCGATCGGTATCTCGCTCGATTCCGACAATACCTACGGCTACGTCGCGAACAGCGTCAACGGCACCGTGTCGGTGATCGATCTGACAGTCAACGTCGTCAACGGAACGATCACGGCCGGCCTCGCGCCGGGTTATAGCGTGGTCACGAGTTCGGCGGATCTTGCGGTGAATCTCGACCAACGCGGCCTCACCGGTACCTGGTACAACCCGAGCACGAGCGGGCAGGGCCTGATGGTCGAGGTCTTTCCAGGCGGCAACGGTCCGACGCGCGGACGGATCAGCGCGGCGTGGTTCACCTATGACACCACAGCAGCGGGGGGCAAGCGCTGGTATACGCTGCAGGGCGCCTATCCGAGCATTCCCTACGCGATCATGGACATCTATGCGTCTACCGGTGGAAATTTCAACGCGGCACCGACGATCGGCGCGACAAAGGTCGGTTCGGCCACACTGAGGTTCCTCGATTGCCTGCATGGCGTGCTCACCTACACATTCAGCGACGGCAGCAATCGCCAGGGCAGTGTTCCGCTGACGCGCCTCACCGCCAACACCACCTGCGGCCAGAGCGGCGACAACGGTGCTGCGGCATCGAACTTCGCGCTCTCGGGCAGCTGGTACGATCCGGCGACGAGCGGACAGGGTTTGATGTTCGACATCAATCCGGGGCAAAACGTGCTCGCCGCGGGCTGGTTCACCTATGCGCCGAACGGGTCAACGATCAGCGGCGGCGCCAGCCAGCGCTGGTACACGATCCAGACCGCGCAATTCGCTCCGGGGCAGACGATAGCGAGCAATGTGCCGGTCTTTGAAGCAAGCGGCGGCGTGTTCAATGCGCCGGCGACGGTGACGACGACGCAGGTCGGCACCGCGACGGTGACGTTCCAGAGCTGCAGCGCTGCAACGCTCACCTACAGCTTCACCGGCGGCAGCAATCAGGGGCTTTCCGGCACGATCATCCTGTCGCGCGTCGGCGCGATACCTGCTGGCTGCAGCCTCTGATTCGCACTTGGCCGCGCTTGGCGCGGCTGACTGATCAGGTTTTTGCGATGTCGGACGCGGTCTGCGCGTCCGACAGATGCACCAGTGTGTTGATCGCGTCGGTGATGCGGTCGCAGGCATCGCTGATCGCAATTGCCACCTCGCGTGTTTCGCCATCGGCGGTTGTGGCCAGGTGCGACGCCAGGCGGCGTTCGCTGCTGCGCAGGTCGTCGATTGCGATGGCGTGATCCTCGCGCAGGCCCGTGGCGATCTGGGCCAGCGCCGCGTCGACACGTGCCGCGAATGCGCGCACTTCCGATTCGGCAGGCCGCGCAGGGCTGTCTTGCAGCACGGCTTCGAGCGCCATCGTCGCGCGCACGAAGCGGTTGGCATTGGCGAAGACGCTTTCGGCCAGTGCGATCAGCGCGCGGTCGCGGCGCGGCTCGCCGCGCAGGCGGTCGAGCGAGGACTGCGCATTGGTGCGTGCGCTGCGCGAGGCGACACGCGCATCGCGCCGCGCGGCCGCGTCGCCAGCGAACAGCGTGGCGAAATAGGCGCGATAGGAATCGAGCATCGCCGCCAACGCCGGGCGCAGCTGCTCCCAGGTCGG
>CAZDWH010000104.1:0-10850 GCA_964509025.1 uncultured Rhodanobacteraceae bacterium
CGTGACTTTCCAGGTCGATCCGCCCGCCGTGTGTTCGCACAATCCGTTGAACGAACCTGAACGGCTTCGTTCAGGTTGAATTAAGCGAAGAATACAATGAGAAATTAGGTAATTTGTTCTAATTTTACATTGTTAACTTGGATGCAAATTATATAAATATATTTATCTATTTTGAGCCAACGCGTTCGTTTTGAATTGCGCGCGAAATCGTTTCGACGCGACATTGTTCGATCAAGAGCGCTGCGGCGGAGTCGGATTTGTCGAGAGGCAAAACCGCCAGCGCCGTTGCCAGACCCGGTTCGCGCCAGGCGGCACCGACGACCACGCCGGCTTCGTCACCAGTGGCCTCGTCAATGCGCACGATCGCGCCAGCAGCCAGTAACTTGGCGGTGCGATAGTCGAGGCGGAACAGGCCGCGTTTGACGCCGCCCTTGAAATGCAGACGCGCGATGATTTCCTGACCCGGATAGCAGCCCTTGCGCACGCTGGTCGCGCCGAGCGCATCGAGTCCGAGCCATTGCGGCAGCAGTTTTTCCTCGAGCGCGGGGTCGAGCCAGGCGAATCCGGCGTCGATATCGGCCAGTTGCGCCAGGTTGAGCGCGTTATCCGAGTCGTCCACATGCAGCGCGAGTTCGGTCGGGGCCAGCAGCAGCCAGCGCTTGCGCGGCAGCGCGAGGCAGAGCCGGCCATCGCCGAGGAGCATGATCATGTCGGTATCGGGAGCCAGTGCGGCTCCGGGGATGGTCGCATCGTCCTGCACCGAATAGGCGCGCATGGTGTCCACCAGCTGCAGCGCGACTTTGGCACGCAGCACGTAACGCGCAAGTGCATCGCGCAGGCGTTGCGCATCGCCGCCGCGCAGCAGCAGCCAGAGCTTGTCGTCCCCAATGCGCAGCAGATGAAAGAATGCGCGCACACGCCCTTGCGCATTGAGCCAGGCACTCCACTGCCAGCATCCGGTTTCGAGCGCGGTCACATCGCTCGAAAATTGCGCCTGTGCAAAAGCGAGCGCATCAGCGCCACTGATTTCAAGGAGTTGCGGAGGGGGCAGGGCAATCAACATGTATGCGATGGTGTGAGGACCGATGCCTTTGTACATGCGAACCGGGTTTCGGCGCTATAATTTTGCGATGCAGCGGATGTAGTGTCTCGCCGCGCACTCTCAAGTCGAATCAATCGCAAGCCATGCCTGAATCGCAGCGCGAGCAACAACACATCGAAATACCGCCGGTGGAGCGGTCGACGGAATCGCCGCAACCGGCGACCACGACAGGCAAGCCCATGCCGAACGAAATCGGCGGCCGCGGTGGACTCGATCCAGTGCGCTATGGGGACTGGGAAAAAGGCGGACGCTGCATCGATTTCTGATTCAAGGCGACCGCGATGGCGCGGTCGCGAACGTGTGTAAGGGCGCGCGCACTGTGCGTGTCCGCGTAGACAAAGAGGATTTGCAATGCCACCAGTCGCACGCCCCACCTCTCCGCACCTAGGCATCTATCGCTGGCCGCTGGCGATGGCGTTGTCGATCCTGCATCGCGCGACCGGCGTCGCGCTCGCCGTCGGCACGCTGCTCCTGGTCTGGCTGCTGCTCGCGCTGTCGAATGGAGCGGAGGCCTATGGTGCGGTGCGCGCATTCTGCGGCTCCTGGCTCGGTCTGATCCTGCTGTTCGGCTGGAGCTGGTCGCTTGCCTTCCATCTCGCGAATGGGGTGCGCCATCTGTTCTGGGATGCCGGCAAGGGTTATTCGATCGCGCAGGCAAAGAACAGCGGCATCGTGGTTGTCGTGTTCAGCCTGATTGCGACCGGACTGATCTGGGCCTGCGTTTGTGCGCAAGGAGGTGCGGCATGAGCGCGCAGCCTCAGAATGGATCGGCCGATTTCCGCACGCCGCTCAAGCGCGTTGAGGGCCTGGGCTCGGCCAAGTCCGGTACGCATCATTTCATCGTGCAGCGCGTGACCGCGCTCGCGCTGGTTCCGCTAGTGCTGTGGACGATCTGGCTTGCGCTCGCTCTGGTGCACGCGGACTACGCACACGCACGCGCGATCGTGCATCACCCGTTCACCGCGGTCTGGCTGATCGCCTTTGTCGTCGCGGCGTTCTGGCACGCGCAACTCGGCCTGCAGGTCGTGATCGAAGACTACGTGCACACGAAGTGGCTCGAGATCGTCTCGCAACTCGCCGTGAAATTCTTCTTCTTCGTTGCCGCGCTGGTCGCGATTATCGCGATCGCGCGTGTAGCCCTCGCCTAAGGAATACGAATCGCAATGGCTGCGTACCAGATCGAACAACACAAATACGACGTCGTCGTGCTCGGCGCGGGCGGCGCGGGATTGCGCGCGACCTTCGGCCTCGCACAGAAGGGCCTCAAGACCGTCTGTCTGACCAAGGTGTTCCCGACACGTTCGCACACGGTCGCTGCGCAGGGCGGCATCTCGGCCGCGCTCGGCAATATGGGCGAGGACGACTGGCGCTGGCACATGTACGACACCGTCAAGGGCGCCGACTGGCTCGGCGACCAGGATGCGATCGAATACCTCTGCCGCAACGCGCCCGATGCGGTCTATGAGCTCGAACATTTCGGCGTGCCGTTCAGCCGCACCGAGGAAGGCAAGATCTATCAGCGCGCCTTCGGCGGCATGACCTCCAATTTCGGCAAGGGCATCGCGCAGCGCACCGCCGCCGCCGCCGACCGCACCGGCCACGCCATCCTGCACACGCTCTACGGCCAATGCGTCAAGCACAACGTCAACTTCTTCATCGAGTATTTCGCGCTCGACCTGATCAAGGACGGCGACGCCATCGTCGGCGTGATGGCGTGGAATCTCGACGACGGCACCATCCACCGCTTCCGCGCCCACAAGGTGATCCTGGCGACCGGTGGCTATGGCCGCATCTATCTGTCCTGCACCGGCGCCCACACCCAGACCGGCGACGGCAACGCCATGGTGCTGCGCGCCGGCCTGCCGCTGCAGGACATGGAGTTCGTGCAGTTCCATCCGACCGGCATCTACGGCGCCGGCTGCCTGATCACCGAAGGCGTGCGCGGCGAGGGCGGTATTCTGCGCAACTCGAGCGGCGAGCGTTTCATGGAACGCTATGCGCCGCACTACAAGGATCTGGCCTCGCGCGACGTCGTGTCGCGTTCGATGACGATCGAGATCCGCGAAGGCCGCGGCGTCGGCCCGCTCAAGGATCACATCCTGCTCGACCTGACTCATCTCGGCCCGGAGGTGATCCACGAGAAGCTGCCGGGCATCGCCGAGAGCGCGCGCATCTTCGCCGGCGTCGACGTGAGCAAGCAGCCGATTCCGGTGCTGCCGACCGTGCACTACAACATGGGCGGCATCCCGACGAACTATCACGGCGAAGTCGTGCAGAAGGTCGGCAGCGATCCGGACAAAGTCGTCGAAGGCCTCTACGCGATCGGCGAAGCGGCCTGCGTGTCGGTGCACGGTGCGAATCGTCTTGGCTCCAATTCGCTGCTCGACCTCGTCGTGTTCGGGCGCGCGGTGGCCGAGCGTTGCGGCGAGACGATCAAGTCCGGCGCCGCGCACAAGACGCTGCCCGAGTCGGCCTGCGATTTCGCACTGGCCAATCTCGACAAATTGCGCAATGCCAAGGGTTCGCGCAGCACGGCCGAAGTGCGCCTCGATATGCAGCGCACGATGCAGAGTGACGCGGCGGTGTTCCGCACTGCGTCCACACTGCAGGACGGCTGTTCGAAGATGGCGAAAATCTTCGACTCGTTCGAGGACGTGCGCATCGCTGACCGCTCGCTGGTGTGGAACACCGACCTGATCGAGACCTACGAGCTGCAGAACCTGCTGTACAACGCGGTCGCGACGATCAACTCGGCCGAGCAGCGCCACGAATCGCGCGGCGCGCATGCACGCGAAGATTTCCCCGATCGCGATGACGTCAACTGGCAGAAGCACACGCTCGTCAAGGTCGATCACAAGGGTGCGTGCAGCTTCGATTTCCGTCCGGTGCATATGAATACGCTGACCGACGATGTGAAACCGGTGCCGCCGAAGGCGCGCGTTTACTAATTCTGTGCGGAGAAGATCGTGGCTGAATTCACGTTGCCAAAGAATTCCAAAGTACAAAAAGGCAAAAAGTATCCCGCGCCCGCAGGCACGAAGAACGTGCGCACGTTCCGTGTCTATCGCTGGAACGAGGACGACGGCCAGAATCCGCATATCGACGAATACGAAGTCGACATGGACAGCTGCGGCCCGATGGTGCTCGACGCGTTGATCAAGATCAAAAACGAGATCGACTCGACCCTGACCTTCCGCCGCTCCTGCCGCGAAGGCATCTGCGGCTCCTGCGCGATGAACATCGACGGCAACAACACGCTGGCCTGCACCAAGGCGATCGACGATTGCCATGGCGACGTGAAGGTCTACCCGCTGCCGCATATGCCCGTAGTGAAGGATCTGGTGCCCGACCTGACCAACTTCTACGCACAGTACGCCTCGATCAAGCCGTGGCTGCGCACGCAGACGCCGCCGCCTCCGGATCGCGAGCGCCTGCAGTCGAAGGAGGACCGAGCCAAGCTCGATGGTCTGTACGAGTGCATTCTCTGCGCCTGCTGCTCGACCTCGTGTCCGAGCTATTGGTGGAACAGCGACAAGTATCTCGGGCCCGCGATCCTGCTGCAGGCGTATCGCTGGATCGCCGACTCGCGCGACGAGGACACCGGCACGCGCCTCGACGAGCTCGAAGATCCGTTCAAGCTCTATCGCTGTCACACGATCATGAACTGCACCAACACCTGTCCGAAGAGTCTCAATCCGGCCAAGGCGATTGGCGAGATCAAGAAGCTGATGGTCGAGCGCAAGGGCGTTTAAACTGCTGCGCCGGCTTCAACTTAAAAAGGGGGCTTGATGGATGCGCGCCTGATCTTCTGGCCCGCGGTCGCGATGGTCGCACTGACCTTCGTCGTGCAGATGCGCATGTATGTCACGCGCATCGGCGAGATGAAACGCGAGCATATCCATCCGCAATCCATCGCGAATTCTGCGGCCGCCGCAGCGCGGCTCAAGGACACGAAAGCCGCCGATAATTTCAGCAATCTATTCGAAGTGCCGGTATTGTTTTACCTGGCGTTGATTGTCGCCTTCCTCACGGCGCAGGTGAGCATTCTGACGCTGGCGCTGGCTTGGTTGTTCGTTGCATTGCGAATAGCGCACAGCGCAATTCACTGCGGTTACAACAAGGTCATGCATCGTTTTTATGCCTATCTCAGCGGCAGTTGGGTGTTGTGGGTACTCTGGGCCGTGCTCGCGTTCGGCCTCCTCAAATGAGTGAAGCAGGGCGCTTGCGCTGGCGCTGCCGGCGCGGCATGCGCGAACTCGATCAGTTGCTGGGATGGTGGCTCGATGCGCGCTACGACGCAGCGGATGCGCCGATGCGCGCCGCGTTTCGCGAACTGCTCGAACAGCCCGATCCCGATTTGTGGCACTGGTTGCAGGGGCACGGTGCGCCGGAGCGTACGGACTGGCGGCAAGTGATCGATGAAATCTGCGCCCGCGATCGCGTTTGACTACGCGCCGTCGCGCTGGCTTGCCGCGGCGCTCCTCGCCACTGCGTTGCTCGCAGTCATGGCAATTGCGATTTGCGGAGTCGCGTTATGGCTCAAAGTGCTGCTGATCGTTGCGGCCTGCGCTTACGCCGCATGGAGCTTGCGTGATTTCCTGGGTATGCCGTTTGATCGCGTTACCTGGCACGCCGCCGGCCACTGGCGCGTGCGTGATCGCGCAGGCAACGAGCGCGCGGCGGAATTGGCGCACGCGACCGTGCGTGGCCGGCTGATCGTGTTGATCCTTCGCGTCGATCCGAAGCAGCGCATCGCCTTGCCGTTGTTCACCGACAACTGCGACGCCGAAGCGCATAGGCAATTGCGAATACGTCTGGCAACGTTGCCATCGCCATAGCGGGTGACGCGGGTCGCAGTTGCAACACCGTAAACGCGGGTGAAAAAAAACCGGCCTCATGAAGAGGCCGGCGTCCCTGGTGCATCCCTGCGTCGGAGTGACTGTGAAATACGGGAGCGCGAATCAGAAGCGGTATTCGGCGCTGACCGAAACGAGGTTCGGGTTGTAGTTCAGATTGTCGGTCTTGACTTTGTAGTAGTCGTAATTGATGCCAACCGAGATGTTGTTGCTGAAGTCGTAGCCAGCGCCAGCGCCAGCGTAGTACTTGGTACTCGTTTCGCTGACGGTGGGATAGGCCACAGTATTGTTGATCGTCGTGTAGATACCGCCTTGCGCATCGGCGCGGAACAAACCAGCGCGGCCGGACAAATACCAATTTGGCGTGATGTTGAAATGCCCGTTCACACCGGCGGTCCAACCCTTGACGGAGGCATGGCTGGCGCTGAGCTGGCCGCCAATATTCTTCGTGGAAAACTTGCCGAGGTCGGTGTAGCCGCCTTCGACGCCGAGCGCGACGTTCGGATTGAGCGTCCAGCGATAACCGAGGTTCACGCCATAGCCGGTGTCGTTGTCGTCGTAGATGCCTTTGCTCAGGTTGGACTGGCCGACATTGCCGTTCACAAAAAATCCGCCGGCGCCGTTGCCTTCGTCGGCGGCGAAAGCGGGAACGGCTGCGAAAGAAGCGGCAGCGAGGGCGATAGCGAGAAGGGTGTTCTTCATGTGGTTCTCCGATTTGCTTTGAGTCAGGTTGCCTGCATCGATCCATGCGGATGCGATCCAGGCGACGCGCGGCGCGGTGCTTTTTGTTTCAGCGCCTTTGCGGTAGACAGGAGATAGGGCGGCGGAGTGCAATTGCAATACTTGTTAGTTTAGAAATTGTTCATGTAGCTGAGGCGCGGATTCAGGAATGAATCGTTTCCTAACGCTATCGAGCCCATTGCCTGCGTCTGCGCTCGAAGCGCGCGCAGTCACGTAGAATGGGCGCAAACCCAGTTGCAGCCTCGCCAGAACGCAAACGGAATTCCCGACAACGATGTTTCGCCCGCTGCAACTCTTCATCGGCCTGCGCTACACGCGCGCCAAGCGCCGCAATCACTTCATCTCGTTCATCTCGGCCGTGTCGATGCTCGGCATCGCGGTCGGCGTGATGGCGCTGATCGCGGTGATGAGCGTGATGAACGGCTTCCAGGGCGATCTGCAGGAACGCATCCTCGGCATGGTCTCGCACGCGACAATCCAGAGCGTAGGCGACAGCATCGCCGACTGGCAGGGCACGTTGGCGAAGGCAAAGGAAGACCCGCATGTACTCGGTGCGGCGCCGTATATCGAAAGCCAGGTATTGATGCAGGGGCGCCGGCGCAGCGGCGCGGTGATCCGCGGCGTGCTGCCCGAGATGGAGCCGAAGGTCTCCAACATTGCCGACAAGATGGTCAAAGGCCATCTCGACGATCTGAAACCGGGCGCCTACGGCATAGTGCTCGGCAACGAGCTCGCGATGATGCTCGGCGTCGATGTCGGCGACAAGGTCACCGTGTACACGTCGGAAATCAACGTCACGCCGATTGGGGGCGTCGCGCGCTTCAAGCGCTTCGATGTGGTCGGCATCTTCTCGGTCGGTTTCGCCGAGTACGACACTGGCGTCGCGGTCGTGCACATGGATGATGCGGAGAAGCTGTTCCAGAGCGAGGGCCCGAGCGGCATCCGCTTGAAGCTCGACG
Source organism: uncultured Rhodanobacteraceae bacterium (assembly GCA_964509025.1). Taxonomy (GTDB): domain Bacteria; phylum Pseudomonadota; class Gammaproteobacteria; order Xanthomonadales; family Rhodanobacteraceae; genus Rudaea. The sequence goes on from CAZDWH010000104.1 coordinate 7,659, forward strand.
ACATGCTGCGTGCCTGGCCGATCACGCGCGTGCTCGCGGAAAAACTGCCGCAGGCCTATCGCATCACGACCTGGGAGCAGGGCCACGCGAACTTCTTCAGCGCGGTGAAGATGGAGAAGCTCGTGATGTTCATCATCCTCTCGCTGATCGTCGCGGTTGCGGCGTTCAATCTCGTCTCGACCCTGATCATGCTCGTGACCGACAAGCAGGCCGATATCGCGATCCTGCGCACGCTCGGCATCTCGCCGAACAGCGTGATGGGCATCTTCATGGTGCAGGGCGTGATCGTCGGCACGTTCGGGATCTTGATCGGCGTGATCGGCGGCGTGCTGCTTGCGTTGAACATTCCGGCGATGGTGAAGTGGATCGAGCGCACCTTCCATGTCGAATTCCTGTCGCCCGATATCTACTACATCAGCGAGGTGCCGTCCGATCTGCACTGGAGCGACGTCGGCTGGGTAGCGGCGATTGCGTGGGTTTTCTGTCTGCTCGCGACGCTGTATCCCGCGTGGCGCGCGGCGCGCACGCAACCGGCGGCGGCATTGCGCTATGAGTAATGCGATGAATGACATCGTCCTGCGCGCAACGGGCGTTGCCAAGACCTACGCCGAAGGCAGCCTGCGCACCGAAGTGCTGCGCAACGTGAGCTTCGAGCTGAAACGCGCGTCGACGCTGGCTATTGTCGGCGCATCAGGGGCAGGAAAAAGCACGCTGCTGCATATCCTCGGCGGGCTCGATACGCTGTCGGCGGGCGAGGTCGAGGTCGACGGCCGCGCGCTGTCGAAGCTGTCCGACCGCGAGCGTGGCGAAGTGCGCAATCGCTCGCTCGGCTTCATTTACCAGTTCCATCATCTGCTGCCGGAATTCACCGCGCTCGAGAACGTCGCGATGCCGCTGCTGATCCGCGGCACGCCAATTCCCGAGGCGAAGCGCCAAGCCAGCGCGCTGCTCGAGCGCGTTGGACTCGGCAAGCGCCTCGAGCACAAACCCGGCGAACTCTCCGGTGGGGAGCGCCAGCGCTGCGCGGTCGCACGCGCGCTCGTCACGCGTCCCGCCTGCGTGCTCGGCGATGAGCCGACCGGCAATCTCGACGAGAAGAACGCGGCGCAGGTGTACGAGCTCATGCTCGAGCTGAACCGGGAAATCGGCACGAGCTTCGTGCTGGTCACGCACGACCATGTACTCGCGCGACGCATGGATCGCGTGCTCGAAATGCACAACGGCGAACTCAATCAGGCAAGGGGATAGGGAAAGCGTCATTCCGGCAGGGAATGCCGGAATCCAGTGGCCAAGGAAGGCGGCCTTCCGGCGGATTCAGCGGTCGGCATCTGTGCAGTCTGGATCCCGGCAATCCCTGCCGGGATGACGAGCAACTGCCATGCGACGTTATCCGCTCAACGACATTTTCAGCGCAGGCGCAGCAGTTGCGTTGCTTGCGGGCGCGACTGCCGTACAACTGCTGCACGCGCTGCCGCCGCGGTGGGTCGATGCGCTTCTCGTTGCCGTAGCCATTCCGTTGCTGGCATTGCGCGCACGCTGGCGCTGGCTCGCTTTTGCGTTGCTCGGCGCAGCATGGACCATGTGGCGGGCCGACATCGCCTTGTCGCAACGCATTCCGACAGACCTCGAAGGCGTCGATATCCTCGTGACGGGCACGATGCGCGGCCTGCCGCGTGCGCAGGACGATTCGACGCGCTTCGACCTGGATGTTCAGACGGCGTCGCGCGACGGCGGCGCCTTACCGGTCACCGGCGCGCTGCGCCTGCACTGGTATCAAGGCGAGCGTAATCTCATCCCGGATATCGCGCCGTGCGAGCGCTGGCAATTGCATGTGCGGCTCAAGCGTCCGCGCGGACTGATCGATCCCGGTGCGTTCGATTTCGAGCGTTACGCCTTGTCCGAAGGCATCAGTGCGACCGGCTACGTGCGCGACGACGCGGCGAATCGCGCGGACGGCGCGCGCTGGTTCTGCGCGGATCGCCTGCGCCAGCGCATCTCGCAAGGCATCACAGACACACTCGGTCCGGGGCATGCGGCGAATGTGCTGCGCGCGCTCGCTTTCGGCGATCAGCAGGCGATGGACGAACACGAATGGGCGGTTGCGCGCGCGACCGGCATTCCGCATCTGATCGCGATTTCGGGTTTGCATATCGCTTTGTTTGCGGGCTTCGGTGTGCTGCTTATTCGTGGTCTGTGGAAACTCGCGCCGCGACTGACCTTGCGCTGGCCGGCGCCGCTGATCGAAGCGGTCGCCGCGATCGTGTTCGCGCTCGCCTACGCGACGATCGCGGGCTTAGGCCTGCCGACGCGACGCGCGCTCGTGATGATCGGTGTGTTGCTGGCGGCCGTATTGCTGCGCCGCGCACGCTCGACCACGCAGGGACTCGCATTCGCGGTGATCGTGCTGCTCGCACTCGATCCGCTGTGCGTACTCAGCGCGGGATTCTGGCTGTCGTTTGTCGGCGTCGCGTGGCTCTTGTTTTGCCTCGATGGGCGCGGCGGCCATCGGCACGGCTGGCGCGAGATGATCCGTGCGCAGGGCGTTGCGACGGTCGGTTTGCTGCCACTGACGATCTGGTTCTTCGGACAGAGTTCGCTGATCGGGCCGCTCGCGAATCTCGTCGCCGTTCCCGCAATCTGTTTTTTCATCCTGCCGGTCACGGTTGCGGGCGCGCTTTTGCAGCTCGTCATCCCGGCAATCGGCGCGCCGTTGCTGCATCTCGCCGGGTGGGTGATGGAGGCGCTGTGGTGGCTGCTGGAACGCATGGCGGCTTGGCCTGGCGCGCTGTGGTATTTCCCCGAACCGAGCTTGTGGGCATTCGCGCTCGCATTGCTCGGCGCGTTGTGGCTGCTGTTACCACGCGGCCTGCCTGCTCGCGCACTTGGCGTGCTGCTGTTTCTGCCATTGCTGATTCCCGCGCGAACCCAGCTCTCCGACGGCGAATTCGAGGCGCTGATGCTCGATGTGGGGCAGGGGTTGTCCTTTGTCGTGCGTACGCGCGAGCATGCGCTGGTCTACGACGCCGGTGCGCGCTTCCCTTCAGGATTCGATCTTGGCGATGCGGCGGTCGTGCCGGCACTGCATGCGATCGGCATCGAACGGCTCGATCCGATCATCGTCAGCCACGGCGAACACGACCCCGCCCGCGGCCTCCCCCGACTGCCCGGCCCCATTCCGGGCACCCCCCTCCC
>CAZDWH010000105.1:0-10724 GCA_964509025.1 uncultured Rhodanobacteraceae bacterium
TCTTGGCGCAGCGCCCAACCCAGGCGCTTGCGCAGCTGATCGGTCGCGGTGACCGCGTTGAAGAACCAAACTTCAATGCGGTGGTTTTGGCCCGGATTCTGCACCGCCTTGTCGAGCGACGCGACGTAGGGGCGCTGCAACGTGACCGGCATCTTGAGCTGTTCGCGAATCCACGCGCCGTAACCGATTTGACGCAAATGCGTGACGTCGGTCTGGGTCGGACCGAATGTCGCCATGGTCAGAAAGCGTGCAGCCTCGGCATCGCTTTTCGGCAGATCGGGAGCCGAAGCATGGAAGGGCGGCACGACGCGCGCCGGGCGAGGTTCGGCCGGAGTGGGAGTGTAGGCCTGTGCATTTGCCGCCAGGGTCAGGCCTGCCAACAGGATCGGCCACAGTGTGCCGCTACGGATCAAAGCGTGATTCATCGCACTCTCCCAGACTCGCGGCCGTTACGGCATCGCGATGCTCGTAAGTTTCCAACGCGCAGATTGCATAGCAGTTGACACGCCGTGACAAGATTTTGCGTCATCGGCGGTCGTGCAGAACGGACTGAACGGCATCCATCGGCAGCGCCGCGAACGGAATCGGCGCGATGGGTGCGGGTGGCGGCGGTTGCAGCTCGCGTTGCCACCATCCCACATCGTGCCAGGCGTCGCGCTTGTAGCCCGCGTGGATGAACGTCGCCGCGCGGCGGAAACCACAGGCCTCGTGCAGCGCGATGCTCGCCGGATTGGGCAGGGCAATGATGCCGAAGGCATTCACGTAATGCTGCATTTTCAGCAAAGTACACAATGCGGCATAAAGTTTCCGGCCGATGCCGCGGCTGAGCATGTGCGCGGCAACGTATGCCGTCACTTCGCACGACCATGCGTATGCCGCGCGCTCGCGATGCGGGCTGGCATAGGCATAGCCGACCACGGCGTCATCGGCGACCGCGACCAGCCAGGGATGCGTGGGCAGGCGTTCGCGGATGCGCAGCGCCATTGTTTCGAGCGAGGGCACTTCGGTCTCGAACGACACCGCGGCGTCGACGACATGCGGCGCATAGATCGCGCGGATCGCCGCCGCATCGGCGGGATCGGCGACGCGCAGCACGATATCGTTCACGGCAAGTGATCGGGTGCGCGGTAAACGATGCCGCCCTTCATTACGAACACCGGCTTGCGCACAGCGTCGATATCCCGGGTCGGATCGCCGGCGAACGCCACAAGATCCGCATGCAAGCCCTGCGCAATGCGGCCGAATTCGTTCTGCTTGTGCAGGATCGCCGCATCGACATCGGTCGCCGCGTGCAGTGCCTGCGTCGGCGTCATGCCGAGCTTGACCATCCATGCGAGTTCACGCCAGCTCGTGCCGTGCGCGAACACGCCGACGTCGCTGCCGCAACCGATCGTCACGCCGAGTTTGAGCGCGCGCGCAAACGCTGCGGCGGATTCCTGCATACGCGTACTTGGCGGCGTCTTGCCCGCTTCGTAGTGCTCGAAATACTGCGCGATCGCTTCCACTGCAGTCAGCGTCGGCAGATAGGCGACACCATGCTGCTTCATCAGCCGGAAACTTTCCTCGCTCGCATTGTCGCCGTGCTCGACCGAATCGACGCCCGCGAACACGGCCATGCGCACGCCGGCGTCGCTGGTCGCGTGCACGGTGACCGGCCGGCCCGAGAGGTGTGCGGCTTCGACCATCGCCTTCAACTCGGCTTCGCTGAATGTCGGCTGCGTATTGCCGTCGGGTCCCCAGCGGTAGTCGGCGTAGATCTTGATCCAGTCCGCGCCGTGTCCGGCCTGTTCGCGCACTGCGGCAATGGCCGCGTCGACGCCGGAAACTTCCTGCGCGCCTCCCGGCAATTCGATATCCGGGCGAAAGCCGCGCGGGCCAGGCCCATACGAGGCGGTTGCGACGATCGCGCGCGTGACGATGAACAGGTGTGGCCCCGCAATCATCCCGTCATCGATCGCGTGCTTGAGCGATACATCGGCATAACCCGCGCCCTCCGTGCCGAGATCACGCAGCGTGGTGAATCCCGACAGCAAGGTGTCGCGCGCGTGTTGTGCGGCGCGCAGGGTGCGGAAGGGAACCGCCTCCTTCAGCACCTGATCGTTCCATGGCGTCTCGTTGTACGGATGCAGGAACAGGTGTGCGTGCAGATCTATCAGGCCGGGCAACAGTGTGGCATCGGGCAGATCGATGATGGGCGTGCCCGCAGGTGCCTTGACCTGATCGGCTGGTCCGACTGCCGCGATCTTCGCGCCGTCGACGAGTACAACCCAGCCGGTGTGCGTCGCTTCGTTCGCGTTCGCGGTCCACACGCGCGCGGGACGCAGCAACGTCGGCGCGGCCTGCGCAAGCGCGCATGCGCCACTGAGTGCAAAGTACAGGAATAGCTTTATGCGCAATCGCACCCAGGTGCCCTAAGTGATCGTGCGGCGAAAATCCAGGTCGTAACGTGCGCCGTGTACGAGCACATGCACGCGCAGATTCGTGATGCTGATCGGGCCGGCCGGCCCGGCCTCGGCGACGTTCGAGTGGCCGACGTCGGCGGGGTCGACTACGGTGATGCCGCCATGGCCGACGATATCGACGACGTTGTCCGGACCGATGAAGGCTGCGGTGTCTGGGTCAATCCCGATGCCGAGCGCGAATGGATTGAGGGCCAGCGCAGCGAGCAGGCGGCCGAGGCGATCCGCGCCGGCACCACCCTGGTCGATCACGAGGCGATTGGACAGGCCCAGTCCCGGTGCGAGCGTCACACTGCCCATGCGCGGCGTCGGGCCTTGCGCACCGCCGGCAAGCATGTGCTCGGCGAGGATCGCCGCACCCGGTCCAAGGCCCGCGATCGCCATGCCGTCGGCGTTGCGCCGGCGCAGCAGGCGCGCGAGCTGGGTGCCGCCGAGTACGGTGGAGAGGCGCAGCGGCTGATCCGCGCAGAGCAGCACCAGATCCGCGCGTTCCACTTGTGCGAGCGTCGCCGGCGTGTCGCCATCGGCGCGGTTGCTGAGCACGATGCGCTGCACATGCCCCGCGCCATTCGCGAGCAGGCGCGTGTCGAGATCCTCGACGCCGGCGTCGTCGCCCGCGTTCGCCGCGAGCACGATGATGTTCGGCCGCTGTCCGACCAGCGCGATCAGGCGCTTGAAGATGCCGGTTTCGCCGACGCCGCGCACGCCGGAGCCGATCGCAACTAGATACCCGCGGGATTGATCGGGAGCGAGGCGAGCGGGCACGCGGCATCCTTGGTGAGGCGATGTCGCGAGTATAACCAACCGATGGGTGACTACGCTGCCGCGTTGCTAAGCTCGCGATCCTCGCTCGCTAAGCAACCCGGCCTTCGGCATCCTGCCTGCGGCGCTCGCCGGCGCGCGATGCGGTTTACTCGCATCATCCTTGATACTCGCCCTTTGGGCCGGCTTCGCCGTTCGCGGGCGCTCCCGGCGCGCCGCGTCAACGCATCGCGTCAAATCCCGGCGAGCCCGACTTTACTGCCGTTATGGCGCGCGAGTTGGGCGCTGAGCCAGCGCCCGGTTTCGATCAGTTTGTCGAGATCGATGCCGGTCGCGACGCCCATGCCATGCAGCATGTAGACGACGTCCTCGCTCGCGACATTGCCGCTCGCGCCGCGCGCGTAGGGGCAGCCGCCAACGCCGGACACGGCCGAATCGATCACGCCGACGCCGAGTTCGAGGCAGGCAAGGATATTCGCAAGCGCCTGCCCGCGCGTGTCGTGGAAGTGGATCGCGAGCGCACTCATTGGCACTTCGTCGGCGACGGCCTTGAGCATCGCGCGCGCCTTCGCCGGCGTGCCGACGCCGATCGTGTCGCCGAGCGAGACTTCGTAGCAGCCCATTGCGTGCAGCGCCTTGGCGACGCGCACGACGTCGGCGAGCGGCACCTCGCCCTGGTAGGGGCAGCCGAGCACGGTCGAGACATAGCCGCGCACCGCGACGCCATCGACCTTGGCGCGCTCGATCACCGGTGCGAAGCGCTCAAGCGACTCGGCGATCGTCGCGTTGATGTTCTTCTGGTTGAACGCCTCGCTCGCCGCAGTAAATACGGCGATCTCGCTCACGCCAACCGCGCTCGCTCGCTCGTAGCCCTGCAGGTTCGGCACGAGCACCGGATAGCGGACGCCGGGGCGCTTGTGAATGGCGGTGTAGACCTCGGCGGCATCGGCGAGTTGCGGCACCCACTTCGGACTGACGAAGCTCGTCGCCTCGATGCTTTGCAATCCCGTTGCGGAGAGTCGATCGATCAGCTCGACCTTGGCCGCGGTCGGCACGATGGTTTTCTCGTTTTGCAGGCCGTCGCGTGCGCCGACTTCGACGATGCGGATGTGATGACTCATTTGCGGTCCGGGATTGGCTTCGCCTTTGATGTCGCGGCGCGCAGCGCACGATTCAAGGCCTTCTCATCGTTGCCGACATGACGCAAGCGCATGCTCTTGGTATCGCCGAACAGGTCGGTATGCGCGAGCAGCTGCGCCATTGCAGTTTCGTCGCCGCGCAACACGTTTTCCGCCCAGATGATGCGGTCGTCGTCGCTCCATGCCGTGCGACCGCTGACGACACCGTCGACGATCAAATGCGCCACGTGGCGGTGATCGGGTGCCTGCAACGCGAGTTCGTTGCCATAGCGGCGCCAAGCGAAGACCATGAAGCCGGTCTTCGCGCGCGCGTTTGCCTTGTCGTCGGGTTTGACTGCGGCGAGCTCAAAGGCCTCGGTCATCGGGATGAATACCAGATCCTTTCCTGCGCTGGAAAAGAACTGCGCGTGCGGCAGCGGCGAGTGCGCCGGATGCGCGGAGCCGTCCTTGTCGCGCGATTCGAGCGTGCAATCCTTGTGCACGAGCAGGCCGAAATCCGGCGTGTCCTGACCGTCGTCTTCGACCGCGATCCACGCGCCGAGAACGTCGGCAGGGCATTCGCTGCGCGCACCTTGCGGCAGGTGCTCGAGCACCGTCGTCTGGCAAGCGCACAGCGTCGCGATGAGAAGTGCAAGCAGAATCGTGCGCAGCATGGTCTAACCCTCGGCAAATCGCGCCAGTACCGCATCGGCTTCGACAAATTCTCCGGCCTTGGCGCTGACCGATTCAATCTTCGCCGCACGCGGCGCTTTCAGCGTGATCTCCATCTTCATCGCTTCCATCACGATGAGTTCCTGACCTTCGTTCACGCTGTCGCCGTCCTTGACCTTGACCAGCACGATGCGGCCGGGCATCGGCGCGACGACGCGATCGCTCGCCTGTGCCTTGGATTTCTCGAACGCGAACGCGGGCACCTGCACGAGTACCGTGCGCTGCTCGTCGTCGTGCAGCAATACGCTTGCATCGTCGATGCGAGCGCGATAACGCCGGGCGACGCCATCGAAACTCGCGTTGAGGAATCCGCCGGCGAGCTGTGCATTGCGCACTTCACATCGCGCATTACCTTGCTTCAGCTCATAGTGACCTGCCGAGCCATATGCATCCACTTCGACGCGCGCGTCGCCTTGTGCGAAGCAGACGATACGCTTGCCTGGATGGCCAAGCCGCCATGCATCTGTGCGCGCCCAGGGCGAATATGGGTCGCCGCTCGCCGCGGCCAGACACGGCGCCTGCGCTTCCTGATCGAGTAACACCGCTGCCGCGGCCGCGAACAGCGTGGCGTGAGCGGGCGCGGCAGCGGCCGGCAGGAATTCGGCGAGATGCCGATCGAGATAGCCCGTATCGATGCGCCCCTCGTTCACCGCCGGATGGCGCACTAGGCGTTCGAGAAATTCGACATTCGATTTCGGCCCGACCACCTCGCATTGTGCGAGCGCCTCGCGCATGCGCTGCAGTGCGTCCGCGCGCGTGCGATCCCAGACGATCAGCTTGGCAATCATCGGATCGTAGAAGATCGTCACGGTGTCGCCTTCGATCACGCCCGCGTCGATGCGCACGTGCGCGCTTGGCTGCGGCAACGCGAGACGCTGCAATTTTCCGGAGCCCGGCAAGAAGCCTTGTTGCGGATCTTCCGCGTAGAGACGCAGTTCGATCGCATGACCGTCCTGGGGCATTCCCGACTTGATCCGCGTCAGTTGCGGCGGCAGCGTTTCACCGGCGGCGACGCGCAGCTGCAGTTCGACCAGATCGAGATGCAGCACCATCTCGGTGACCGGGTGCTCGACCTGCAGGCGCGTATTCATTTCCATGAAATAGAAATCGCCGCCCGCACCGACAATGAATTCGACCGTGCCGGCGTTGACGTAATCGAGCGCGCGCGCGGCGGCGATCGCCGCATCGCCCATTTTTGCGCGCAGTTCGGGCGTGACGAAAGGCGAGGGCGTCTCCTCGAGCACTTTCTGATAGCGCCGCTGCGCCGAGCACTCGCGTTCGTTGAGGTGCACGATATTGCCGTGCTGGTCGCCGAATACCTGGAATTCGATGTGGCGCGGATGCTCGATATAACGTTCGAGCAGCACGCGGTCGCGGCCAAAGGCGTTTTTTGCTTCGCGCTGGCAGGATTCGAGATTCGCCGCGAATTCCTCCGCCTTGCGTACGATGCGCATGCCCTTGCCACCGCCGCCGTAGGCCGCCTTGATCATCAGCGGAAATCCTATTCGCTGCGCTTCGCGCGCTAGCAATGCTGGCTCTTGCTCTTCGCCGGTGTAGCCCGGCACAACCGGCACACCGTGACCGGACATCAAATCCTTCGCGCCGGCTTTCGATCCCATCTTGCGCATCGACGCGCTCGACGGGCCGATAAAGACGATGCCGGCTTTCTCGCAGGCATCGGCAAAGTCGGCGTTCTCGGATAGAAAACCGTAACCCGGGTGCACTGCCTGCGCACCGGATTTCTTCGCGGCTTCGATGATCGCATCGCCGCGCAGATACGATTCGGCCGGACGCGGTCCGCCGATCGGGTAGGCGAAGTCCGCAAGGCGCACATGCTGCGCCGTCGCATCGGCTTCGGAATAGACGGCAATCGTCTGGATGCCTAGACGTCTGCACGTCCGGATGATGCGGCAGGCGATTTCGCCGCGGTTTGCAATCAGGATGCGATTGAACATGCTCATTCCGGCATATGGCAGCAGGCTTCGATGTTGTGCCCGTCAGGGTCCAAAACGAAGGCGCCGTAGTAGTTCGCGTGATAGTGCGGACGCAATCCCGGCGCGCCGTTGTCGACGCCGCCAGCCGCAAGTGCGGCCTGGTAGAACGCATCGACGGTCTTGCGATCGGGCGCCGAGAACGCGACGTGCAAGCGTCCGCGCAACCAGCCGTCGCCGTTGCCGATCCAGAAATACGGGCGATTCTCGCTGCCGTAGCCGACATGCGCGTGGCCGCCGGTCATCTCCGCGGTCACCTGCATGACCAGGCCGACACCGAGCGGCGCGAGTGCCTTGTCGTAGAAGGCCTTGCTGCGCGCGAGGTCAGAGACGACGAAGCCGATGTGGTCGAAGCGGGTCGTGACGGACATGGCAATTCCTTCAGTGAGTCCAGTTCGGTGAACGCTTGTCGAGAAAGGCGGAGAGCCCTTCCTGGCCTTCCGGCGACACGCGCAGGCGTGCGATCAATGCGGCATTTTTTTCGTCGACTTGCGTCGCAAGCCCGGGCGTCGCTCCGGCAATGCGCAATGCCAATTCCTTGGCTTCGCGCTGCGCGACCGGGCCGCCTTTGGCGAGCAGGTCCAATTGGCGCTCGACCGCGGCGTCGAGTTGGTCCGGCGGCGCAAGCTGATGCACGAGTCCGATGCGTGCGGCTTCCGCCGCATCGAAAATTTCGCCGCTGAGAAACAGCTTGCGCGCGGCGCGCGCGCCGATCGCCGCGATGACGTAGGGCGAAATCACCGCCGGCACGAGACCGAGTTTGACTTCGCTCAGGGCGAATTTCGCCGCGTCCGCGGCAATCGCGATATCGCAGCAGGCGACGAGGCCGACACCGCCGCCGAATGCCGCACCATTCACGCGCGCGAGCGTTGGCTTGGACAGGAAATTGAGCGTGCGCATCAGCGTCGCAAGGCGTTCCGAGTCCGCGCGATTCTCGGCTTCGGATGCCTTCGCCATGCCGCGCATCCAGTTGAGATCTGCGCCCGCGGAGAACGATGCACCGTTGCCGGTCAGTACGACGACGCGTACGTTGGCATCGCCGTCAATAGAGACAAGCGCTGCGGTCAGCTCCGCAATCAGCGCATCGTCGAACGCGTTGTGCACCTGCGGGCGATTGAGCGCGATATGCGCGACGCGCTGCGTGATGCGGATATCCAGTGACTCGGGCATGGCGCGTACGCGGCGGCGGCGGAGCGCACATGATAACCGCTGCGCATGATCGTGCGCAGCGGTTGCCTTCGAGGCAGCCGTCAGATGTGCTTGGCCGGAGCAGCCGTGTCGGGCGCGTTGTCGCCCGGCGCCTGAGGATTCGTGCCCGGCGCGGAGATGTAGCGCTGACTCAGCACCCAGTCGTTCGCATCCTGCGGCTTGGTCCAGACATCGACGACGCCGTAGCGTTTCATGCCCTTGTCGTCGCCGCTGACGAGTTCGAAATTCGTCACCAGAGTCGTGCCGTGATCGATCGCGGAGACATGCTCGATGTGTGCTTTTCCGAACGGATGCGCGGCGAGATTGCGCAGCCAGTCCGTGCGTGGCGTGAGCAGCATCTGCTGGCTCATCGAGTACTGCACGAAATCGTTCGCGAGCATGCCGCCAAGTGCTGTCGCATCGTTGTTGCCGAGCGCATCGATCAGCGCCTGCTCCTGACGGCGCATCATCGTGACCTGGCGCGTTTCGGTATTGATACGTCCGCGTACGGGTTGCGCGTTGATTTCTGCGCTCGGGGCGAGCAGCAAGACCGACAGCGCGAAAAGAACGGGTGTAGGGAATCGGCACATAAGGAGTCTCCAGGCTCTTGTCGGAGAGTGCGGCCAAGGGTGGCCGCTTCTTGATCTTCGCATGTAAGGACGAATGCAAAAAAAGGCGCCACGGTTCGCACCGGGCGCCTCGTTTGGCTAACAGTCTAGCCGATCAAAACATTACAGGTGCATCGCGCAGCCACCGGCCGGCGCGATCCAGTTCTGCTGGATCAAGTACTGCGCACCGCCGAGCGTGACGTTGTACTTCGAGCCGTTCGACGCGGTCGATTCCGTGCCGAAGGTCCACGCGCACTTGTCGCCGTTTTCCCAGTTGCCGTTGTACCAGCCGTTCAGATCCGGATCGGTCACGGTTTCTTCGATTTCATGCGCGATCACGCTGGCCATGCCGTCGGCGCCGATATTGTTGTTCGGGCTGCTGCCGGACTGCGCGGCGCAGGACGACGGGCAACGATCGGCATTGCCGATGACGCCGTACTTGATGTCGGCGCTGGCAATCGTGCCGTGAGTGTGCCAGCCGCAATACTGCGTGCAGAAACCCGAGCTCTCATTGACGTCGGCCGAGGTCAGCACGAGGTAGATGCCGTTGGTGTCCTTCGGCAGGCGGGCAGAGGTGATCGCATCGCTGACGATCGACTGGATGTTGGCGTCGGACAGGGAGGTGCCGTAGGTGCTGCTCGCGGTGTTGGTTGCGCCGGCGTAGGTCAGGATGTTGTTGTAGAACGTCTTGGTGCTGCCGACGACGTCGTAATAGGTCGTGTTGATGTTGAAGTAGGCCGAACCGCCGAGGTTCTGCACGAAGTTGGTCAGGATCGTGGTGGCGGTGTTGCCGGCCCAGTTGCCGTACCAGATGTAGTACACGTTCGGTCCGTGCAGGATCGGGCCGTTGTGGTAGGCGATCGGGTCGTTCTGACGCGAACCGGGCTTGCCGGCGTACTTGACGCGGTCACCGTTCAGTTCGTTCGGATCCTTGTTGGCCGAGTCGCCATGGTTGCCACGGTCCGGCGACATGCCGGCTTCGGCCATGCCCTTGGTGACGGACTCGGCGTGGACGGAACCGACAGCGAGAACGGCAGCGCAGGCGAGAGTCAAAACAGAAAGCTTCATTGAGGAAAATCTCCCAGGATTGATGACACAAACAAGGTTGTGGCGCGGCGTTTCGCCGGACCCTTTCTGTACCACGTGTTGGATTCCCTACGAGTGCGAAAAGGACGAGCCCCCCAAGAATCGCCCCTGCTCACGAGTAACGCGCTCCGACGTCTCGCGGCGCCCGGCATTCTTCTCAATTTCGAGTCGATTGCAAGTGCGAGTGCAGCATTTTTTTCGCGAGCGTGCAACTCAGCTGAAATATTGCGCTTGGAGGCGAAGCAAACATCGATAAGAATGACAACGATGACTTGCTAGACTTCGCGTCGCCAAAGAGAGCCAGGTCCATGTCTTTGCTGAAAATCTATCTGCGAGTGATCGCACTGCTCGCGCCCGAGAAATGGCTGGCGATCACGCTCGCGCTGGCTAATCTTGCACTGTCCGGTGTGTTTTTTCTCGAACCCGTGCTGTTCGGCAAGGTCGTCGATGCGCTCGGCGCGAACGGGCATGCGCAGGCCTGGCACTACATCCTGCTCTGGGCCGGCGTAGGCCTCGGCGGTGTCGTCGCGAGCGTGTGGGTGTCGCTGTTCGCCGACCGCCTCGCGCACCGGCGCCGGCTCGCGGTGATCGCGCAGTTCTTCGAGCACTCGATCGCGCTGCCGTTGTCGTTCCATGGCCAGCACCACACCGGGCGCCTGCTGCGCATCATGCATTCGGGCAGCAGCAATCTGTTCGGCCTGTGGCTCGGCTTCTTCCGCGAACATCTCGCAACCCTGCTCTCGATCATCATCATGGTGCCGTGGACGCTGCAGACGAACT
>CAZDWH010000106.1:0-10722 GCA_964509025.1 uncultured Rhodanobacteraceae bacterium
AAAAGCGCACGAACCCATCATGATCGGAAACGCGGCCAGCGGATTCATGCCGAGCAGGCTGACCAAGATCAGGCACGGCGCATACAAGCCGACCCCGAGCATCATCAACGCGCCGAGCACAAAGCTCATCGCGATCGCAAATGCGAGGCGAGCACCTTCGAGTCCGAGCGCGTTGCCGCCGCCCGGCATCCAGTCTAGGTTCTTTGCCAGAAACAGCAGCGCGGCGAATAGCAGCGCAATGCCCATGCCGATCTGGATCGCGCGGCGCGGCAGGCGCGAGACAACGCCGACACCGAGCCACGCGCCGAGCACCGCGGCGGCGATCATGCCGAGCAGGGTGCGCAGTTCCACGTCGACCGTGGCGATGAAGATCAGCGCCTGCGTCACCGTTGGCAGTGCGTGGCCGATGTTGAGCGTGCCTGGAATCTCCTCGTCCGGCATGCGCCGGCGGAACTTGAATATCGCCGTAGTCGGTGCGAACGAGCCGATACCGAGCGTGTCGAAGAAATTGGTAACGAAGCCCGTCGCGGTGTCGCCGAAGCCCGGCATGCGCGGCGCACTCGGGTGGCGTTGACGTGCGACGCCGTACCAGAGCCACGCGTACCACAGAGCAAGCACGATCAGCAGAGCGAGCAGGATGATCGCTGCGGTGCTCATGCGGCGTGCGCTCCACGTGGTTTGCCGAAGCGGCGCAGATCGAAGGGCGAAAGATCGTGTTGTGGTGTGCGCTGCGCCACCAGATCAGCAACGAGCTGCGCGGTCACCGGCGCGAGGGTCAGGCCGATGTGCTGGTGTCCGATCGCGTAGAAAACGCGTGGTTCACACGGTGCGCGACCGATGCCCGGCAAATAGTCCGGCAACACAGGACGTGCGCCGCGCCAGCTCGCGTCTGTCTCCGCGCAGCGGTAACCGAGTTGTTCGAGTTTGCCCCGCAGCGCGAGCGGCTTACGCGCATCGGGGCCGGAGTTTAGTCCGGCGAATTCCATGAAGCTCGAAGCGCGCAGGCGCCCGTGCATCGGCGTGACGAGGAGTTTGCTGTCCATGTACACCAGTGGCGCATCGACATGCGCGGTGTGTCCGGAGAGCTCCGTGTGATAGCCGAATGCCGCCTCCAGTGGCGCATTTACACCGAACGGTGCGAGCAGCGGTGCGGACCACGCGCCGGCGCAGACTACTGCAGCGTCGAAACGCGTGGCGCCGGATGGCGTGTGCACATCGACTGCACTGCCTGCGGGAATCAATGCCGCAATGTGCGCGCGCTGCAGGTTGGCATCGTGGGCGCGAGCGGCGTCGACGAATGCACGCACAACCTGCAAGGGGTCGACGACATGCGCGCTATCTGGAAAGGCGAGCGCTGCACCCGACCGCTGCTCTGCGGCGCGCATGATGGATTCGAGCAGGTCGTACGAGACGGCGGCGGTCGGAATACTCCAGCGATTCATCTCTGCAGCTTCTGCAGCTGCTTTGCGCTGCGCATCCTTGCCGAACCACACCTGCACATGGCCATTGCGCCGTAGCAGATCCGTGCGACCTATCGCGGCGAGCATCTGCTCGAACGCGGCGGCCGCGGGTTTCACGAGCGGCGCCAGACGCTGCGTATTGGCCTCGCGGCGGAACGCGGCGCGCGCGAAGCGCCACGCCCAGGGTGCAAATGCGCCGAGGCGGCGCGGCGGGATATCGAGCACGCCGCCGAACGCGAACAGCTCGCGCGCAAACCCGAACAGCAACTGTGGTGAGGGTAAAGGCTGCACGAGCTCGGCAGCGATATGCCCGGCATTGCCGTAACTCGCACCACCCATGCCCGGGTCGTCGCGATCGAACAGTGTGACGCGATGGCCTTCGCGTGCAAGCGCATAGGCAGTGGCGCAGCCGATCACGCCGGCGCCGACGATGGCGATCTTTTCACTCATTCGTAGATCGTATACGATATACAATCTGTCAAGCAATGCTCCATGGAGATCCGATGACGCAACCGCTTACGTGTACCTGGTCCGGCGTGTTCCCGGCCGCGACGACGCAATTCGATGCCGACTTGCGCGTCGATATTTCCGCCACTCAGCGCGTGCAGGCGGCGCTGCTGCGCGACGGCGTGCACGGCCTCGTGCTGATGGGCACGGTCGGCGAAGGCAATTCGCTCGGCGCGGACGAGAAGCGCAGCGTGCTCGCCGCGGCGGTCGAGGTCGCGCGTGGCGCAGCGCCGGTGATCGTGGGTGTGTCCGAATTCACCACGGCCACCGCGGTGAACTTCGTGCGCGACGCCGAACGCATCGGTGCGTCGGGATTCATGGTGCTGCCCGGCATGGTCTACGTGCCGACACCGCGCGAGCTGGAATACCACTTCCGTGCGGTCGCCGACGCCACGTCGCTGCCGATCATGCTGTACAACAATCCACCTTCGTATCGCGTCAACATCGATCTCGATACGCTGACGCGCCTTGCCGACGTACCGAACATCGTCTGCATCAAGGAATCCTCGCCCGATCCGCGTCGCTTTACCGATCTGTTCAATGCATTCGGCGAACGCTTCACGTTGTTTGCGGGCCTCGACGACATCGCCTTCGAAGGCCTCGTGCTCGGCGCAAAGGGCTGGGTGTCCGGACTCACGAACGCTTTCCCCGCTGAGTCGCTTGCGCTCTACGATGCCTTGAGCAAAGGCGATCTGGAACGCGCGCGGCGCATCTATCGCTGGTTCATGCCGCTGCTGCACCTGGATGCCGAGCACGATCTCGTACAGTCGATCAAGCTCGCCGAACAAGTCATGGGCCGCGGCTCGGAGCGCGTGCGCGGGCCGCGTCTGCCGCTCGTCGGCGCGCGCCGCGATGCGGTAATCCGCATGGTCGAGCAAGCGCGCGACACGCGCCCAGTTTGAAGTCCCATGCACCAAATCGAAGTCATCGATTCCCATACCGGCGGTGAGCCGACGCGACTCGTGGTTGCCGGCGGCCCAGACCTCGGCGACGGGTCGCTGGAAGAACGCGCGCAGCGTTTTCGCACGCAATACGACGAATGGCGCTCGGCAATCGTCAACGAACCGCGCGGCAGCGATGCGATGGTCGGCGCGTTGCTGTGCAAGCCACACCGCGCGGATTGCAGCATTGGTGTGATCTTCTTCAACAACGTCGGCATGCTCGGCATGTGCGGCCACGGCACGATCGGGCTGGTCGCTTCGCTCGCGCATCGTGGGGAACTGCAGCCGGGGGTGCTCAAGATCGACACGCCGGTCGGTGCAGTCGACGCCGAACTGCACGCCAATGGCGAGGTGACGATCGGCAATGTACCGAGCTTCCGCAAGGCCACGGTCACGATCGACGTTCCGGGTTTTGGCGCCGTGCGTGGCGACATCGCGTGGGGCGGCAATTGGTTCTTCCTGACCGAGGAGAGCGCTGGATTGGCTTTGCACCTCGGCAATATCGATGGGCTGACGCAATTCTGCTGGCGCGTGCGCCAGGCGGTGAACGCGCAGGGCTTTCCGCAGGTTGATCACGTCGAAGTGTTTGGTCCCGCGACGCAGCCGGATGCGCGTGGGCGCAACTTCGTGCTGTGTCCGGGCAAGGCTTACGATCGCTCGCCCTGCGGCACCGGCACCAGTGCGAAGCTCGCCTGCCTCGCTGCCGATGGCAAGCTCGACGAAGGCGCGCCGTGGTTGCAGGAAAGTATCATCGGCAGCCGCTTCGTCGGTCGCTATCGCTGGCTCGATCGTGACAAAGGCGAGATCGCGCCGACGATCACCGGCAGCGCTCACGTTTGCGCGCAAGCGATGTTGCGCCTCGATCCGACCGATCCGTTTTGTTGGGGTATCCGGCAATGAATGCAGTCGACACAGCCGCGCAGGCTGCGGCACGTGCTTTTCGTGCCTATGCGCGCACGACGCCCGCGCAACGCGCGCAGCTGCTGCGCGCGATTGCGGACGGCATCGAGCAACTGGGCGATGCGCTGATTGCATGCGTCAATCGCGAAACAGCGCTGCCGGTGGCGCGGATTACGGGCGAACGCGCGCGCACCAGCATGCAGCTGCGCCTGTTCGCCAATCTGGCCGAACACGATGAATGGATCGACGCGCGCCTGGATCCCGCCGATGCGCAGCGTACGCCGCCGAAGCCACAGGTGCGTTCGCAGCTGCGTCCGCTCGGTCCGGTCGCCGTGTTTGCGGCGAGCAATTTCCCGCTCGCATTTTCGGTGGCGGGCGGCGATACGGCGGCGGCGCTCGCGGTCGGTTGTCCGGTCGTCGTCAAAGCACATCCGGCGCACCCGCAAACTGCGGCGATGATCGCTGAAGTAGTTCGGGTTGCCGTGCATAAGTGCGCCTTGCCTGCCGGTGTGTTTGCGCTGGTCGCCGACAGCAGCCGCGAAGCCAGCGTTGCGCTGGTGCAGCATGCGTCGATCAAGGCCGGCGCGTTCACCGGTTCACTGCAGGGTGGCATGGCCCTGTGGCGCGCCGCGCAGCAGCGCGACGAGCCGATTCCATTTTTTGCCGAGATGGGCAGCGTCAATCCGGTATTCCTGTTTCCGCAGGCGCTTGCGCGTGATCTCGACGGCATCGCAGCCGGATTGCATGCCTCAATGACACTGGGCGTCGGGCAATTTTGCACGCAACCTGGTCTGATCATCCTCGTCGACGACGCCGCCTCGCACGCGTTCCTCGACAAGCTGGCAGCGTCGGTCAATGCGACGGCGCCAGGCGAAATGCTATCGCCGCAGATCTGCGGGAATTATCAGCACGCGATCGAAACGCGTTCCGCGACCTCTGGCGTGCGCACCTTGGCACGTGTGCGCGCCGGGTTGCGTGGTGTGCAAGACGACGATCGCCTGGGCGGCGCGGTGTTGTTCGCAACGGACGCGGAGACATTCTGCGCGCAGCGCGAATTGTGGGAAGAAGTGTTCGGCCCATCGAGCCTCGTGGTGCTGTGCGCATCGCAGGAAGATTTCGTACGCTGCGCAGCGAGCCTGCCGGGGCAGCTCACCGCCGCGGTTTGGGCGGGCGGCGAGCCACTCGGCGACGACTCGGATTTACTGTGGACGCTCGAGCAAAAAGCAGGGCGTATCGTATTCGACGGCTTTCCGACTGGCGTGGAAGTCGGCACGGCGATGATGCACGGTGGGCCGTTTCCGGCCACGACCGACAGCCGTTTCACCTCTGTCGGCACACGCGCGTTCCAGCGTTTCGTGCGTCCTGTCGCCTGGCAGACGCCCGCTGGCAATTCCTGAGGAGCGACGTGATGGAAGAACCTCTGAATCGCACCATGAGTGGTCAGATCACCGCGCGCATCCGCGAGAAAATACTTTCCGGTGCGTACGCGCCTGGCGCGCCGTTGTTGCAGGATGCGATTGCCGCGGAGTTCGGCACCAGCAAGATTCCGGTACGCGAAGCACTGGTGCAGCTGCGTTCGGAAGGCTTGCTCGACATCTACGCGCATCGCGGGTTCCAGGTGCGACCGATATCGGCGCAGGAAGTCGCCGAAGTGTTTCAGCTGCGTCTGGCGATCGAGCCGAGTGCCGTCGCCGTTGGCGCGCGTCAGGCCATCGCGCTGGATCGCGACCAAGCTGCGGATGCGCTTGCGCGCCTGAACCGGGCACTGGCAGGCGACGAGCTCAGCCGATCCGGTGATCTCAATTGCGCATTCCATCTCGCGCTGATCGTGCCGCGCTTGCATCCGATGACTAACGACGTGCTATTCCGCCTGCACACGATGTCGCAGCGCTATGTTCGTCTGCATTTGCAAGACAGTGGACGTACACGCCGTGCCAACAAGGAGCACACCGCGCTCCACAGCGCTTGGGCTGCGGGCAAGGCTAAGGAAGCCGAGCGGTTGGTACGCGAGCATATCGACGAGACACGCGACGAGCTGTTGGCCACGCTGTCGCGCGATTGAGCGCACGGGTAGACAGAAGATCGGGGCACTAAGCGCGCGCCGCAACCTCGTCGATGTGCTCGAGCAGATCCGCCGGGTCGGCGTACACGCGGAACGCGCCAGCGCGCGCGAGTTCCTCCTCGCCATAGCCGCCCGAAAGCAGACCTACGCCGAGTGCGCGTGCGCGCTGCGCGGCGATCATGTCCCAGATGCTGTCGCCGAGGACGAGCGAATCGCGGATGTCGACGCCGAGGCGCTCGGCCGCGGTCAGGAACAGATCGGGGTCCGGCTTGGCGTGCCGCACCTGGTCGCGCGTCACCACCGGCACCTTGTCCGGATCGACGCCGAGCGCGACGAGATTGTGTCCGGCGGTTTCCATGCGCCCGCTGGTCGCGATCGCCCACGGGATTTTTTCCGCAGTGAGGTAGTCGAGCAATTCGCGCGCGCCGGGCAGCGGGCGCACGCTCGCCGACAAGGCCTTGTACGCCGCGGCATGATGCGCACGCAGGCGATCCATGCGTTCGGGCGTGTTGTCGAAACCGGTTTCGCGCAGCAGGATGTTGGCGAACAACCCGCCCGACATGCCGATCTTGCGATGGATGCGCCACACCGACAGCGGAATGCCTTCCGCGTCGAGCGAAGACTTCCACGCGAGCACGTGCTGATACACGCTGTCGACGAGCGTGCCGTCGAGGTCGAACAAAAAAGCGGTTTTTTTCCGGGTCAAGGAGACCTCCAAAGAACGACGCTGTTGTTGAAAAGTGCGGCCATGGATAAGCCGCTCTTCCCATCATGGACGATGTCAAAACAACTTGATCACGCCGAGCGCATTCAGCGCCAGCACGAGAATGATCACGACTAGAAGGATCGTGCGCGCGCTCCAGGCGAAATTCAGCTGGCGTCGTTGCGGGGTATTTTCCGTTTGCTTCTCGCGCGCCTGCGCGACTTCCTCGGCAAAGCGCGTCGCCGGTTCGATTCCGATCTCGCGCAGCAGCGCGCGCGCGCGCGTCTGGTCGTCGGCGTGCACCACCCAGACCTGTGGCCAGCTGCTGCTGTCGATCTTTGCGGTATAGCTCGGGCCTTTGTAGTCGTGGCCTTGATAGGCGCGGCGATTCGTTATCGTCGTCTCGATGCCGGCATCGCGCAGCAGCGCGACGACGCGATCGACGTTTTCATTGCGGGCGGAGGTATAGATCTGACGCATGGCACTCTCTCAGACGGCGCGGGCTCTCGATCGACCGGATCGCAGTGGCGCTCAGGCCGATTTCTCCTCGACTACCCGGATCATACCCTCCTGTGCGGTGGACGCGACCAGGCGGCCGTCGGCGGAAAATACCTGGCCGAGCGCAAGCCCGCGCGAACCCTGCGCGGTCGGGCTGTCACAGGCGTAGAGCAGCCATTCGTCGGCGCGGAACGGGCGATGGAACCACATCGCATGATCGAGACTCGCAACCTGCACATGGCGCTGCAGGAACGAAATGCCGTGCGGCAGCATCGCCGTGCCGATCAGGTTGAAATCCGAGGCGTACGCGAGCATCGCACGATGCAGCGCAGGGGCGTCGTCGATGCGGTCGACGAGGCGGAACCAGGTATGTTGCTGCGGCGGCAGCTTGCCCGGATTCAAGTCGTCGCGTTGTTCGACGCGGCGCATCTCGAATGGCCCTTTGCCGCCGAACCAGCGCTGCAGCTTGGGCGGCATCTTTTCCAGCTCGGTGGCGGAAAAGGCCTTGGGTGAGGGCAGCGCGTCGGGGCCTGGAACCTGCGGCATCGCGGCCTGATGCTCGACGCCAGGCTGCGCCTTCTGGAACGACACCGTGCCATTGAAAATCTGCTCGCCATGCTGGATCGCGACGACGCGCCGTGTCGAGAAGCTGCCCCCATCGCGTGTGCGCTCGACGTTGTAGACGATCGGCGCCTCGATATCGCCTGCGCGCAGGAAGTAGGCGTGCAGCGAATGCGCCGAGCGTTCCGCATCGACCGTCTGCTGCGCCGCCGACAGCGCCTGCCCGAGCACCTGGCCGCCGAACACGAAACGCGTGCCGATATCGCGGCTCTGCCCACGGAACAAGTTGTCTTCAAGGCGTTCCAGGCCAAGCAGTTCGACCAGTTCGGCGACGACGGGCTTGGGCATGCAATTCTCCGCGAAACTTTACTATGGAAGTCGAATTGTAAAGTAACGCGGTGGCTCCTTAGTGCTCCACGTGCAGGCGTTCGAGTCCCGATGCCGGCACGATCTCGTTCCACGGGAACAGCGGGCCGGGATCCTGGCGCCGGCGCAGCATGATGCTCGGATCGTCCTTTGCCGGTTCCAGACGTGTGTCGAGATCCTCATGTCCCGCGATATAGCGCAGCGACGGAATCTCCGCGCGCAACTTGCGCAGCAGTGCGAGCAGCGCCGCGATCTGTTCTTTCGTATAGGGCACCGTGAATTTCTGGTGCTTGCTGTCGCCCCAGTACGGATAGCGCCCGACGTTGAACACCTCGATGCCGATCGAGCGCGTGTTGTAGCCGACCGTGTGATTGGCGACGCGCTCGCTCGGCACGAAACGATGTACCGCGCCGGATTCCTCGATGTAGTAGTGCCCGCTGTTGCCGGTGCCGATTTCGGGATAGTGCACGCGCTCGCCGAATTCGCGCGTCATCGCCAAGTCGGGCAGTTCGGTGCAGTGGATCACCACAAGGTCGATGTCGCTGAGCTTGCGTTCGTGCAGCTTGGCGACATAGGGCAGGGGCCAGTCGTGGATGGCGAGATCGGGCGGTGGCGTGGCTATCGGCATGTGCGCAGTGTCGCATGCGCACAGGGGCGCGGCCAACGGCATGCGATAATCGCGCAATGAAACCATTTTTAATTCTCTCCCACGGTCTCGAAAGCGGCCCAGACGCGACCAAGGTCAGCGCGCTGGCGAAAATCGCCGCGCCGCTCGGTTTCGAGTCGGTGCGGCCGGACTATCGCGATCTCGATGCGCATCGCGACGTGCGCTACATCGACGAGCGCATCGCACGATTGAAGTCGCACGTGCACGCGCACGCGCCGGTGATCCTTGCGGGCTCGAGCATGGGCGCGTTCACATCGGCACTGGCCTCGACGGAAATGCCTAACTGCGTCGGACTGTTTCTGATCGCGTTGCCGGTGGCGATTCCCGGCTACGCGCGCTCGTTCGAAGCGGCAACAGTGCCGACCGCTTTGGTGCACGGCTGGGACGACGAGTTATGTCCGGTCGACGAGGCGATCGCGTTCGCGCGAGCGCGCAGAGATGCGATCACGCTCGTGCATGACGATCATCGCCTGAGCAATCACGTCGATTTCGTCGCCGAGCAGTTCCGTTTGTTCCTGATTCAATTCGATGCGGGATAATTTGCTTGAATACGGAAGTTGCCAGCGCACGCAAATTCTTCGCGACCTGTCCCAAGGGCCTCGAATACCTGCTCGTTGACGAGCTGAAGGCGCTCGGCGCGAGCGAGGTGCACGAGGCGCTGGCGGGCGCGCATTTCAGCGGCGGGCTCGGCAGCAATGGACTGGAGCCGGGCTATCGCGCCTGCCTGTGGTCGCGCCTCGCGAGCCGCGTGCTGCTACCGATCGGCGAGTTTGCGGTCGCGAACGACGACGATCTTTACAACGGCGTGCAGGCGATCGACTGGAGCGAACATCTCGCGACCGATGCGACGTTCGCCGTCGATGCGACCGGCAGTGCCGCCGGCGTCACGCATTCGCAGTTCGCGGCGCTGCGCGTGAAGGATGCGATCGTCGATCAGTTCCGCCAGCGCAGCGGCATGCGCCCCGATATCGACACCGAGCACCCATCGGTGCGCATCAACCTGCTGCTGCGCCGCGGCCGAGCGATCCTCAGCATCGACCTGTCCGGCACGCCGCTGCATCAGCGCGGCTATCGCCTCGGCAAGGGCCTGGCGCCGCTCAAGGAAAATCTGGCCGCGGGCATGCTGCTCCGCGCGGGCTGGCCTGCGGTTTACGGAGCAGGAGGAGGACTTCTCGATCCGATGTGCGGATCCGGCACGCTGCTGGTCGAGGCGGCGCTGATGGCAGCGGATATCGCGCCGGGCATGCGCCGCGACTATTTCGGCTTCCTCGGCTGGAAAGGCCACGATGCGGCATTGTGGAAAGTGCTGCACGACGAAGCGCAGGCGCGTGCGAGCGCGGGTGCACAGGCGCTGCGTCCGGTATTCTTCGGCTTCGATCAGAACGCAACGGTATTGCGCGAAGCCGTGCACAATGCGCAGTACGCCTTTATGTCGGGCTTCGTGCATCTCGGCAAGCAATCGCTCGAACATCTGCATCGGCCGCATGAACTCGACACGCCGGGCCTGGTGATCTGCAATCCGCCGTATGGCGAACGCATGACTGCGCAGGACGGCGAAATCGTCGAGCTGTATCGCCTGCTCGGACGCAAACTGAAATCCGAATTCCCCGGCTGGCGCGCTAGCGTGATCACCTCGGATGCCGAACTCGGGCGCGCGATCGGCCTCTCTGCCGACAAGAAATACAAGCTCTACAACGGCGCGCTCGAATGCGTGCTATTGAACTACACGATTGCAACTGTCGAAGAAGCCGCCGCACCGCGCGAAGTGAAACCGCTGTCGCCCGGCGCGCAGATGGCGAAGAACCGCATCGAGAAGAATCATCGCCATCTGCGCAAGATCGCGCAGCGCGAAGGCGTCGAATGCTGGCGCGTCTACGATGCCGACCTGCCCGAGTATGCGGCGGCGATCGACATCTATCGCGCGCGACCGATCGATCACTCCAGCGATGCGGTCGATTGGCTGCATGTACAGGAATACCAAGCGCCGGCGAGCGTCGACGAGAACCTCGCGCGCACGCGCCTGCGCGAGCTCACGCGCGCGGCGGGCGAGGCGCTCG
>CAZDWH010000107.1:0-7330 GCA_964509025.1 uncultured Rhodanobacteraceae bacterium
GCGGGTTGGAGTGGGCGGTACGAATGGAAGCGGGGCGGACCGATGTCGCGGAAATGTGGGGGGAGCAGGAGCCCCTGGACGCGGGGCGCCGGCGGTTTGGGCGGATTGAGCCGCAGCAGCTTTTGCACCGGCGGAAACGCGATGCCCGGCGCGAGCGGATCGACCTGGCGCTCGCGCTGGTACGCGTGAAACGCGTCGACACCCGCACGCTCGAATACTTCGTGACTCTCGGCCATATCGAACAGCGCGCGCGAAGTGATCGCGACGATCAGGCGCTCGTCGTTTGAAAAATCACCTTTTGAAGTGGTTTGGTTCACACCGTAGCAGCCCGGTTGGAGGTTTCGGTCGTGCCCAACTTAGTAGCCTAGGCAACTTTGTTCGCCTTGCTGATCGAACTTCTCGCGCGACGATAGTTGTTCCGTAAAAGAAGCACGCGATGGCAACAGCGTGCTCGAATATAGCCACGCGTCGCGCTCTTTAGCTGACAGCATTGGAATCTTGTTGGCCCAGCACCAATCGATAGTCTCCTTGGATTTTGGAAGATCAATTTGTGCTGAAGCGGTTGGCACGATCAAATTCGCCTCCCAGTTCCCATTGCCAAAGCACGTTCTGCTACAACCCCCAACCGATTCTGTGGGAACACTAACTACTCCCATAGCGAGGCTGAAAGGGAATACCGGCGTGAGCTCTATGGTGGTCGACAGTAACCGGACTTCAAATACTCTGCCGAAGGAGTAAGCGCCCTTGTGCTTCTGACTAAGTAGCACGATTCGGTTTATGGGTATTGAAGGTGAGGACGCCGATTGCCGTGATGGAGCCGAGAAGTTTTCTTCCAAATCTGCATATGGCCCGCGACATCCGGTAAGGGCTACAACCACTATTGCGACAACAGATGAGAGTCGCATCGGACGTTATCTAGTACGCAAACTGCTCGTTGAGAATCCGATCCTCGAGATTGTGCTCGGGATCGAACAGCAGACTCACCGTGCGGTCGCGCGACTCGCGGATCGTCACCTCGACCACGTCGCGTACTTCGTTCGAATCGGCGGTGGCACTGACCGGGCGCTTGTACGGATCGAGCACTTCGAACTTCACCTCGGTGCCGGCGCGCAGGATCGCGCCGCGCCAGCGCCGCGGACGGAACGGACTGATCGGCGTCATCGCGAGCACATCGGCGCCGAGCGGCAGGATCGGCCCGTGCGCGCTCAGGTTGTACGCTGTCGACCCCGCGCTGGTCGCGACGAGGATGCCGTCGCACATCAACTCGTCGATCTTCGCCACGCCATTGAGCGACACACGGATATGCGCGGCCTGTTTGGTCTGGCGCAGCAGCGACACTTCGTTGAACGCGAGCGAAGTGACACTCGTGCCCGACTCGCTCACCGCATCCATCACCAGCGGCTTCAGCGTCGTCGCCTGCGCGCGTGCGAGGCGCTCGGCGAGATCCTCCACGCGGAACTGATTCATCAGAAAGCCAACCGTGCCGAGTTTCATGCCGTACACCGGCTTGGCCAGCGCCATATGCCGATGCAGCGTGCGCAGCATGAAGCCGTCGCCGCCGAGCGCGACGATCACGTCGGCCTGCTCCAGCGGCACTTCGGTGTAGCGCTTGCGTATGTCGGCAAGCGCGGACTGCGCCTCGTCGGTGCGGCTCGCGACGAAGGCGATCGCCGCGCCAGTCTCGGTTCCCGCGGAATCGGATTGAGCCACACGCATCTCCAGCGTTGGGACAGTCGGATTCTACCGGATCGCAAGCACAGCCTGCTGCACAGTTTGCGCAGCGAGACTGCTAAACTCGCATGGTTGCGCGACGACTCCACCGGAGTCGCGCACGGGGTCGTCGCCGGTTGGCGATACAGGGGACAGGATGCGGAACGCCGTTGCTACGTACCGCGTTATTTTGCCACCGCCATTCGGAGGATTCTGATGCGACATCGTTATGCCCTTTCCTTTACGCTGCTCGCGGTCGCCGCGCAGGCCCAAGCTGTCGACTACAAGGTTGCGACGCGCTACGCCGTCGGCGGAACCGGCGGCTGGGACTATCCGAGTCTCGACGCACAAGCGCACCGCCTCTACGTTGCACGCGGCGATCATGTACAGATCATCGATACGACGACTGGCAAGGAAGTCGCGACCATCGCCGACACGCAAGGCGTGCACGGCGTCGCGCTCGCACCCGAACTCGGCCGCGGCTACATCAGTTGCGGCAAGGCCAATGCGGTCAAGGTGTTCGATCTGAAAACGAATGCGGTGATCGCGAACGTGCCCGCCGGCGAAGTGCCCGATGCGATCATGTACGAACCCAAATCGCAGCGCGTGTTCGCTTTCAACGGCCGCAGCCACGACGCGAGCGTGATCGACGCCAGGACCAATCAGCCGGTCGCGACGATCGCGCTCGGCGGCAAGCCCGAGTTTGCACACGACGACGGCAAGGGCGTGGTCTTCGTCAATATCGAGGACAAGGCTGAACTCGTCGCGATCGACGCAAAGACCGCCAAGGTCAAGGCCCATCACAAACTGCCGCAATGCGAGGAGCCGACCGGACTCGCAATCGACGTGAAGCATCGCCGCAGTTTTTCGACCTGCGGCAACAAGAACCTGGTCGTGCTCGATCTCGACAGCGGCAAGCACATCGCCGATGTCGCGATCGGCGACGGCAGCGACGGCGCCGAATTCGACGCCGCATCGCAGACGATCTTCAGCGCGAACGGCGAAGGCACGCTCAGCGTGATCCATGAAGTCGATGCCAATCACTACACCGCGCAGCCCGCGCTTGCGACGCAGAAGAGCGCGCGCACGCTTGTGCTCGACGAGACGACGCATCGCCTCTACCTGCCGGCGGCGGAATTCGGTCCGCCGGATGCAGAGCACAAGCGCGGCGCGATGGTCAAAGACAGCTTCAGCGTGCTCGTGGTGGAACCAGCGCAGGCGAAGCCCTAGTGTACGAGTCGGCAGTCAGCGCCAGCGGCTTCGCGCGCATGCGCGCATGCGCGCTTGGCGCTGCGCTGGCGCTGACCGCGTGCGCGACGCATACGTCGCTGCCCAATCTGCCGCGCGAAACCCCGTCGACCTGGCGTGATCACTCTTCTGCGCCCGCCGGCCTGCAACCCGACTTGCAGTACTGGTGGCGCGCATTCAATGACGCGACACTCGACGGCCTGATCGAACGCGCGCTGCACGACAATCTGAATCTGCAGATCGCCGCCGAACGCCTCAAGGGCGCGCGCGCGCTGCAGCACCGCGCGAGCCGCGAGTTCTGGCCCAATCTCAACTATCGCATCTACGAGGAAACCGCGCCGAACGCGCGCGTCGGCTATCTCGAGGTGGGCTTCGATTCGACCTGGGAGTTCGGCTTCTTCGGACGCGCGCAGGGCAACGATCGCGTCGCGCTGGCCGATTTCAACAGCGCGGCGATCGACGAGGCCGCGGCGCGCGTGACGATCAGCGCGGAGGTCGCGAAAACCTATATCGAGTTGCGTGCGGCGCAGCGACGCACTCGCCTCTTCTACGAAATTGTCACTGCTCGGCGCAAGCAAGTGGAGCTTGCCGAGGTACGACTGCGCACACGCCTCGGGTCGGAGCTCGATCTCGATCGCGCGCGATTGGAACTGCAACAAGCGCTGGGCGAAGCAAACGAACCGACGGCAGCGGTCATCCAGACTCAGCAGGCGCTGGCCGTATTGCTTGGCAGCAACACGCCCGACGCCACGCTTTCGGCAGCGACAACACAACCGGAACTGCCGGACGTCACCGTACGAGAAACACCGGCCGATCTGCTGCGCACACGCCCGGAAATCCGCCGCGCCGAGCAGAACGTGCTCAAGGCCGCCGGCGAACTCGGCGTCGCGCGCGCCGATCTGTGGCCCAAGCTCGGTCTCGTCGGCACGCTGATTTCCTCGACCGCGCTGACCGGCGATCTCGACCGCCCGAATCGCGCGGTGCCCCTGCTCGGCCCGACCCTGTCGATTCCGTTGTGGGACTGGGGCATGCGCCGCGATGTCGTCAATGCACGCGGGGCTGCACTCAACGCCGCCGTGCTCGCCTATCGCGAAGCGATACTCGAAGGGGTGGCGGAGGTTCAGACGACACTCTCTTTGTTCGACGCAAAAACCAAGCTGTCGGAGGCTTCTCTGCAGGCATCGCTTCTAAGCTGGAGTGCCGTTGCCAGCGCACAAACAATGCGTCATGTGGGGCTGGGGGACGGCTTTGATTTACTCGCTGCCGAAATAGCCCACTCGCAGGCGGGCCTGCAGCAAACCAACGCCCTGCGCGAACGCGCGCTCGCCTATATCGCGCTGTACAAATCGCTCGGCGGCGCGATGCCGCCACTGCAGACCGAATCCACCGAGGCGTCGAAGCAGTGATCGTCGCCCTTGCGCACAAGACGCTGATCTACGAGTGGCGCAAGTTTTTGCCGGCCGCGCTCGCGGTCGCGTTCTCCGGTCTGTTGCTGCTGATGATGACCGCGCTGATGTTCGGCATCTTCTCCAGCGCCGGCGTGTACGTGAGCCGTTCGGGCGGCGATATCTGGGCCGGCAATCCGGGCACGCAGAGCGTCGAACTCGGCCGCCCGGTGCCGCGCGACACCGAAGTGTGGCTGCGCATGGATCCGGCGGTCGTGCAGGTCGAACCGTTTCAATGGATCGACGGCGACTGGCGCGGGCCGGCCGAGCGCGGCAGCGTGTCGGTATTCGTCTCCGGCATCGACCCGAGTCCGAACGGCCTGATGTTCGCGCGTGTACTCGATGCGACGACGCGCGCCAAATTGCTCGAACCTGCGTCGGTCATTGTGGACGCGGCCGACCTGCCCAAGCTCGGCCTCGATATCGGCGGCACGGCGACGCTGAATGGCCACCGCGTCAAGATCGTTGCCGGCGCCAACGGCCTGCGCGCGCTCGGTGGCGTCAATATCGTCACCTCGATCGCGACCGCGCGCAGCCTGGTCGGCGATGCGGCCGATCGCGACAAGATCGCCTACTACATCGCCAGGCTTGCGCCCGGCGCGAACCCCGAAGCGGTGCGCGACCGCCTCGCCAAGATCGGCGCGGCGCATCGCTTCGCGGTGTGGACGCATGCGGAGTTCGCGCAGAACGCGGCAACGTACTGGATGTTCGAAACCGGCGCGGGCCTCGGATTTTTGTTTCTCGCGCTCGTCGTGTTCATCGTTGGCGTGGTGATCACGAGTCAGACGCTGTTCGCCGCGGTCGCAAGCTCGGTGCGCGAATACGCCATGCTCAACGCGCTCGGCGCCGGCGTCGCCGCGCTGCGCCGCGTGATCCTCGAACAGGCGTTCTGGGTCGGCACGAGCGGCATCATCGTCGGCGGCCTGGTCGCCGTGCTGCTCGCCCTGCTCGCGCACGGACAGGATGTGCCGATCGCGTTCGACTACATCGCTGCCGCCGCCTGCTCGGCGCTGGTGATGGCGATCGCGCTGATCTCCGGCCTGCTCGCGGTTGGCGCGATCAATCATTTGGAACCGGCGAATCTGCTGCGCTAGCCATGACCGCTTTAGTCGCCGAATCCATCACCAAAACCTACACCTCGGGCAAGCTCGATACGCACGTGCTGCAGGGCATGTCGCTGTCGCTGTCCGAGCGTGAACTGACACTCGTGCTCGGTCCGTCTGGTTCCGGTAAAAGTACACTTTTGGCCATCTTGAGCGGCCTGCTCAAACCCGACAACGGCAATGTCTCGGCGCTCGGCGAGGATCTCTGGAAGAAGTCGCGCGCGGACCTCGAAAAATTCCGCCTCGAACACACCGGCTTCGTGTTCCAGGGCTTCAATCTGTTTCCGGCCCTGACCGCGCTCGAACAGGTGATGCTGCCGCTCGACTATCTCGGCCTGCCCAAACATGCCGTGCGCAATCAGGCGCTCGCCTCACTCGAGGAAGTCGGCCTCGCCTCGCGCGCGCATCTGCGCCCGATGGAGCTGTCCGGCGGTGAGAAGCAGCGCATCGCGATCGCACGCGCGCTGGCGAAGAAGCCGCAATTCCTGTTCGCCGACGAGCCGACCAGCGCGCTCGATTCGGAGAACGGCAAGAAAGTCATCGACGCGCTGCATCGCGTCGCGCGCGTGTACGGCGCGACCGTAGTCTGCGTCAGCCACGACACGCGCCTCGCCGCCGACTCCGATCGCATCATCAAGATGATGGATGGGCGGATACTGTCCGATGTGGTGCAAAATGGGGCGCAAGGAGCTATCGCATGATTCGTTCAACTCAGATATTCCCTGCCCTCGTCGCCGCGTGCGCGGTGGCGCTCGCGGCGTGCGGAAAATCGTCGAACACCGCGCCGGCTTCAAGCGCCGCATCCGCGTCAACGTCCGCCTACGTCGCTATCGCCCGCGGCAAGATCGATGTCGAAGGCGGCATCGTGCGCGTCGCCGCGACGCGCGACGGCGTGATCACCGAGGTGCATGGCGAGATCGGCGATGCGATCAAGGCCGGTGACGTGCTCGTCACGCTCGATCCCAAGCCCGCACAGATCGCGCTCAATGCGGCGCGCGCCGAACTTGCCGCCGCCAATGCGCAGGCTTCGCTGCTGCGCGCGAAGCTGCCCGCGCTGCGTCAGCGTGCCGCGCGCGTCGCCGAAGCCTCGCAGGCCGGTGCGACCAGCGGACAATCAGCCGATGATGCCAATCAGGCACTCACCGAATTACGCGCGGAAGTTTCCGTCGCCGACGCCAACGTCGACACCGTGCGCCAGAAAGTGAAGCAGGCCGAATACGAAGTCGAAGCGCGCCAGCTGCGCGCACCCATCGCCGGGCGCATCGTTGCGCGTATCGCGCAGATCGGCATGGCGGTGTCGGCGCAGGCCAATGGTGATGTGGTCGAAATCCTGCCCGACAAGCCGCGCATCGTGCGCGCGGAACTCAACGAAGGCTTCGTCGCCAAGGTGAAGGTCGGTCAGGGCGCCGAAGTGTCCAGCGACGTCGATGGCAAGACCTACGGCGCGCATGTGTCGCGCATCGGCGACGTGTTCGGCCCGAGCAAGCTCACCGAAAGCGCACAGGAAGCAACCGACACGCGCGACGTCGAGTGCATTCTTCAAATCGACAACCCCGCCGAACTGCGCATCGGCCAGCGCGTGCAGGTGCGCTTCCTGCCCGCCGCAAAGTAGCCGCTCGCGCGCGACGGCGACGCGCAGCAGCATCGCGCGTCAGTCCGCGCGATCGAGCGGACTGACCGCTCCCCGCCCACCGCGATTGAGCACGTGGGTGTAGATCCTGGGCGTCGCCGCGTCCCTGAAAACCAACAGCCCGTACACCGGCGAGCTAGCCGTTCCCGGCTCGGGGCTGGGAGCCCGGCACCACTGCCGCCACGTGGCAGCGC
>CAZDWH010000107.1:7340-10696 GCA_964509025.1 uncultured Rhodanobacteraceae bacterium
GGGTGGTAAGCCAGAGGGTCTGTCGGTATTCACGGGCCCCCGCCACCCGCGATTGAGCAGATGGGTTTAGACCATCGTCGTCGCGAAGTCCCTGTGGCCGAGCAGCTCTTGAATGGTGCGGATATCCTGTCCCGCTTCGAGCAGATGCGTCGCGAACGAATGCCGCAACGTGTGACAGGTCGCCGGCTTGGCGATGTCCGCGCGCCGGCGCGCCAGCTTGATCGCACGCTGCAGCGACGACTCGTCGATGTGATGCCGACGCACGCTGCCATCGCGCGGATCGCGCGAGCGCTGCGCCGCAGGAAAGACGTACTGCCAGCCCCACTCTTTCGCCGCGTGCGGAAACTTGCGCGCGAGCGCGTGCGGCAACCACACCGCACCATATCCCGCGGCGAGATCGGCGCGATGCAGACGCCGCGCTTCCTCGACTTGCGTTAGCAGCGGCGCGATCAAAGTCGCCGGCAACATCGTGCGCCGGTCCTTGCCGCCTTTGCCGTCGCGGATCGTCACTTCGCGCCGTGCGAAATCGAGATCCTTCACACGCAGGCGCAAGCCCTCTAGCAGGCGCAACCCGCTGCC
The DNA here is from genome assembly GCA_964509025.1 of uncultured Rhodanobacteraceae bacterium. Classification (GTDB taxonomy): domain Bacteria; phylum Pseudomonadota; class Gammaproteobacteria; order Xanthomonadales; family Rhodanobacteraceae; genus Rudaea. Next base: position 7,920 of record CAZDWH010000107.1, read on the forward strand.
ATAGAGCAGGCTCGCCACCAGCCATGACAGGCCGTGCATCTCGTCAAGCAGCGCCGCAACTTCATCGCGCGTCAGCACGCTCGGCAGATGCTCCGGCCGCTTCGCACGCTTGATTCCGTCCATCCACGGCAGCGCGACGCCGAGCACCTCGCGATACAGGAACAGCAGCGCGCCGAGCGCCTGATTCTGCGTCGATGCCGAGACGCGATCCTTGACCGCGAGCGCCGTGAGGAACGCTTCGACTTCGCGCGCCCCCATCGTCGCCGGGTGGCGCATGTCCTGAAAAAGTATGAATCGCCGAATCCAGCCGACGTAAGCTTCCTCCGTGCGTCGCGCCAGCCCGAGCCGGCCCATGCGCGCGCGTACCGCATCGAGCAGGCGAGGCTTGCCCGTTTGCTCGCCCTGCGCGAGCGAACGCGTACGTGCACTCGCATTTGCGGACCCTGCCGCGATATCGGATGCCCTCACCGCCCTTCCCCACGCCGAGATAGGCTGCAAGATTAGGCTGCGGTGCTACGCTGCAGAATGGGATGAAAGCGATGATTCTTGTAGGAATTTTGCGCTATCGTGGCGCTACTGAATCGCGCTAAGCTGCCGAGCTATGCGGCATTTCTCAACCCAATAGTAGTTAGGCGTCATCATGGTAGATCGCGCACAAACGGTAAGCATTCTTCTGAGCCTGGTCGTTTTGCTACAGCCAATCAGTGGTGCCGCCACGACGCTGTCAAAGAGCGAAGCTATTGCGCTTGCCAATGCTGTGGCAAAAGGCAGAGGCATTGATCTGCTTCAATTCTCGACGCCCAAGGCATCCTTCGAGCCCGAGTACAAGCGTAACGAGTGGTTCGTTTGCTATAAGGCCATTGCGTCCAAGCCGTCCAAGGCCCAGAGCTTCTATGTCATTCTCAACGACTCTGCATCAACCGAAAACGCCTCGCTCACGTTCGGCCAATGCACATGACGCCTAACTATTCGCTCAAGCGGACCGCTGCGATGGGTTGCGGTATCCTGATGTTCCTCGCGGCAGCGGCCGCTTAGCGCAAGCGTTAGGCATCTATGAGCAGCGTCGCTCTTGGTTTGATTTGCCCAAAGTGCCGAGAGCGCGCTTGCACCGGCGTTCGCAAATTCTCTTTCGGGCCTGGTAAACGCTATCAATGTCACGCGTGCGGTGCTGCGCTGCGTGTTGCGTGGTTTTCTGGCGGCATGCTCTTGCTGCTCGTAAGCGTTGCTGCAAGTCTCGGTGGCTTTGCTCTGCTTGCGGTGTATTGCAATGTTTTTGGTAGTGTCTCGTTCGCGGGTGGTGCCGCACTGGTTGTTGTCAGCGGCATATTGTCAGCGTTGCCGTTTGCTTGGGCTTATGTTCGTTACGTGCCATTCGTAGCACGCGATGCCTAACTATTCGCTCAAGCGGACCGCTGCGGTGTTGTTGCGCTAACATGTTGTGTATCGCGGCAGCGGCCGCATAGCGCAAGCGTTAGCAGTCAGCAATGGCGCTTCTTAGACACGTTCTGCACTCGCTTCTGCTCGTCGCACTCGCGGCGGCGCTGCTATTTACGGGTAATGTCGTCTGGGTGCGTTCCGGGCATTTCTTGCCGGCAACACCTTGCTTCTTGCTCGCCCTGACTTACCTCTGCTGTATCGCATTTGCTTGGCTCACGCCATCGAGGTGGCTACCTTTGGTAGGTATCGCTGCCACCATTTTGTTCTTTGGCGGTTCAATTGTTATCTCTAGTGGCGGCCAGTTTCTTGAGGCCTCTCTTGCTCTTGTGGCGTTTTCATACATTTCCTGGTCAACGCTCCAAACCCTCACAACCGCCAGGCTGTCTGCTAACTATTCAGTCAAGCGGACTGCCGATGTCGGCCTGCGCTAAGATCGTGGCGTCCGCGGCAGCAGCCGCTTACCTCAAGCGTTAGGGCCCATGTTGCGCGAAGTTTTCAGCTCAACGCTTGCACTCTGTTTCGCCGCAACTTCGGTTTGCGCAAACACACCATGCCCTTATCCAAAGAAGGCCCACGAGCAGTGCATTACGGGCTCGGCAGTCATTGATATTGACGTCCCATTTCCTGGTGCGTTCTCCGCGCAGGCGCGCGACGTAAAGCCCGAGGTATTTCGCTCCACAGCAGCGTGCATTGCAACACACGCTGACTTCTTCTTTCCAAAAGAAACGCAGGCCATTGGCAAGCATGCTTTGCCGCTAACGTTCGACATCGATCTAGACTTTGTTAAGCACTGTGCTCACCGTTAATCGCCAGCGCTGGGCCCTAACTGTTCGCTCAAGCGGACCGCTGCGGAGTGGTTGCGCTAACATGTTGCTCATCGCGGCAGCGGCCGCATGGCGCAAGCGTTAGGCCGTCATGAGTTCATGGCTCGCGCACAACTGGTACATGATCTGGGCGTTGGTGGTTACCAGTGCGTTCGTCGCGTATCGCATGCGCAAGCGCGGCGGTGAGGAGCCAATGCTACGACGCGTTATATTTGCGCTCTTTCCTTACTCCGACCCAAGGCGGGTGCCACAGCAGCAACTATCAATGTTTACAGCCACGTTGCTCGGCGGCGGAGTGCTGGCAGTCGTGCTTGCCTATCTGCTTTTCTTGCAATCCGAGTAGTCTGGCGAGCATTGGCCCACTGCTTTGGTATGGCCGGCCTAACTAGTCGCTCAAGCGGACCGCTGCGGAGTTATCGCGGTAACATGACACTCATCGCGGCAGCGGCCGCATAGCGCAATGACCGGCCTGCATCGATTGGTCCAGAACGAAAGTTAGTTTAAGCGGCAATGGGC
>CAZDWH010000108.1:0-10641 GCA_964509025.1 uncultured Rhodanobacteraceae bacterium
ATCTTCGGGCAGTTCCTGCGCATCGAACGCGACAACGATGGCCGTTCGCTTGCGCGTAACGATCCGGCGCTGGCACGCGCGCTGCTCGACACCTCGCTGCGTGAGGCGCAGGGCGCGCTGCTGTCGCGCGACGCCGTGCGCTGGCGCGATGCACTTGCGCAGGCACGCACGCGCCTCGGCGCCGATTTCGATGCGAACAACGAAGGCGTGGCCACGCTGCAGGCGCAGCTCGATACGCTGGCCAAGCTGCAGCTCGTGCCGGCTGCGCCGCCGGTGCTCGGCGCCGCGCTCAAGGAATTGCGCAATCTGCGCGCGACGCAGGCGCAGCAGCCGACTGCACCGACCGCGCCGCCGGTCGCTCCAAAATCGGCGGCGGCACAGGGATCGGCGATATGAAATCCTGGGTCGCGATCCTCGGCCTGTTGCTCGTCGCTTGTGCGGCGGCATGGGGATGGCACGCCCTGGCGCTCGATCCCGGCACCTTGCTCGTGCGCTTTGCGGGTTGGCGTATCGAGACCTCGTTCGTCTTCGGGGTGATCCTCGCCGCTCTGATCTGGATCGGCGTGAGCCTGCTCTGGCGTCTCGTCCGCTGGCCGCGCGCGGCTTGGCGTCGGCGTGCGCGCCGGCGCGGACGCGAGCGCATCGCCGACGGCCTCGTCGCGATGTTCGAAGGCCGCCACGCGCATGCCTCGCGCGAACTCGAGCGCGCTTCGCACGCGGCCGAACTGCATGCGCCGGCGTTGCTCGCGCGCGCGCAGGCCGCGCACGCGCGCGGCGATCATGCCGCCGCCGAGCAGGCACTCGACGCCGCGGCCGAACAATCCGGCGATGCCGCGCTCGCCTTGCGCGCGCAGTTTCTGCATGAACAAGGGCGCGATCGCGAGGTCGTTGATCTGCTCAAGAACAAGTCCGCGCTCGCGCCGTCGGCATGGCGCAGTCTCAATGCTGCCGCGCTCGCGACCAGCGACAGCGTGACGGCATTGTCCACCTTGGCGCCGCTCGCCAGCGTGGCGCTGCCGTCGGGCGAATTCGAGCGCATCGAAACGCAGACGCTCGCTCACGCGCTCGAACATGCTGCCGACAACGAACGCCTCGCCGCGTTGTGGTCGGGGCTCACGCGCGCGCAGCGCCGCAACGAGGACGTGATCGCCGCCTATGCGCGCCGCGCTGCCGCGTTTGGGCAACCGCTCGCGGCGATGAGCGAAGTCGAGGGCGCGCTGCGGCGCGACTGGTCGGAGATGCTCGCGCGCGTGTATGGCGAACTCGGTCCTGCCGAAGTCAATACGCGACTGCGTCAGGGCGAAAACTGGCTCGCCGCACAACCGAACAGTGCGGCGCTGCTGCTCACGCTCGGCCGCTTGTGCAATCAGGCCGCGCTGTGGGGCAGGGCGCGCGAGTATATCGCGCGTAGCCTCGCGATCGCGCCCGATGCGGCGACTTGGGAAGCCTACGGCGATGCCTGCGCCGGGCAGGGCGAAGCGACGTCGGCGCAGGGCGCGTATCGCAACGCGCTGCGCTGCGCGCGCGGCGAGGCGACGCAAACCCTGCCCGAACTCGAGCGTCCCGCGCTCGACACGCGCGCGAGCGTGGTCGAGGAGCGCAGCGAGCACGGCGTGCCGCGCCTGGTCGTGCCGGGGCGTTAATAGCGCAAGGAAAAAGTATGGTCATCTGGAAAACGCCACCCGATCTCACGCGCATCAAGCAGGCCAACAGCAAGACGCTGATGAACACCATCGGCATCGAGATCACTGAAGTCGGTGACGATTTCGTGCGCGGGACGATGCCGGTCGATGCGCGCACGCACCAGCCCTACGGCATCCTCCATGGCGGCGCTTCGGTTGCGCTGGCCGAGACGCTCGGCAGCTACGCCGCCATGCTGTGCTGCGACCCGCAGTTCTACGCGGTCGGGCTCGACATCAACGCGAATCACGTGCGTGCAGTGGCGAGTGGCGTCGTCACCGGCACCGCGCGGCCGCTGCACATTGGCCGCTCCACGCAGGTCTGGGAGATTCGCATCGAGGACGAGCAGGGCAAGCTCGTGTGCATTTCGCGGCTGACGATGGCGGTAGTGCCGAAGCAGGCGATTCCGACGAAACCAGGCTAGCTAGCGTGACGGACTGAATACGCTCTTCAGTCGCGTCGTTGTTGCTAGCGCTGAAATTAGCCTGCTGAGGAAGGTGGCCGGGTGTGGTGGCTGAATCTGCGTTGGCTTGTTGCAACGCAGCGGTAGCGGTGCGCGCGCGGCTTGGCTACCATCGCGGACGATGAAGGCGGACGCGAACAACGAACCCCAACCCGCACGCGACTGGCTGCACCCGCTGCGCTATCTGTGGCGTGTGCCGCTATTGCTGCTGCTCGTGCTGATCACGTTCCCGATTGCGCTGGCGGCGTTCAATCCGCTGGCGCGACGCACGCATGTCCGTGGCGAGCGGTTCGATCATTGGCTGCAGCGCTGGTGGTCGGGCGCGCTCGTGCGCACCTTCGGCTTCCGCATCCGCCATGTCGGCGAACCGCTGCCGGGCGCGGTGATGTTCGTGGCAAACCATGTGTCGTGGCTCGATATCAATCTGATGCACAGCCAGCGCATCATGGCCTTTGTCGCCAAGGCCGAGATCGCGCGCTGGCCGCTGGTCGGCTGGCTCGCCGCAGGCGCGGGCACGATTTTTCATGCGCGCGGTTCGTCGCACTCGCTCGCCGCGGTGATGCAGCGCATGGTCGCGCGCCTCGGCGAGGGCATGGCGATCGGTGTTTTTCCGGAAGGCGGCAGCGGTGCGGGCGATCGCGTGAAGACGTTTCACGCACGCATCTTCCAGGTGGCCGCCGATGCGAACGTGCCGGTGCAGCCGGTGGCGCTGTGCTATGGGAAAAACGGAAAAATGGATCTGCGCGTGCCGTTCGGCGAACGCGAGAGTTTCGGCGCGAATTTCCTGCGCCTGCTCGGCGGGCCGGCGCTCGAAGCCGAAGTGCATTTTCTCGAACCGATCAGCCTCGGCGACGAGGGGCGCCGCCAGGTTGCCGAGACTGCGCGCACGCGCATCGCGGCGGCGCTTGGTTACAGCTGAGAGAACGCGCGAATGAACGCGCAGTCGCTTCCGTTCCGGCCGCGTCGCTGGTTGCGCAATCCGCATGTGCAATCGCTGCTCGCATCGAGCGGCATCCGCCGCGTTCTGTTCCGGCGCCGGCGCGCCTTGCTCGAAAACGGCGCGGTCGAGCATATTCTCGATTGCGGCAACGGCGTGCGCCTGCAGGGTTTTCATACGCGCCAGACAGCGCTGCCTCAGGCGCGCGCGCTGGTCGTGCTGCTGCATGGCTGGGAAGGCAGTGTGCAGTCGACGTATCTGACGCATACCGGCGGACGTCTGCTCGGCGAAGGCTGCGATGTGTTCCGTCTCAATTTCCGCGACCACGGCGACTCGCATCATCTCAATGCCGAACTGTTTCATTCCTGCCGCATCGACGAGGTCGTCGGTGCGGTCGCCGCGGTGGCGCAACGCTTCCCGGGTCAGCCGCTGCTGATTGGTGGCTATTCGCTCGGCGGCAACTTCGCCTTGCGCGTGGCGCTGCGCGCGCGCAAGGCGGGCATCGCATTGCAGTGGGCCTTCGCGGTTTGTCCGGCGATCAGCCCGCAGGCGGCGATGAACGCGATCGAGCGCGTGCCGGTGTACGCCTACTATTTCCTGCACAAGTGGCGCCGCTCGCTCAGGCGCAAGCAGGCGCTGTTTCCGCAAGCGGACCTGTTCACGCCGCAGGAGCTGCAGCGCCTGAGCCTGCGCGAACTCACGCGTCGCCTGGTCGAGCGCCACACCGATTTCGCCACGCTCGACGACTACTTCAACGGCTATGCGCTGACGGGAAATCGGCTCGCACAGCTCGAGGTGCCGACGACGATCCTCACCGCGCAGGACGATCCGATCATCCCGGTCGCCGATTTCGGCGCGCTCGAACTCGCGCCGCAAACCGAGCTCACGATCGTGCCGCACGGCGGCCATTGCGGCTTCATCCGCGACGCGAGTCTGCGCAGCTGGGCCGAGGATTTTCTGGTCGAGCAGCTCAATCGCCACCTGCGGCCTCTCGTATGAAGCAGGCGCCCCGTCCTTGCCTGTAGATTTGTCTGTAAAATCGGCCAATGAATCTGGAAGAAATCCTGCAAATGCACCGCGGCGGCGCACTGGTCGCGGCCGAGGTGCAATATCGCGAATACCTTGCCGCGCACCCGGATGATGGCGATGCACTGCATCTGCTCGGCGTGTTGCGCCAACAGCGCGGCGATCATGCCGAAGCGGCCGAGCTGATCCGGCGCGCCTTGGTCATCGCGCCCGATCATGCGCCGTTTCATCTTTCGCTCGGCGGCGTGCTGCTGCAGACCGGCGACGAGGCTGCGGCGCGCGCGGAATTTGAACACGCGCTCGAGTTCGACCCGAACCTGGTCGACGCGCACGCGCTGGTCGGACATCTGCAGCTACGCGCGGGCGACGTCGAGGCGGCCGAGAATCGATTCCGCGTCGGCCGCCGCGCCGACGACGAGGATCCGCTGATCCTGTTCGGTCTCGGCAATGTCTATCTCGCGCGCGGCGACGCGGCGAACGCGACCAAATTCCTGACGCGCGCAGCGGAACGCAAGCCGGACGATGCGGCGATCCAGCTGAGTCTCGGTCGTGCCTTGTTCGATCAGGGCGCGTTCGGTTTCGCCGAGCAGGCTTTCGACAACGCACTGCGGCTGCGTCCGGATTTGAGCCTTGCGCGCCTGTTTCTCGCGCGGGCGCGTCTGCGCCAGGACAAACTCGATGCGGCACGTGAGGGCTTCGCCAGCCTCGTCGCCGACGGTCAGCAGGAATTCGGCGCGAATGCGGGGCTTGGCGACGTAGCGCGCAAAAAAGATCAGGCAATCCGCGCACTCAAGTATTACCGACGCGCGCTGCAACTCGATCCCACGCACGCGAGCGCGCTGCATGCCTGCGCGTGGTGCATGGAGCGCATGGGCGATCTCGCCGGCGCGGTGCATTACCTGCGCGAGGGGCTGCAGCACGCGCCCGATGCGCTCGATCTGCAGCGCCCCTTGGCCGAACTGCTCACGCGTCTCGGGCGCGAAGACGAAGCCAGGGAAGTGCGCGACGCGATCGCCGCGCAGCGATGAATACCACGCCGAGCGCTGCCGACGTCGATGCGCAATGGCAGGTGGCGCGCCTGGCGCTTGAGCAGGGGCGCAGCGACGACGCACGCATCGCGCTGACGCAGCTGCTCGAGCTCGACCCTTCGCTGTTCATCCCGCGTTTGCATCTTGGCGGACTGCTCGAGGATGCGCGCCAATACGATGCGGCGATCGTGCAGTATTTCGGTGCGGTGATGCGCGCGCAGAAGCAGGGGCGCTGGCTCAGCAAGGAAACGACCGCGCCACATCTGCGCGATGCCGTGCTGCATGCCATGGACGTGATCGACGAAGAGCGCGCGCAGGTTTTTCGCCGTGCCTACGAGCCGCTGCGTGCGCAGCATGGCGACGCCGCGCTGGCGCGCGTCGACGAGTGTCTCGACATCTATCTGCATCAGCGCCAGATCGTCTATCCCGATCCGCGTCAGCAACCTAAATTCCTCTATTTCCCCGGCTTGCCCGCGACGCCGTATTTCGCGCGCGAACTTTTTCCGTGGTACGCGGATCTCGAAAGGCACGTCGACGCGATCCGCGCAGAGCTGCACGCCGTACTCGGCGATGCGCGCGGGATGGAGCCCTTCCTCAAATTCCAGACCGCCGAGCAGGCGAAGACCTATCTCGCCGGCACCGATGCGCCGCCGAGCTGGGATGCGTTCTTCTTCTACCGTCATGGCGAACGCCACGACGAGAATTGCGCGCGTTGCCCGCGCACGGCCTCGATCCTCGACGCGCTGCCGCTCGTGCGCATCCGCGAACATGCGCCCGAAGTATGTTTCTCGGTGCTGACACCGGGCACGCACATCCTGCCGCATCGCGGCGTGACCAACGTGCGCCTCGTGACGCATCTGCCACTGATCGTGCCCGAGCAATGCGTGCTCACGGTCGGCGGCGAGGCGCGCGCCTGGCGCGAAGGCGAGTGCTTCACCTTCGACGATACCTACGAGCACGAGGCCTGGAATCGCGGCGCCTCGACGCGCGTGGTGATGCTGATGGACTGCTGGAACCCGCACCTCACGATGATCGAGCGCGAAGCCACAAGTTTGCTGGTCGGGGCGATCGGCGACTTCAATCGCGCCGCGGGAATCGTCGACAGCTGATGATTCACCTAATTGGTGCTAAGTTTCAAATAATAGGCACATTTATGGTGCTATCTTGTGCGGCTACGCAGCATGATTGAGCATAACTATATGAATTTAATGAGATAAAATTTCGTCATACGCTTGGCACACCGATTGCTGAATATGCGCACACCTTATGCAATCGGGAGTTTCCGCTGTGTCAAACGATGTGCTCAATCTGATCAAGGAAAAGAACGTCGAGTTCGTGGATCTGCGTTTTGCCGACATGCTCGGCAAGCAACACCACGTGACTTTCCCCGCGCACGCGATCGATGCCGGCACGTTCGAGGACGGCAAGATGTTCGACGGTTCGAGCATCTCCGGCTGGAAGGGCATCAACGAGTCCGACATGGTGCTGATGCCCGACGCGTCGAGCGCGATCCTCGATCCGTTCGCCGCCGATCCGACCCTGATCCTCACGTGCGACGTGCTCGAACCGTCGACGATGCAGGCGTATACGCGCTGTCCGCGTTCGGTGGCGAGCCGCGCCGAGTCGTTCCTCAAGGCTTCGGGCATAGCCGATCAGGCGTTCTTCGGCCCGGAACCCGAATTCTTCATCTTCGATTCGGTGCGCTGGCGCAACGACATGCAGGGCGCGAGCTTCGAGATCGATTCCGAGGAAGCCGCGTGGAGCTCGAACCGCAAGTTCGAGGAAGGCAACGCGGGCCATCGTCCGGGCGTCAAGGGCGGCTACTTCCCGGTGTCGCCGGTCGACTCGCTCGGCGACCTGCGCAGCGAAATGTGCAAGGTGCTCGAAGCCTGCGGCCTCACGGTCGAAGTGCATCATCACGAAGTCGCAACTGCGGGCCAGTGCGAAATCGGCACCAAGTTCAATTCGCTGGTGAAGAAGGGCGATGAACTGCTGACGCTCAAGTACGTGATCAAGAACGTCGCGCATCGCAACGGCAAGACTGCGACCTTCCTGCCGAAGCCGATCGTCGGCGACAACGGCTCGGGCATGCATGTGCATCAGTCGCTGGCCAAGGGCGGCACCAATCTGTTCGCCGGCGATCTGTACGGCGGCCTATCGCAGACCGCGTTGTACTACATCGGCGGCATCTTCAAGCACGCGCGCGCGATCAACGCGTTCACCAACTCGACCACCAACAGTTACAAGCGACTGGTGCCGGGCTTCGAAGCGCCGGTGATGCTCGCGTACTCCGCGCGCAATCGTTCGGCCAGCTGCCGCATTCCGTTCGTGCATTCGCCCAAGGCGCGGCGGATCGAAGTGCGCTTCCCCGATCCGGTCAACTCGGGCTACCTCACGTTCGCCGCACTGATGATGGCTGGTCTCGACGGCATCCTCAACAAGATCGATCCGGGCGCGCCCGCGGACAAGGATCTGTACGACCTGCCGCCGGAGGAAGAGAAGAAGATCCCGACCGTGTGCCACAGCCTCGATCAGGCGCTCGATGCGCTCGACAAGGATCGCGCGTTCCTGAAGGCCGGCGGTGTGTTCAGCGACGACTTCATCGACGCCTATATCGAACTGAAGATGGGCGAAGTGTCGAAGTTCCGCGCGGCGACGCATCCGATCGAGTACCAAATGTACTACTCGATCTAAGGTTTGAGACGGTCGGGTGCAGATGTCACCCGATCCGACGAATCGAGCAGCAAGGCGCGGCCAGGAATGACCGCGCCGAAATTCGGATCACTACGGAGTTTGTGAGTATACGAATACCGCAGCACGGCGAAGCCAAGAGAACCGCCGTCTGTGGGGGAGGAAAGCGATGGGGATCGCGCAGCGCGCAAGCGTTGTGCGCGGCGGATGCGCGGCACGGCGCGTGTTCGCTGTACTCCGCCCCCGTGCACCCCTCTCCCGCAGACGAAGGTGCCGAACATGAAGCGACGTGCTTGGATTTTCGTGTCTACCGCTGTACTGCTTCACGCCACGGCGAGCTCCGCGCTCGCCGAAGATGCTCCGCCCGCAGAAACACCACCCGTCTCGACGGCGATGGCAACGCCGGCCATCACGCCGCCGCTCACGGCGAATCCCAATCCTTATTCGCTCGACCTCGGTCCACTCGGCAAGACCTATATCACCGGCGCCGTCACGGCTTTGGGATTCGCGCAGGACAACCACATTCCCGGTGATCGCGCGGCGCGCGGCGATCTCAGCAATGGCCAGGTGTTCCTGCAGAAGACCGACGGCCTCGTGCAGTATTTCCTGCAGGTCGGCAGCTATTCGTTTCCGACGCTCGGCACGCCGTATCTGACCGCGAGCAAGACCGTCGATGCGTTCTACGGGCCGGTACCGCAGGCCTATCTCAAGCTTGCGCCGAGCGCGGAATGGTCGTTCCTTGCCGGCAAACTGCCGACCCTGATGGGCGCCGAGTATACATTTACCTTCCAGAACTCGAACATCGAACGCGGCCTGTTGTGGAATCAGGAAAACGCTGTCACGCGCGGCGTGCAAGCGAACTACACCAGCGGTCCGCTCGCGGCGTCCGTGGCCTGGGGCGACGGCTTCTATTCCAATCGCTACGACACGCTCTCGGCGTCGCTCGCCTACACCTTCGACCCGGCCAACATTCTCAGTTTCATCGGCATGGCGAATCTCAATCGCACCGGTCAGGCAACTTCGGCCACGCCGCCGCTGCAGAACAATTCGCAGATCTACAACGTGTTCTACACGCACACCGCGGGCGCGTGGACCTGGCAGTCGTATCTGCAGTACACGCGCGTGCCGGCAGCCGTGGAGATCGGCACGACACACTCGGCTTCGACGTTCGGCGGTGCGGTGTTTGCGAATTACGCGTTCTCGCCGCAGTTCACGCTCGGCGGGCGCGTCGAATACATCAGCTCGAGCGGCGATGCCTTCGATGGCACGCCGAACCTGCTCTACGGCCCGGGCAGCAGTGCCTGGTCGTTCACGCTGACGCCGACCTGGCAGTTGCAGCGCTTCTTTGTGCGCGGCGAGCTGTCGTACGTCAAGGCGAGCGATATCGCGCCGGGCGCGGCATTCGGTACGAGTGGCACGCACAGCGCGCAGGGCCGGGCGCTGGTCGAGGCCGGAATTTTGTTCTGAAGAGAAACAACACTGGGAGAGTTCGATGAAATTGATCACCGCAATCATCCGGCCGTTCAAACTCGAAGAAGTACGCGAGGCCCTGACTCAGGCCGGCGTATCGGGGCTGACGGTCACCGAGGTCAAGGGCTACGGCCGCCAGAAGGGTCACACCGAGCTGTATCGCGGCGCCGAATACGTCGTCGATCTGCTGCCGAAGATCAAGATCGAAACGGTCGTGCCCGAGAACCTGCTCGACAGCGCACTCGAAGCCATCACGACGGCCGCACGCACCGACAAGATCGGCGACGGCAAGATCTTCGTCAGCCCGGTCGATCAGGTCCTGCGCATCCGCACCGGCGAGTCCGGCAAGGACGCCTTATGAGTGCCGATCGCGCAGATCACAAGCGGCCATTCATGGCCGCACCTTCAAATACAGCCAAGAGCATCATCCCCATGAATATTGCGACTTCTGCTGTACCGATCGATCTTCGACGCTGGCTGCCGTTGATCGCAACTTTCGCGGGTGGCGCGGCCGCGCTGTTCTTCGCGACGCACGGCTTCGCACAGGAAGCCACGCAGGCTGCCGCCCCGGTCGCGGCAGCTGCACCCGCCGCACCGCCGCCGCCCGTACCGAACAAGGGCGACGTCGCATGGATGCTCACCTCGACCGCCCTCGTGCTGCTGATGAGCGTGCCAGCGCTCGCACTGTTCTACGGCGGACTCGTGCGCACCAAGAACATGCTCTCGGTGCTGATGCAGGTGTTCGTCGTGTTCTCGCTAATCACCGTGCTGTGGTGTGTCTACGGCTACAGCGTCGCGTTCACCGAAGGCAGCGGCGCGACGAGTCCGTTCTTCGGCGGATTCTCGCGGCTGTTCTTGAACGGCACCTTCAATCCGGCCGACGGTTCGTTCTCGATGGCCGGCACGTTCTCCAAGGCGACGCCGCTGTACGAACTCGTGTTTGTCGCGTTCCAGGCGACGTTCGCGGCGATCACGTGCTGCCTGATTCTCGGCTCCATCGTCGAGCGCGTGAAGTTCTCTGCGGTGCTGATCTTCATGGTGATCTGGTTCACCTTCAGCTACCTGCCGGTCGCGCATATGGTGTGGTTCTTTGCCGGCCCCGATGCGTACACCGGCTCCGACGTCGTCGACAAGGTCAACGCCACCGCGGGTTACATCTGGCAGATGGGCGCGCTCGATTTCGCTGGCGGCACGGTCGTGCACATCAACGCCGGTGTTGCCGGGTTGATCGGCGCATTCCTGATCGGCAAGCGTGTCGGCTACGGGCGCGAGGCGATCAAACCGCATAGCCTGACGATGACGATGATCGGCGCTTCGCTGCTGTGGTTCGGCTGGTTCGGCTTCAA
>CAZDWH010000109.1:0-10559 GCA_964509025.1 uncultured Rhodanobacteraceae bacterium
GTACACCGGTCCGCCCTTGGGGCGGAGGCCGCTGGCCGAATGGCTGGCGCATCAAATCGGCTGGCCCTACCTGCGCATCGACCCGCTCAAGGTGGATGTGGCGCGCGTCGCCGTGGTCAGGTCCATCAACTATGCCGAGCGACGCAAGGCCCTGCCGGTGCAGTTCGGCCTGCACGAGATCACGATCGCCACCTGCGAGCCGCTGGACGTGGCCTGGATCGACGAGATCCTGGCGCACACCAAGAAGCAGATCAAGCTGGTGGTGTCCAGCCCGCTGGACCTGCAGCGCTACCGCACCGAGTTCTACACGCTGGCCAAGTCCGTCAAGGACGCCAACAAGAAGACCGGCGACAGCGTGGCCCACAACTTCGAGCAACTGGTCGAGTTGGGCAAGACCAATCGCCAGCTTGACGCCAATGACCAGGGCATCATCCAGGTGGTCGATTGGTTGTGGCAATACGCTTTCGATCAGCGTTCATCGGACATCCACCTTGAGCCGCGTCGCGAGATGGGCGCCATCCGCTTTCGCATCGACGGCGTGCTGCACACGGTCTACCAGGTGCCCCTGTCGGTGATGCAGGCCATGACCGCGCGCATCAAGCTGCTGGGCCGCATGGACGTGGTCGAGCGCCGCCGCCCACTGGACGGCCGCATCAAGACCCGCAACCCGGCCGGCGACGAGGTCGAAATGCGCCTGTCCACCATGCCCACGGCCTTCGGCGAAAAGCTGGTCATGCGTATCTTCGACCCGGACAACACGGTCAAGTCCTTCGAGGCTCTGGGCTTTGCCCCCGCTGAGACGCAGCTCTGGGAACAGCTCGTGGCGCGCCCGCACGGCATCATCCTGGTCACCGGCCCAACCGGTTCGGGCAAGACCACCACGCTGTACTCCACGCTCAAGCGTGTGGCCACTGATGAGGTCAATGTCTGCACCATCGAAGACCCGATCGAAATGATCGAGGCCTCGTTCAACCAGACACAGGTGCAGCCCGCCATCGACCTGGGCTTTGCCGAAGGCGTGCGCGCCCTGATGCGGCAGGATCCGGACATCATCATGGTCGGCGAAATCCGCGATCTGCCGACCGCGCAGATGGCGATCCAGGCTTCGCTGACCGGACACCTCGTGCTGTCGACGCTGCACACGAACGATGCGCCGTCCGCGATCCCGCGCCTGCTCGATCTCGGCGCGCCGCATTATCTGATCCAGTCGACGCTCGCTGGCGTCGTCGCGCAGCGTCTGGTGCGCACGTTGTGCCCGCATTGCAAGGTCGAAGCGCCACTCGACGGCGGCGCCTGGAATGCGCTGGTGCATCGCTGGCATCTCGCTGCGCCCGCGCTCGTGTACGCGCCAACGGGTTGTCTCGAATGCCGTAACACCGGCTTTTTGGGCCGCACCGGCATCTACGAAATGATGCGCATCTCGCCAGCGCTGAGACAGATGATCCTGCCGCAGGCCGATCTGGTGCGCTTGACCGACACCGCGCTCGCCGAAGGCATGCGGCCGCTGCGCGTATCGGCGGCGGCACAGGTGGCGCGCGGAGTCACGACCATTGCGGAAGTGATCGGCGTGCTGCCGCCGATGGACTAGAGCCTGCCGCAAACTACTGCGCTCGCTCGCAACGCGACGGGTTCACACCGCCAAAAAGCAGAAACGGCCGCAAGGGCCGTTTCTTCGTTCCCCACCACAGCTTTTCGAGCTGCGGGTACTGCGATTCGGGGTCTTGCTTACTTCTTCGCCTTGCGCGCCGCGGGCGCCTTCGCGAGGAAGTTGCTGATCGCTTCGTTGGTCACGTCGTACAGCGGGCGACCGGCGTTCGCCGCAGCGGCCTTGAGCGCATCACGCACCTTTTTCGATACGCGCAACGAGGCGTCGCGGGTTTCTTCGTTCTTTGCCATAGGGGGTATCTCCGGATGGGGGCCGAGTGCATTAACACAGGGGGTTACGGTTGCATTGTATACCCGCGCGACCGAATTGCAACGTGCGAATGCAGCACTTTGCATTTTGTGAATGATATACAAAGTCCGCCGATCAGGCGTCTTTGCCGGTCGGCTCCTCGCGCTGCGCCTGCGCGCGCACCAGCACGCGCGAACCGATGATGCCGAGTTCGTACAACAGGCACATCGGCACCGCGAGCATGGTTTGCGACAGCACGTCGGGCGGCGTGAAGATCGCCGCGAGGACGAAGGCGCCGACGATCGCATAGCGCCGACTTTCCGCGAGCTGCGTCGGCGTGACAACGCCGAGGATCACGAGGATCCACAACACGACCGGCACCTCGAAGCACAGTCCGAACGCAAGGAACAGCGTCAGCGCGAAATCGAGATAGCGCCCGATGTCCGGCATCACAGTGACGCCGCTCGGCGCAACGCCGCTCATGAATTTGGCCACTGCGGGCAGCACGAAGAAATATGCAAATGCGCAACCGACATAAAACAGCACGACCGCGGAAACGAGCATCGGCAGCGCGAAACGCTTCTCGTGCTTGTACAGGCCCGGCGCGACGAAGGCCCATAGCTGGTACAGCACGACCGGCATCGCCAGCACCAACGCGACGAAGAACGCGAGCTTGATCGGTGTGAGGAACGGCGAGATCACCTCGGTCGCGATCATCGTGCCGCCCTGCGGCAGGTTCGCGATCAGCGGCAGCGCAAGCCAGCCGTAAAGCTTGTTCGCGAACGGAATCAATGCGAGCAGCACGAGCAGCACCGCCGCAGTCGCCTTGAGCAGTCGCTCGCGCAGCTCGATCAGATGCGAGAGAAAACTTTCGCCGCCCTCGTCCTCGCCCGCAACACTCATCGCGGGCCTGCCTGCGGTTCAATCTGCTGCGGTGGATGAATCGCGTCAGCCGGCGCGGACGACGCGGTGTCGGGTGGCGGCCCGGCCGGGTCGGGCACTGGCGCCGACGTTGTCGCGGCGATTTGATCGGCAGCAGTTCTTATTTCGTTCGAGGTCGCGTGCATGTCCCGCTGCAGAGCGGCCGCCGCCTGCTTGGCCTCGGCTATGCTGCGCTTCAAATCCTCGGTTTCGAGCTCGCGCGCGATCTCGTCGCGCACGTTCTGCCAGCTCGCGCGCGCGCGACGCACGAGCGCTCCTGCGGTGCGCGCGACCTTGGGCAAGCGCTCGGGACCGAGCACGACCAAGGCGACGACCGCGATCAGGCCGATCTCACTGAAGCTGAAGTCGAACATGCGAGCCCGTCGTCGAAGTCGTTACTTCGACTCGCTATGCTCGGATGACTTGTTTTCGCTGCCGCTCGCCGGCGGATCGGCCTTGAGCTGCGCCTGCTGATCCGGATCCTGCATGCCCTTCTTGAAACTCTTGATCGCCGCACCGACGTCTTCGCCGATGTTGCGCAGACGCTTGGTGCCGAACACCAGCGCCACGATCGCCAGCACCACGAGCCAATGCCAAATGCTCCAACTGCCCATTACCTGTCTCCAGTTTCTGTCGTTGCAAAATCGGGCATCCTGCCGCGATTTGCAAACAAACGGTCGCGGCACAGCCGCGCCACGTTTGTCGCACCAGCGCTTGCGCTTGGTGCGTCGGCACATCCTGTGCCGAATTCATGACAACTCCGCTAGTGCGCAGTGTACTCCTCCAAGCGGTCGCGGAAGTCGACGATCGCATTCGGCACATTGCTCACCTGCCCGGCGAAGATGCGCCGCGGTGTAATGCCAGCGCCATAAACCGCCGCGTTCGCGTCGTTGTCGATCGAGATCACCGAACCGTCGAGTGCGGCGCCGGCGAACAGGCCGCGTGCGCGCGAGTAGGAATAGATTTCGGCTTTGAGCGAAGCATCGGTCGAAGCTTGCGCCGTGCGTCCGACCGGGCCGGCCGCGGCGGACGCATCTGCGCCGAGCGTGAACTTGCCGTGCACGATCGAATCGACACCGCGCTGAGTGCGGAACACGAGTACGACGTCGGTCGACGAGACTCCGGCCTGGAAGCCGATGCTGCCACCTGACATGCTGATGAAACTCGGATTGCTCCAGGTGCCGCCGTCGGTCTTGACCGCGATCAGGCCCTGGCCATGGCGACCGCCGATCACGAGACCCGCCTTGATCACGTCCGGAATCACCGCCACCGCATAGGCATTGGCGATCATGTCGCTCGGCACGCGCCGGTCCGGCGCCTGCAGGATTTCGCGCAGCACGCGCACCGCGTTGCCCACGCGCTGGGTTTCGGCTTCGCCGGCATGCACATGGGCAGCGCAAAGCAGCGCCAGCAGGCAAAAGGACTGGACCAGTTTCAAGTTGGGAACTCCGGCAGCGAGCAGACGGCGCCTAAGGTACCGCGTCCGCGATGAATATGTTGCGAACGATTCGTCTAGCGCTGCGCGCGCAGCGCGAGCGACCAGGCTGCGCAGCCGATGATCAGCAGGATCAGGCTGAACAGCGCGCTGCGCGACACTGCCGGCGCCTCAGCGATAAAGGCTGGGCCGGCAGGGGCACCGCACACAGCGGGCGCGAGCGCAAGTCCATTCAGCCCCACGCCCTGCGCAACTGCGCCGGTGACCGTGCCGATCTTGCTCAATGCGCCATTGGCCGCGATCGTCGCGACATTGTTCGACACCGTATTCGGAACGGGATTCGCGAGGATGGCCCACAGCTGGCCATTCGTATCGAATGCCGGCGAAATATCCGGGACGGCGCCATCGCTGCCGCCGTAGGCGCCGACGAGACTGGCCGCACCGGTGGCGGTATTGACGGTATAGAGTTTCTGGTTGCTTTGATTGCCGGTTGCGTACACCGTATTCGCCCGCGCCGTCATCCCGGTGATCGGATTGTTGCCGAGCGGGCCGACCAGGGTGGTTGCGCCGGTCGAAAGGTTCACCGACCAGAAGTTGCCGGTTGTACCCGAGGCAAGCCAGGCTTTGCCATCGCAGGTGATGGCCATGCTTAGATCGAGCGCTGATGCGTTCGCGACGCCAGGACCGCTCAGATTCAACGGTCCGACGAGCGTTGCGGCGCCATTCGCTCGATTGATCTTGACCAGTACCCCGAGATCTTGGGCGACGGCATAGAGCTGACCTGCCGGATCGAAGCTCAGGCCGCGCATGACGAACGGGTTGAGCCCGTTGACCAGGCCATTGTTGTTCGGCACCGAAGGACCAACCAGGGTAGCCGCGCGCGTGGCGAGATCGATGCTGTATAGCGCCGACTGGTTGCCAAAGGCGGAAGCTGTGAGCGCTTCGGCATAGGCGATCGGCGCCGCGTCGGCCGCGTGAGCGGCAACGGCCAGCACTAGCCCAGCAATGTAGGCGCGTGGAGACATCGAACTATTTGGTTTTACTTATAGTATTTTGATAATCGTCTGCTGCAGCGGGCGTAGCTGCAGCGGTTCGATACTAACATGGCAGCCAAGAAAAACAAGGCTTTAGACTTGGCTCAGCCCAGACAGGCCACCTCCCGGCCGAAATGACGAGATATCTTGCTAACCAGACCGCGAAAGACGTACCCGCCGACATGAGCGATCACACCCCTGCCCCCGCCACCTCCGCGGTCGTGCTGGTTAACCTCGGCACCCCCGCAGCGCCGACGATCAGCGCCGTACGCCGCTATTTGGCGGAATTCCTGTCCGATCCATTCGTGATCGACGCGCCGCGCTGGTTGTGGTGGCCGATCCTGCACGGGGTCATCCTGCGTATCCGGCCAGGTCGTTCGGCGCGCGCCTACGCGAGTATCTGGACGCCGGACGGCTCGCCCCTGCTCGTCAACAGCCGCGCCCTCACCGAACGCGTGCGCGAAACCCTGGCGCCACAAGGCCTGCGGGTCGAACTGGCGATGCGCTACGGCGAGCCCGTGCTCGCCGCGACGCTGACGCGTCTGCGCGCCGAGGGTTTCAGCCGCATTCTGGTTTTGCCGCTGTATCCGCAGTACGCGGGCGCCTCCACCGGTTCCGTGCTCGATGCCGCTGCGCGCGCAATGCCACCGCGCACATGGCGCGGCATCCGCGACTATCACGACGACGGTGGATATATCGATGCCCTCGCCGCCAGCGTGGAGACGCATTGGCAACAGCACGGCCGCAGCGAGCGCCTGCTGCTGTCCTACCACGGCCTGCCGCAGCGCCAAGTCGATCGCGGCGATCCGTATCTCGCGCAGTGCACGACGACGACGCGCCTGCTCGGCGAGCGCCTCGGCCTCGACGAAAACCAGCTGACGATGAGTTTTCAGTCGCGTGTCGGGCGCGAAGTCTGGCTCGGTCCGGACACCGAAACAGTGTTGACGCAGTGGGCCGCAGGCGGCGTACGCGACGTCCAGGTGCTGTGCCCTGGATTCGCCGTCGATTGTCTGGAGACGCTCGAGGAAATCGCGATCCGCTATCGCGAGCAGTTTTTCGCCACGGGCGGCACGCGTTTCGACTATATTCCCGCGCTCAACGACAGTGCGACGCACGCGCAGGCACTTGCGAATCTAATCCAGCAGCATTTGGCGGTGTGGCAGCAAGAGGCGCTCGATGCAGGCACGTGAACTCACGCTCGAGTTGCCGCATGTGCGGCTTGCGGCACGCGCCTGGGGCGACGCCTCGCTGCCGCCGCTGCTCGGCCTGCATGGCTGGCTCGACAATGCGGCGAGTTTCGACGCGATTGCGCCGACGCTCGGTACACACCGCCACTTTGTCGCGCTCGACTTCGCCGGACACGGCCGCTCCAACCACGCATCCCCTGGCATCGCCTACCGCTTCGTCGATGGCGTGTTCGACGTGCTCGCCGCCGCGGATGCGCTCGGCTGGCAGCAATTCGATCTGCTCGGCCATTCGATGGGCGGCGCGATCGCGAGCCTCACCGCGACTGCGAGCCCGGAACGGATCCAACGACTGGTCGCCATCGAAGCGCTTGGCGCTTTGACCACGCCGGCAGAACAAACTGCCGCGCAGTTGCGGCGCGGCATCGCGCAGGCGCGCGAGATCACGAACAAGCCGCTCCGCGTATTTCCGACTCCCGACGCCGCAATCCAGGCGCGCATGCAAGCGAACGGCCTGTCGCGCACGGCTGCGGAATTGCTCGTGCTGCGCGGAATCAAGCCTGTCACCGGTGGCTGGTCGTGGTCGTCCGATCCGCGCCTGACGACCGCTTCGCTGCAGCGCTTCACCGAGCCGCAAGTGCTCGATCTCGTGCGGCACATCACGGCGCCGACGCTGTTGATCCTTGCGCCGGACTCGACCGTGAAGCCTGTATCAGAGGCCGCGTTTGCCGAGCGCATCGCCACCGTGCCGCAAATAGAAGTGCAGCACATTGCGGGCGGACATCATCTGCATCTGGAAAATCCGCAAGCGGTCGCACAGGCGATCTGTGATTTTCTGCTGCGTGAAACGTCGCCTGCGGGTGCAGCTCAGGCCTGAATCAGGCGCGCCAGTTCCGCCTTCAGTGCATGTCCGCGCGCCTTGAGCCATTCGCGCTGTTCGCGCCAATCCGGGCATAGCGACTCGACCAGGTTCCAGAAGCGCGGCGAGTGATCGCGATAGCGCAGATGACACAGCTCGTGGATCACGACATAGCGCAGCGCCTCGGGCGGCGCCAGCGCGAGCGCGAGATCGAGCGTGACTGCATCGCGCGTATCGAGGCTGCCCCACAGACTCTTCAGCGCCTTCACGCGCACGCCCGTGGGCGCGCGCCCGAGCTCGGGCACATAGCGCGCGAGATGACGCGACACGTCGCGACGAATCTGCGCCTGCAGAAACGAATGCAGCAACGCGCGCGCGACAATGAGGCTGCGCTGGTTGTGCGGCTTGGTCAGCGTAAGCACGAGACGGTCGTCGATCAGTTCGATATGCGGCAACGCGCCGTCGCGCCAGACCAGACGCGTGGTTTCTCCGCGCAGCGGAATCAGCGTCGGCCGACCGGGTTGCAGCGGCGGCGGCGTATCTTCAATCTGCAGCTCATCAAGCTTGCGCTCGAGCCAGTTCGCGTGTTTGCGCAGGAAGGAAAACACCTGCGCCGGATGGGTGCCCGTTGGATACGACACGCGTGCGCCGCCCGAGGTCACCGTGAGGCGCAAGCGCCGCGCGCGCGGGTGCGCCGCGCGCAACACCTTGATCGTGTCGCCGTCGGGCGTCGGGAGTTCGAGATAGTTTTCTTGCTGCTCTGCCAAGGTCATGTCTATAAACCTCATCGTTGCCTCGGCGTCGCGTAACCGGATGGCTATTTGTCTTTTGGCCTTTTCTGGCCGAACCACTCTTCCAGTTTCTCCGTAAGACGTCTCAATTCCAGAGACATCAGCGCAAACACCGCATCGAGCTCGGCCGCCGCGCTGTCCTTGCCTTCTTCGCCCAGCTCGTCCTGCACCTGGTCGAGGAAACGCAATTTGCGTACCACCAGCTCCTCGTCGAGGGTGAACGCAAGCCGGTCCTCGAACACAAGACCCAGCTGGAACACCTGCTTACCCGACCTGAGATGCTCCCTCACCTCGTCGCTTTCAAGCTCCTGCCGGCGGCATTTCACCACTGCGCCGGCCTCGACCGGATCGCGCAATTCGCACTCATCGCCCAGGGCTAGGCCCTTGGGCAGCTTGCCCTGTGCTAGCCAGCCGGTCATCAGCACGCGCGGCGACTCCTCAGGCGCCATCGGTACCGCCGGAAAGCTGTCCAGGGCCTCGCGCAGCTGGGTGACGGTTTCCTCCGCAGCCTTCTTGCTCGCAGTATCGACGACAAGCCAGCCCTGGTCCGTGTCCAGATAAGCACTGCGCTTTGACAGGCGTATGAAAGCGCGTGGCAAAAGGTCGGTCAATACCTCTTCCTTGAGTCGTTTGCGCTCGCGCGCACCCGGTTTTTTACCGGTCTTTTCGGCGATTTTGTCGATTTTTGTCGACAATTCGTCGTTGATCACGGATGTTGGCAGCAGTTTGTCTTCTGCGCCCAAGGTAACCAGCGCAAAGGTGTCGACCCGATGGACGAGTTCCTCCGAGGCCCGGCCGAAGGGCGAGACGAAGCCGCGCGTGGACAGCTCGATCGGCCCGCAAGGCCGCAGGCGTTTGTCGGCGAGATCGGTTTCGAGGGATTTGAGCGTTTTGGCGACAGCAGCAGAGAAACGGAACAGCGTCAGATTACGAAACCACATCGGGAGTCCTTTGGAACAAAAGCATTGGCCACGAATGACACGGACGACACGAGACCAAAGCGATCAAGGTTTTCTTGATCCGTGATATCCGCGTAATCCGTGGCTAAATTTCTTCTTTTGACGAATCGCCAAGCAGCCACTCGGCTTGCGACGGTCGCGCGGGCGTGCGTGCGCCGAGCGCGGCGAAGTCGAACAGTTCACGATCGGCGAGTTGCGACGGCGCGATCGAGGTGAGCGCGCGGAACACGTTCTCGCTGCGCCCGGGATGCTTCTTCTCCCACTCGTGCAGCATCGCCTTGATCGCCTTACGCTGCAGCGTCTCCTGCGAACCGCACAGATTGCACGGCATGATCGGAAACTCGCGCAGGGCCGCGTATTCGGCGATATCGGCCTCCTTGCAGTACGCAAGCGGGCGGATCAGCACATGCTTGCCATTGTCCGACAGCAGCTTCGGCGGCATCGCCTTGAGCTTGGAATGATGGAACATGTTGAGGAACAGCGTCTCGACCATGTCGTCGCGATGATGGCCGAGCGCGATCTTGCTGAAGCCGGCACGTTCCGCAAATGAGTACAGCGCGCCGCGGCGCAGGCGCGAGCACAGGCCGCACATGGTCTTGCCTTCCGGGATCACGCGCTGCACGACGCTGTAGGTGTCCTGCTCGAGGATCTCGAACGGCTGCTCGATCGTGCGCAGATAATTCGGCAGGATCGCCGGATCGTAGCCAGGCTGCTTCTGGTCGAGATGCACTGCGACGAGTTCGAAGCGTACCGGGGCTTTCGCTTGCAGCTGGCGCAGCACGTCGAGCAGGGTGTACGAATCCTTGCCGCCGGACAGGCACACCATCACGCGATCGCCATCTTCGATCATGTTGTAGTCGGCGATCGCCTGCCCGACCTGGCGGCGCAGGCGCTTGGCCAGCTTGGTGGCATCGAGACGTTGGGCGGCAAGAGCAGTCATGACAAAGCGTGCATCTGGAACGAAATGGAAGCGGGCGCGCCGCATGTTCGTATTGTAAGGCCAATGCTCCCGGCTCGCCCGAAGCGTTACACTTGGGGCTTGGCTCGAAGGATCCGCGACGTGGCGCTAGAACCTTCCGAAATCACCCGTCAGCTCGTCGAGCTGCGCGTCGAGCACCGCGATCTCGACATCGCGATCGCCACGCTCGCGACCGATTCCAGCTGCGACGAGCTGCAGCTCAAGCGCATGAAGGTACGCAAGCTGCGACTCAAGGACATGATCGCCTATCTTGAGTCGAAGCTGATTCCCGATCTCGACGCGTAGCAAAGTATACTTTTTCTAATCCGCCTTGGCTTCCGCTTCGACCGCCAAGGCCTCGCGCCGCTCCGGCGTGAGCTTGAGGATGCCGTGGCGAATCTCGCGCGACAGGATCAGCTTGGCGTCTTTCACGATGTTTTCGAGCTCCGCGTCGAACGCGAGTTTGCCTGCGTCGTCGGGCCAGATCACCTTGCGTTCGCGCAGCTTCTGGATGAAACCGCGGA